>NZ_JALNTS010000008.1:0-284881 GCF_023161725.1 Vibrio sp. 1CM24A
TGATCAAACTCTTCAATTTAAAGTTTTGATTACCTAAATTAATAGGTGTGACTCAACGAATACTGACTTCAAAACTACTATGTAATTTTAAAGTTATTACCATTCCAACAGAATGGTAATGAATTGACTGTGCCGATTAACTACAAGTAGTTAAACGTATTGGTCACTCAGTTCATTGAAATCAAGTTTGTTACCGAAGTAACTGTCATTACCTAAGTAATAACGTTTTGATATTCATCAACGAGTGCCCACACAGATTGATAGGTTTAAATTGTTAAAGAGCTTTACTTGTTGAGCGTTCCTTTTAGTAAGGAGCCTCTCGAAGTGGACGGCCATTCTAGCGGATTGGATTCCAGTGTCAAACACTTTTTCCAGCTAATTTTTCAAAGCATCTTAAATGCTTATCACCGTCTTGTTACTCAGTTCAAACCGCTTGGTTATCCTTGGCAACGGAGGCACATTATAGAGAGAACAATCCTTTGCACAAGGCCAAAAACAAAAAAAAACCGCCACCGGCGACCGTTCGAACACTATTCACACAAAGCGTTCAAAATAGGTACGATTAAGCCTTAATTTCGGCCAATCGTACCTACAGTTCTTACTTCAACTATTGGTGAGCAATAATGCGGTCGTTGTTTACTAATAGCTGTACTTTCTTATCTGGATTAATTTTTCCTGCCAATATCGCTTTCGCTAACGGGTTCTCGACACTTTGTTGAATCGCTCTTTTCAAAGGTCTCGCGCCATATACTGGATCAAAACCAACTTGAGAAATTAACTTGAGTGCTTTATCCGAGACTTCAAGCTCATAACCATTGTCTTCCATGCGCTTCTTAAGGTGCTCAAGCTGAATAGCGGCTATCGACTGAATGTGCTCTTGACCCAATGGATGGAACACCACGCTTTCATCAACTCGGTTCAAAAACTCAGGACGGAAATGTTTACCTACCACTTCCATCACTTCATTCTTTATTCCTTGGTAGTCGAGCGTATTGAAGTTCTCTTGAATTCTCGAAGAGCCAAGGTTGGATGTCATGATCACTACCGTGTTTCTAAAATCGACTGTACGACCTTGTCCATCGGTTAAGCGTCCATCATCAAGCACCTGCAATAAGATATTGAAAACATCCGGATGCGCTTTCTCTACTTCATCGAGCAAAATCACTGAGTAAGGCTTGCGACGTACCGCTTCTGTTAAGTAGCCACCTTCTTCATATCCAACGTAACCCGGAGGAGCACCAACCAAACGAGCAACAGAGTGTTTCTCCATAAACTCAGACATGTCGATACGCACCATTGCATCGTCACTATCAAACATGAAGTTCGCGAGTGTTTTACACAACTCAGTTTTACCAACGCCAGTTGGGCCAAGGAATAAAAAAGAGCCAATCGGCTTGTTAGGATCAGATAAACCAGCACGGCTACGACGAATCGCGTTCGATACCACTTCGACTGCTTCCGCTTGGCCAATCACACGGTTATGCAGAACACCTTCCATTTTAAGAAGCTTCTCTTTCTCAGCTTCTAGCATTTTAGAAACAGGGATACCTGTTTGCTTCGATAGCACATCTGCAATTTCCGCATCGGTGACCTTATTACGCAACAGCGTCATTTCTTGCATTTCAGCTTGAGTCGCAAGATCTAACTGCTTCTCTAATTCTGGGATTCGACCGTATTGCAATTCAGACATTCGATTAAGATCACCAGCACGTCTCGCAAAATCCATATCCATACGAGCTTGTTCTAGCTCTGACTTGATGTGTTGCGTGCCAGAAAGCGCGGCTTTCTCTGCATTCCACACTTCTTCAAGCTCTGCGAAATCGCGTTCTTTGTCAGAAAGCTCTTCTTGTAATGTTCGAAGGCGTTTTTCACTGGCTTCATCATTTTCATTGGTAAGAGCTTGCTGCTCGATCTTCAATTGAATGATTTTACGCTCGAGCTTATCTAGCGACTCAGGTTTTGAGTCGATCTGCATACGGATACTCGAAGCCGCTTCATCAATCAGATCAATCGCCTTATCCGGCAATTGGCGATCAGAAACGTATCGATGGGATAAGGTTGCCGCCGCGACAATCGCAGGGTCGGTAATTTCTACATGATGGTGAAGTTCATAGCGCTCTTTCAAACCACGAAGAATAGCAACCGTGTCTTCCACAGTTGGCTCATCGACTATCACTTTTTGGAATCGACGCTCTAACGCAGGATCTTTCTCTATATGCTGGCGGTATTCATCGAGTGTGGTTGCACCTACACAGTGAAGTTCACCACGAGCCAACGCTGGTTTCAGCATATTACCCGCATCCATAGAGCCTTCACCTTTGCCCGCACCAACCATGGTGTGAATTTCATCGATGAAGAGAATGATGTTGCCCTCTTCTTTCGACAATTCGTTAAGAACTGATTTTAAACGTTCTTCAAATTCACCACGATATTTAGCGCCGGCAATCAAAGAGCCCATATCTAACGAAAGTACACGTCGGCCTCTCAAGCCTTCAGGTACTTCATTATTGATAATACGCTGTGCTAAACCTTCGACTATCGCTGTTTTACCGACACCTGGTTCACCGATAATGACGGGGTTGTTCTTAGTGCGGCGTTGAAGTACTTGGATCGTGCGACGGATTTCGTCGTCTCGGCCAATTACCGGATCCAGCTTGCCTTGCTCTGCTCTTTCGGTCAGATCAATGGTGAACTTCTCTAGTGCTTGGCGTCTGTCTTCCGCATTCGGGTCATCGACCTTCTGACCACCGCGAACTTGTTCAATAGCTTGAGATAATTTTTGCTCGGTGAGACCTAGTTCTTTAAGTAGGTTTCCTAAAGGACCTTTGTCTTCAATAGCAGCCAGTAGGAATACTTCTGAAGATATGTAACTGTCTTGACGCTTTTGCGCGACCTTATCACATAGGTTAAACAGCGTTCCCATCGCATTCGATAGCTGAACGTCACCACCGATACCACTTACTTTAGGCACTCGGTCTAATATTTCGCTCAATTTAGAACGCAATTGAACCACATCAATATTCAGCATGGTGAGCAATGGACGAATTGCACTACCATCTTGATTAAGCAAAGACACCATTAGATGCACAGGTTCTATATATTGGTGATCACGACCTAATGCGAGCGACTGAGCATCAGATATCGCAATTTGGAATTTACTAGTGAATCGATCGAGACGCATGCCAACCTTCCTACTCTTAGATATGTTTATCTTATGGTTAGAAGATGGATACGGTAACGCGGATTTTCAAGGGATAAGAATGAAGAATAGAGCTGATATAAAAATATAAACTAACTGGATAACTAGTTGCACTAGCTAAAGGTTACTCTAACCAAATAAAAGTAGCTTGGCGCCCAGTAATACCATCACGACGATAAGAATAGAACGCATCCGCATCAGCGAAGGTACATAGATTGGAGTCTGTAACAGAAGTGACACCAACTTTGTTCAGTCGTTGCGTTGCAAGCTGAGACATATTCGCTAGCCATTTGCCTGGTTCAGCTTTGGCTTCAAATGCGAGCTTAGCTTGAGGGTCAAAACTAACGAAAGCTTCCAACACATCATCGCCTACTTCAAAGGCTTGATTGCCTATTGCCGGACCAAGCCAAGCAATGATCTTATTCTCTGAATCTAGGTTTGAAAACTTTGCGACGGCATTTTCAAGAATGCCACCAGCAAGACCACGCCAACCAGCATGAACTGCAGCAACTTGAGTGCCTTTGGTATCAGTAAGAATTACAGGTAAGCAATCGGCTGTCATCGCAGAACAAACAACACCTTTAGCTGCGGTAAATGCACCGTCAGCATCAAGAATATCTGCCGTAGGTTGTAAAACCGTAACGACATCTGTTGAGTGAGTTTGATTTAGCCATACCGGATCTGCAGGCATATTAGCGTGTTGCTTGAGCCATGCTCTGTTGTTTTCAACAAGCGAAGCATCATCCCCAACATGCGTACCTAGGTTTAATCCTTGATACGCACCAGTAGAAAAGCCACCTACACGTGTCGACGCAAATGCCTTCACGTTATTGGGTGCATTCCAGTTAGGGATGATCAACGACATATTAAATGTCTTCTTCTTTATTTTCGCGAGCATCAACACGTAACGCTTCAGCCATCACAACCATGTCATTTGGCACAGGAGCGTGGAACTCAACTTCTTCACCTGTAATTGGGTGAACAAATTTAAGCATGACTGCGTGCAGTGCTTGGCGGTCAAAAGAACGAATCATTGTTGTTAGTTCTTCAGATGCACCTTTTGGAATACGAGCACGGCCACCGTATGCAACGTCACCTAGCAGCGGGTGCTGAAGGTATGACATGTGAACACGGATTTGGTGAGTACGACCTGTTTCTAGACGTAGACGAATACGAGTATGTTCGCGGAAGTGCTCAGCAACACGGTAGTGAGTTACCGCTGGCTTTCCTAATTCATTTACGTCCATCAAGGTACGCTTAGTTGCATGACGGCTAATGCCTTTCTCTACCACACCACCAGCGGTCATTTTGCCAATTGCAATTGCTTCATATTCACGAGTAATACGACGCTTAGCAAGAGCACGCACAAGACGAGTTTGAGCTGGAACCGTTTTAGCCACAACCATAAGGCCTGTTGTGTCTTTATCAAGACGGTGCACAATACCTGCACGAGGCACTTCTGCAATCTGTGGGTAATGGAAAAGCAATGCGTTTAGTATGGTTCCATCCGGTGTGCCTGCGCCTGGGTGTACAACCAGATCGCGAGGCTTATTGATAACCAATAAGTCATCATCTTCGTAGACAATGTCTAGAGGAATATCTTGTGCTTCCCAGCGCTCTTCATCTGCAAGTTCAGCTTGCAAGATGATCTCTTCACCGCCCAAAACCTTAACGCGCGGCTTAGTAATAACTTCGCCATCCACTTGGATTTTGCCGTCAAGAAGCCACTCTTTAATGCGAGAGCGAGAAAAATCGGTAAATAGTTCAGCGACAGCTTGGTCTAAACGTTGACCTAACTGGCTGCTTTTTACTGTGTCTGTTAATGTGATCTGCTGAGCCATATCGAACTTTTTTAAAAACCGTGAGACTAATACCCATTAGTATGGATAAAATAGAATAATTGCATCATTGTATCTGTTACTGGTTAGAAAGTAACGGAAGCTTACGAAATATTTAATTCAAGGAATCGACGCCTGACATGAAACACCTTACTTTATCGGGTCTATTAGCCGTATCACTCTTGGTTGGTTGTTCAAGTAGTGAAGAGATAGTGCCAGATGTACCACCATCGGTTCTCTACTCTGACGCGCAAGAATCACTGCAGAGCGGTAGCTGGCTTTCAGCAATTGAAAAGCTAGAAGCCCTAGACTCACGTTACCCATTCGGCGCCTATTCTGAGCAAGTACAGCTCGATCTGATTTACGCTTACTACAAAAATGATGACTTGGCACTTGGCCTTGCTACCATTTCACGTTTCCTACGTTTGAACCCAACTCATGAGAAACAAGACTGGGTTCTTTACATGCGCGGCTTAACGCACATGGCGCAAGACCGAAACTTCATGCACGATATTTTTAATA
The DNA here is from genome assembly GCF_023161725.1 of Vibrio sp. 1CM24A. NCBI lineage: Bacteria > Pseudomonadati > Pseudomonadota > Gammaproteobacteria > Vibrionales > Vibrionaceae > Vibrio > Vibrio sp. 1CM24A. Next base: position 5,560 of record NZ_JALNTS010000008.1, read on the forward strand.
TCGACCGTAGTGACCGAGATCCAGAACCAGTAAAACTCGCTTTTGCTGATTTCAAACGACTGTTAGAACGTTTCCCTGCAAGCCCATACGCTGAAGATGCACAAAAACGCATGTTCGCACTTAAGAACCGCCTAGCAGAGTATGACTTAGCAACTGCTGATTTCTACCTACGCCGCGAAGCTTGGATTGCCGCGATCAACAGAACGCAAGAGCTGCAAAAAACTTACCCAGACACCATTGCTGCGCGTAAGTCTTTAGATATCCAGCTAAAAGCTTATCAACAACTCGGCCTAGATGACGCTGTTTTAAGAACAGAAAAGTTGATTGAATTAAACCCACTACCTTAATCAACTTCCGACATCTCAACCTAAAAAGCGCGCTAATTTACTAGCGCGCTTTTTTTATCCGCATATCGCAAACTTGATGAATCGCATATTACACGGTATCTTCAGAAGATAACTTTTAACAAAACATCAACATGGAGTGTGGATGTGAGTAGGTTGTTATTATTTATCTGGATATCGCTATTTAGCCAATTATCCTACGCATTAGAACTGTCCCCATTAAGCAATAAGCCTTACATGGGCGACTTGGATGTGCTCAAAACAAAAGGAACGGTTAGAGTTTTAGTTTCTGCCGATCTTGGTTTCTATTACATCGAGGATGGTAAGCCAAAAGGCATCGTGGCAGAAATGCTCTACCACTTTGAGAAAAGCCTTCGTAAAAAACATCCCTATCTCAATGTTCAAATCATCCCCGTGCAACGAGATGATCTACTTCCGTCTTTAGAATCTGGCTATGGTGATGTCGCTGTCGCTAACCTAACGATCACCGACAAACGACTACGAACCATCGATTTTTCAGATCCGATGATTAAAGATGGTAAAGAACTCATTATCACAGGGAAAAAGGCCGAACCTATCACCGAAATCAAGCAATTGAGCGGCAAAGAGGTGTGGATCCGAGCAAGCTCGAGTTACTTCGAGAGTGTACAAAGAGTCAATAAAGAGCTTAACGAACTGGGTTTACCCCCACTGCATGTCCACTTCATTGAAGAATCACTGCAAGACTACGAGCTGATCGAGCTGGTTAACCAAGGTTATATACAGGGCACAATTCTGGACAGCCATAAAGCAAAGCTGTGGACTGACGTAATGGAAAACATACAAGTACATCATGATTTGCCGTTACGTGAAAATGGCCAAATAGCGTGGGCATTGAGAAAAAACAGCCCTCAGTTAAAAAAAGAGATAAACAAATACGTCAAGACTGCACGAACAGGTACCCTACTTGGAAATGTTATCTATCAGAAATACATCGACAACACTCGCTGGTTAGGTAGAGCACTCAACCCAAATAAAATAGACCGAGTGGCCAAGCTGTCAGATGTTTTTGAAAAGTATTCGAGCCAATACGAATTCGACCCTTTGATGATGTCTGCACAAGGATTCCAAGAGTCTGGACTGGATCAAAGCAGAGTTTCTCATCGTGGAGCTATTGGTGTGATGCAGGTGTTGCCAAGTACCGCCAAAGACAAAAACGTCAACATCAAAAACATACATAAGGTGGATAACAACATTCATGCAGGTGTGAAATACATGCGTTTCATTAAGGACAGGTATTTTGACGACCCTGCCATTACGCCAGATAACCAAATCTACTTCACTTTGGCTTCTTACAACGCTGGTCCTGCTAAGATCAGAAAGATGAGGCGCATTGCCAAGCAGAAAGGTTACAACCCAAATATCTGGTTTAAAAACGTAGAAATCATCACTCGCAAATACGTGAGCAAAGAACCGGTGACCTATGTCGCCAACATCAACCGTTACTTTGTAATCTATAAGCAGTTACAAGCTATCAATGCTATCCGAGAAAATGGGACAGCCAGACTACTAAAAACCAACGATTAGTTTGTCTTCAACCCTAAGAGCCAGGGGAGCTAAGGCACTAAGGCACTAAGGCACTAAGGCACTAAGGCAAATTAAAAACACAAAAGCCGCATAAGAAAACTTATGCGGCTTTTGCTTATCAAATTCAGAGAAAGCTTATATATCACGAGATCTACATCACAAAACACTATTGAGTAAATTTCAATCAAACACTTTCAATAAGCTGTAAGACGCCCCTAAAAACTGGTTTAATTTTTAGCGAAGCCTTGCCTCCAAGTTATCGTTTTTCATAGAGATAACAAGCATTTTTCGCCAAAAAGATACTAAGACTTGCGTGAGATCACATTTGATTTTAATGCTTATCCCACCCAATCAAAACAAGATCTAGATCACATTCTTTATTCCTAAAAGTCGTAATCTGAAGTTAACCCATGAGGGATACAACAGAGGAAAACTTCTATGAAAATGAACATCACTGGTAAAAACATCGACATTACCTCTGCAATCCGTGATCACATAGAAAGCAAATTTAAAAAGCTGGATAAATGGCAAGTAGACATCATTGGCTGCCAAGCGAGCTTTAGCGAAGAACCAAACAAGAAGAAAAAATTTGAAGCGGTTCTAACCGTACCAAAAGGCCAACTTGTTGCTTCATCAATCCATGACGACCTCTACGTAGCTATCAACGAAGTAGAACAAAAACTAGAGCGTCAACTCAACAAGCTACGCCATAAACCTGAAGCGCGCCGCGCTGAAAAGCCTGAAATCGAAGAGCTAGAAGCTGAAGTAGAATAAGGAAAGAGAACAGATTAAAAAATAGCGCCTCAGGGCGCTATTTTTTTGCTTGACGCTCGTAGCTCGCTTGCTTATTGTGTTTAAACATTCATAAAACAAACACTTTTTATGCACACTCAATCTTTGTTTATTTTTGACTTCTTTTTTCTTCCGTAAATCGGAGGCTAAGTCGTTTTAGAAAAACAAGTCAAAAACGAACAAGAAGCCTCCCACACTAGGGAGGCTTTTTTATAAGGACACATTTATGACTGACCGCTCAATTTCACTGGATGATATCCGCCTTCGTCTTAATGATTTAGACGACGAACTCCTGAAGTTACTTTCGGAGCGTCGCAAGCTAAGTATCGAAGTCGCTAAAAGCAAAGTAGAGACATCAAAACCAGTTCGTGATGCAGTACGAGAGCAACAACTATTAGTTAAGCTGATCAACAATGGCAAAGATAAATACGAACTTGATGCGCAGTACATTACCAAGCTGTTTCACACCATCATCGAAGATTCCGTTTTACTACAGCAGTCATATTTACAAAACCTAGCGAACCCGCAAAGCCGCAAACCATTGGCTCGCGTTGCATTCTTAGGTTCTAAGGGATCATACTCTCACCTTGCGAGTCGCGAATACTTCAGCCGTAAGAATATGGAGTTAATTGAGTTAAACTGTAATCACTTCAAAGAAGTAGCCTCTACGGTAGAATCTGGCCATGCCGACTACGGTGTACTACCTATTGAGAACACCAGCTCAGGTTCGATTAACGAAGTGTATGACCTACTTCAACACACAACGCTTTACATCGTTGGTGAGCTTTCTCAACCAATCGAACACTGCCTAGTAGCGAAAAGTGATATCCGATTAGAAGACATCAAAACGCTCTATTCCCATCCACAACCGCATCAGCAATGCAGTGAGTTCTTGAGCCGCCTTAAGGGCGTCAGCCTTGAGTCTTGCGCAAGCACCGCTGATGCAATGAAAAAGGTTAAAGAACTGGGTGGTAATGACGTAGCTGCTATTGGTAATGCATCGAGCGGCAAACTTTATGGGCTTCAGCCAATTCAGGGCAACATTGCTAACCAAACAGAGAACCACACTCGTTTCATCGTGGTGGCGCGTAAGCCTGTTGAAGTATCGACTCAAATACCAGCGAAAACGACGCTCATCATGTCGACATCTCAAGAGGCGGGTTCTTTGGTAGAAACACTACTGATCCTGCAACGCTTGGGCATCAACATGACCAAGCTGGAATCTCGTCCTATCATGGGTAACCCTTGGGAAGAGATGTTCTATGTCGATTTAGAGGCGCATCTGGATTCAGATAATATGCAGCAGGCGATAACGGAACTAACGGCTATTACTCGTCACCTGAAGGTGTTGGGTTGCTACCCTAGTGAGAACATCAAAGCGACTCAAGTTAAGTTGTCATAGCTAAAAGCGAGTACCAGCTTTTAGCTAACATAAGTATTTGGCCTACAGTAGGCCAAATACTTAAATCACCCTCTAGTCGAGCACCATTCGAGCTAAGAACACGTCCCCTAGCAAGCCTGAAACACAATTCACTTGTTTCGCACATTCGGCACGCTTACTCCCTCCACTGCTTGAGCCTTTCTAACAAAAACTCATTAGTGGCTTTTTTTATCAATAAAGACAAAACCTTACCCCCTTCACAGGAAATCATCGAACTACGTGTAATTAATAGCGAGTAAGCATTAAGTAACATAAACTTATGCGCTTAATTTATAAATAGTGTTGTTATTAACTATGAAGCTAAGTACTAAAATCTTACTACTGATAGCCCCTGTGATACTGATCAGTACCGCGGCTTCTAGCTATATTATTTATTCGACGCAAAAAAGCAGTTTCATCAAACGCGAAGACAACGCACTTCAGCTGAACATGGAAAAACTAGCCGGATACTTTCGCCAATCTCGTTCGTTCCTCAATAGCTACTCTTACACCTTGACCCAGAGTGATATGGTGAAGCGTTATTTTCTCACTGACCAAAATCTATCTCGCGATCTTGAACTGGTCAGTAACCTTCGAGAAGCTATACATTTTCTGCAAGATGACGATGAAAGCTATACAGGTTTAGCACTTCTTAATGGTGATCGAAAACTGCGTTACTACGCGGATAATAGCAACGACTCACGCACTCAGATTGACAGTAAGATATTGGAGTACGTTGACCAGCACTATCAAGACACCCTAACAACATCGAGTACCAACTATATTCAAAACTCCCAAGGCGAAGGGATGTTGGTTCACTATGACAAGGTAGATAGAAAAGCGATTTTCCCAACCGTTAACAATCAACCCGACGATGTGTTCTTTGTTGTTGTCTCTGTCTCTCTCGACAAGTTTAATGCACTGAGAAAACAAATAGAGTTCGACTACCAAACCAGTTTGTTCTTCACATCCATAGCGGTTTCTTTGGAAAATGATGTTACTCACTCAGTCAAGCTTGCACCAGAACTGTACGCCACGGTCGACCCGGCGCAATTCCTGTTGGAAAACAAGCTCGATTCGATTTGGAACAAGCTGAGTTTGTCATTTGCACTGTCTGCGTTTGTGACTGTCGCTCTGCTACTCATGCTTCTGTCTCGCACTGTGATTACTCCAATAACACGGCTCGATCGACAGCTACAGCAAGTCGAAAAAAAACAACGTAAGAACATTGAACGCTTAGGTACTCGTGACGAGCTTGGCCGCCTATCACAGCGTTTTTATGACATGTACCAAGAGCTAGACAACACCTACCAGCAAACCAAACTCTTGGCCGAAAATGATCAGTTAACCCAGATAGCCAATCGGCATCAGTTTCAAACCTTCGTTCAGCAATCGTTGCCAAAACCGAGTTCGAATACCGAAACCTGGGTTCTCTATTTTGACTTGGACAACTTCAAGTTTGTGAACGACAAATACGGACATCAAATCGGCGACTCGATTCTGGTCTCTTTTGCTCAGCGTATTTCAGATATTTGTCGTCACTATAAAGCGGAGTTCGACGCTCATTGTATGCCAGCCCGACTTTCTGGAGACGAGTTCGTTGTCTACATTAACGCTCCTAGTCACCGAGGAAATGTCGCGCATCGATTCTCGAACGATTTGCTCACTCCACTGCAAAAAGGCTTTGTCACCGAATCAGGCAGCTTTCCGATCACGGTCAGTATTGGTATTGCGACCTACCCTAATGATGGCAACTCAATCGAGAAGCTTCTGTCCAACGCGGATACCGCGATGTACCAAGCCAAGCGTGCCGGTAAAAACCAATTTGCTGACTATTCACGGGATTTAGACAAAGCCATTCAGCGCCAAGCAGACATTGAACGTGCGCTTAGAGGTAAGAATTTTGATGATGAATTTAGGCTCGTTTACATGCCCTACATGGATTCCACCGGGACTGATGTTATTGGCGTTGAGGTGTTATTGCGTTGGAATTCAAAGCAACTTGGTTTGGTTCCACCAGATGAGTTCATTCCAATAGCCGAACAAACCGGGCTATTTGAACATGTCGACCGCTGGGTAATACAGAATGCGTTTGCTTCATTCCATCGACTTCAGGCTCAATTTGATCACTCAATTCAATTGTCGATCAACCTATCTTCTGCTGGCATTGAAACCACTCATCTTGCGGGTTTCATTAAAGAACACGCGGAGTTAAATCGAATTCCACCAAGCCTAATCGATTTTGAAATCACTGAAACCTTTTACTCAAATTCAGAAGGTTTTCCATTGCTGAACGAACTGTCATGCATGGGCTATCGACTGGCGATTGATGATTTTGGTTCCGGTTATACCTCTATCACTCAACTGGTGCAGTATCCAACTCAGAAAATCAAATTGGATAAAGCGTTTTTGGATACCTTAATTGAGACCGATAACCAGAACATCGTAAAACCGGTTATCGGGTTGTGTCATGCTCAGGGGAAAAAGGTCACTGCCGAAGGGATTGAAACTCAAGGCATGCACCAGTGGTTACAGGATGCACAGTGCGATATGCTGCAAGGCTATTACTTTGGTAAACCCATGCCACTAGAAGAGTTGAGTGAATGGTACCGACAACATCAACTCAATCTAATCGACAACAAAAAGAATCCGACACATGAAATCTGTAATCATCGCATCGCTGAACCCAGCTAAAATAAACGCCGTTAAAAGCGCGTTCTTATCTGCTTTTCCTGATACTGAATTTGATTTCAAAGGCATCAGCGTCCCTAGTGGTGTCGCCGATCAACCGATGAGCAATGATGAAACCTATCAAGGTGCCGTGAATCGTGTTCACAATGCAACTCAAGCTCAGCCTGATGCAGACTTCTATGTTGGTCTAGAAGCGGGAATAGAAACCAACGTTACCTTTGCCTGGATGGTGATCGAAGCGAATGGTCAACGTGGAGAGTCTCGTTCAGCAAGCCTGATGCTGCCACCAGCCGTGCTTGAGAAACTAGAGCATGCAAACGAGTTAGGGGATGTGATGGATGAAGTGTTTGGTACCGACAATATCAAACAGAAAGGTGGCGCAATTGGCCTACTGACACATAATCAACTATCGCGCAGTTCTGTCTACCACCAGGCTTTAATTTTAGCTCTGATCCCATTTGTGAATCCTGAGCACTTTCCTATTTAGTTCTTCGTTAAACTTAGAAAGGTTCTGAGAACAATCTTCAGAAACAAAAAACGCTAACATTCAGTTAGCGTTTTTTATCGAATTCGTATTCTCACTATTTAGTGAATGCTTAATTCCATTATTACTTTAGCAATAGGTCGGCGATCACGGCTTTCTCTTGTTCAGATTTGGCCTTTAGCTCATTTGAGCCTCTGGTGATCGTCGCTACGCCTACGCCCAGCATTTGACTCACCTGACGTTGAGACATATCGCCTTTCATCAGCTCACAGAAGATATTAATTCGAGCAACCAGAGCATCTCGCTCGTCTGGTGTCATCATCATGGTCAACAACAGCTCGTGCTGATCTTTTTCGACAGCCGTCTTTACCAAGTCCATCAGTTGTTGCCAATTATCATATTCAGGTTGTGATGCCATATCTCTACACTTACTTTTAAATTCTGACTTTAAAGAGTCGCTTAACGATTGAAAGCGTTTAACACTTTATACCGAAACACTTGATGCGATCCAATGTAAAAAGGCAGTAAGTGGAAATGGTTCGCACTCACTGCCTTTATTCTTACTCAGTTTCGGGCAAAATGCCGAAGGCTTAGTATTTCGTTTTTGCCTCATGGGGCGCTAAAAACGTCCCTTTCTCACCCAAGATATCTCGATAGTAGGTCTCAAACATCAAGATATTCTGAACGTAACCGCGAGTCTCTTTGAATGGAATCATCTCAATAAAAGCGAAGGCATCAAGTTTTTCATCGCTACGTGAACGCCACTGTTTGACACGGCTAGGTCCAGCATTATAAGCCGCAAACGCAAAGATACGGTTGTCATCATATTGAGCGAGTAAACCATCTAAGTAGTGACTGCCAATCTCAATGTTTTTGCCAACATCATAAAGGTCATCGCTGCCCTGATACCTAATCTTATGTTTGTTCGCCGTGTATTGCGCCGTCTTTGGCATAATTTGCATGATGCCTCGCGCGCCAACAGGAGAGCGAGCTTCTGAGTCCATCGCACTCTCTTGTCTTGCTAAAGACATCAAGGTGATCGGGTCGAGATCGTGCTTTTCAGCGTAGAAGTTAAACCACCACTTATGAGCAACAGGGAAGCGCAGCGCAATGTTATCCCACATCTTCGCAGAGATACTCGCTGTTACGGTAAAGTGATTCCATCGCTGTGTCGCAGCATGAGCGGCAAGCATCGCTTTTTGCTCTTTATCTGCATTAGTTAATAACCAACGCCACTCACTCTTCGCTGCCGCAATTTTATCTCGGTCAATTAGCTCACCAATACGCACCAAAGAGGTGCCGAATGGCTTCACTGTTTCAGCATTGTATTTAAGTGTCGATGTTGGGTATTCGACAGGCTTACCTAACTGCTTAGCCGCAGCCACACTGTAAAAATTACGCTGACCCAAGATATCTGATAATCGCTTATTGCCTTTGTCAGTATCGCCGGTCGCGATTTCAGCTCGGCCTTGCCAATATTGCCAACGAAGCGAAGCTTGATGTTTATCATCTAAGCGTGCAATCCACTCTTTCAAGCCAGTCCAATCGGCATGCTGAATCGCTAAACGAGCACGTCGCTCAAGCAGAACTTGCTTTGATGAGCTCGCGAGCATTTTGTCTCGCCACGCCATTAGCTCTTCAGAATCAGTATTGATCAAACGGAACGTGAGGTAATCCGCTAACTCTTGAGATTTTTCTTTCGATAACTTTTGAGCTTTCACAACATCATCAAAAATCTCTTGAGCGCTGCTTGCTGACTTCCTTGCCAGTTTCTCAAAACCAAACTCGGTTTGAGCTTGATAAAATTCATTCGCAGGGTGCTTCTTAGCAAACGCGAGTACATTTTCAGGCTTGTTATAAAGCGCCTTCATCTGCTTTGCTTGAGCAATTGACTCATCATGATCCAATTGCTTAATCAGATAGCTCATTAACTTACCGTTACGGCCCTCGAACGCTAGCAGCATTCTATCCAGAATCAGCTCATCAGCTCTTAGCCCAGCTTGATCCCAGCTTTTAAATAAAGGGTCACAAGCGTCATCAACACCACTACCACTCAACCAAAGTTGTTTAGCTCCTTTAAAGGCAAGCTCTTGGTTACCTTGCTCGTAATGCGCTCGGTAATAGATACATTGGTATTTTTCACCGACAGGCTCTTTGGTTTGAAACTCAAGGATCGTCTTCCACTGTTTTTGAGAAGCCAATGAGTCCAAATAAGGTGCGCGCATTCGATTGGAGAAAGGCAATGCCTTGTTCTCTTCAATGAAAGCATCGACCTCAGCAGGAGTACGCTCTCCTAAACCTAATAAGAAGGCACGATAATCGGTGTAAGGTGTTAAAGGGTATGTTTGAATTTTGTTACGTAACGCGAAGTAAGCTTTTAGGTCACGGTTATCTAAAACCTCTTGCGCTCTATCATAAACGTCACGCTGCATTTCAAGCTCGGAGGCATTGCTAGCCATAGCGACCGGAGCCAGTGAAACCGAAGACAAAATTGCCGATGCAGCCACAGCAATTTTCGTATTACCAATGCGGAAAAACATTCGCTCTTTCCTTAGTGCGTGTATGAATACGTGAAGTCTATTTACGCCCGACATCACATCAAATGTAAAGGATTTGAGTGTAAATATTATTAATATTTAACACTTCGCCTCAGAAGCCCATTAAATATAGTTTTAATGACCAATGTGACAATAATAGGTAAGGATTGGTTCAAGAGTGGCTTTTCTGTCCTAGGAGTAACATCTTTGAGGATATTGGTATAAAATAGCAGACAATTTTGAACAATAATTAGGATCGATCGGCAATGGCTGAATACGTATATACCATGTCTCGGGTGAGCAAAACTGTTCCACCTAAGCGTCAAATTCTTAAAGACATTTCTCTTAGCTTTTTTCCTGGCGCTAAAATCGGTGTTTTGGGTCTAAATGGTTCAGGTAAATCTACCCTACTACGTATCATGGCTGGTATTGATACTGATATTGATGGTGAAGCACGTGCACAACAAGGTCTTAAAGTAGGTTACCTACCGCAAGAACCAGTACTAGACGAATCAAAAACTGTTCGTGAAATCGTAGAAGAAGCGGTTTCTGACGTTGCTGACGCACTTAAGCGTATCGATGCAGTTTACGCAGCTTACGCAGAACCAGACGCAGATTTCGATGCACTGGCAAAAGAGCAAGGCGAACTAGAAGCACTGATTCAAGCAAAAGACGGTCACAACCTAGAAACAGCTCTAGAGCGTGCTGCTGACGCACTTCGTCTTCCTGAGTGGGATGCGAAAATTGAATTCCTATCAGGTGGTGAGCGTCGTCGTGTTGCTATCTGTCGTCTACTTCTTGAAAAGCCAGACATGCTGCTTCTTGATGAACCAACCAACCACTTGGATGCAGAATCAGTAGCATGGCTTGAGCACTTCCTAGTCGATTACAGCGGTACTGTTGTGGCGATTACCCACGACCGTTACTTCCTAGACAACGCAGCTGGCTGGATTCTAGAACTTGACCGTGGTGAAGGTATCCCATGGGAAGGTAACTACACGTCTTGGCTAGAGCAAAAAGACGAGCGTCTTAAGCAAGAAAAAGCGGGCGAAAGCGCACGTCAAAAGACAATCGAAAAAGAACTTGAATGGGTTCGTCAAAACCCTAAAGGCCGTCAAGCTAAGTCTAAAGCTCGTATGGCTCGTTTTGAAGAACTGACGACTGGCCAATACCAGAAGCGTAACGAAACTAACGAACTGTTCATCCCACCAGGTGAGCGTCTAGGTGACAAAGTTCTTGAAGTGAACAACCTGACTAAATCGTTTGGTGATCGCGTTCTTATCGACGACCTATCGTTCAGCATGCCTAAGGGTGCTATCGTCGGTATCGTTGGTGCCAACGGTGCAGGTAAATCAACACTATTCAAGATGTTAAGCGGCGCAGAACAGCCAGATTCAGGTACAGTTGAACTAGGCGAAACCGTTAAACTTGCTTCTGTTGATCAGTTCCGTGACAGCATGGACGACACTAAGACAGTATTCCAAGAGATCTCTGAAGGCGCTGATATCATTAAGATCAACAACTTCGAAATCCCTGCGCGTGCTTACTGTTCTCGTTTCAACTTTAAAGGCAACGACCAACAGAAGATCATCGGTGAGCTTTCTGGTGGTGAACGTAACCGTGTCCACTTAGCGAAACTGCTAAAAGCGGGCGGTAACGTACTGCTACTCGATGAGCCTACCAACGACCTTGACGTTGAAACGCTACGTGCTCTTGAAGAAGCACTGCTTGAATTCCCTGGCTGTGCAATGGTTATCTCGCATGACCGTTGGTTCCTTGACCGTATTGCGACCCATATCTTAGACTACCGTGATGAAGGTCAAGTTAACTTCTACGAAGGTAACTATACTGAGTACACTGAGTGGCTTAAGCAGACTCTAGGCGCACAAGCGGCAGAACCGCACCGTATCAAGTACAAGCGTATAGCTAAGTAAATAAGCTTGTATTTTGAACAAAGGCCGCGATAATAGCGGCCTTTAATATATCTGGCTTACGTGTAATGCATCGATATTGAGAGATTACTTATGGTTGAAAGACGTCAATTTTCACGAGTTATTTATCAAGTCCCGACTGAGATCTCACAAGGACACGTAAATGTATCAGGCTCAGTGCAAGACTTATCACTCCATGGTTTACTCATTCAATGCAATGAATCAAAACAACTTAGCCATGATGTCCCTGTTCAAGTGAGCTTTAAACTCGAAAACAGTGATATCAATATTCAGTTAGAAGCAACGATAGTCTCTACCATCAATACCTCAATGCGTTTACGCATAGAGCATTTAGATATTGATAGTATCAGCCACCTTAAGCGTCTTGTAGAGCTTAATGTTGGCGACGATGAACTGCTTTATAGAGAGATTGAACACCTTACCGATTTAGGTAGTGAGTGACATCTCCATTACCCTTTTTCTATTAGAAGCATTTAGTTAATACAGAACCATGTCTAAAAAACTATCCATTACTATTCCCTCTAGTCAGGGGGAACAGACGTTTTACTTCGGCCGTAAGGCTGTGCTCATTTGCACTACTGCCATTTTTTCAGTACCGCTATTAATTGGCGGAGCGGCGTACATGCACTTCGAGAGTAAACAAGAACTCGCGCTACAAGCGGGTGATGCCCAACAGTTGATTGAAACGCTGATTGTTGAAAAAGAACAAACTGAGTTTCTTTATGCTGAGCAAGTTGAAACCAACCATTCGCTATCGCAAACACTGACCGAGAAAGAAGGCACGATTCAGCTGCTTGGTAAGCGTGTATTCGATGTTGAATCAGTACTGGGTCTTGCTGATGAAGAACTGCTTACCGATGATATTTCTTTGGAAGATCGCATTGATGCGGCTGCAGTCGATTCAGCAGTAAGAGCCACGATGTTCCGTTTGATTCCAAACGACAGCCCAATGGCTTATCAACGTATCTCTTCTTCTTATGGTAGCCGCACTAACCCTATTTCAGGGAAACGCCATGTACATACTGGTATCGATTTAACGTGTAAGCGTGGTGAAGATATTGTCGCGCCCGCAGATGGAGTCATTGAAACGGTACGCCCAAGTAAAAAAGGCTTCGGCAACTTTATTACTATGCGTCACTCGTTTGGTTTCATGAGTTCTTATGCGCACCTACAGAAGTTCAAGGTACGTAGCGGTCAGTTTGTGAGTAAAGGCGATGTCATCGCGAGCTGTGGTAATTCAGGTAACTCAACCGGCCCACACTTGCATTATGAAGTACGCTTCCTTGGTCGTTCACTGAACCCTCAATACTTAATGGATTGGACACCGGAAAACTTCAACTACGTGTTCGAGAAAGAGAAAAAGGTTAAGTGGGGCCCACTGGTTCAACTGATTGATAATGTGGTTCGCTTGCAGATCAACCTGACTAACGTGCCTTACATTAGCTCGACCATCGACACCGTATCGAGTGAAGAGAGCAAAAAACCTATCACGACTAACTAGTTGTTAATGGCTAACTAGTTGTTATTAGATAAGACCTGTTGGTTTAGCCTATGATGATCTAATTGCTTTTAGCCTACTGTAGGCCAAATGCTTTCATAGCGTTCAGCACAAACAAAAAGAGCGACCAGATGGTCGCTCTTTTTTATGATTTCAAATCAGTATTAACCACGATGAATCGAGTCATGTGCTTGTTTTAGAAGACTTTGGCTCTCTTGCAAGAATTGTTGTGAGTAGTCACCAAACCAATCACTCACTTGGTTGAAGCTCTCAACAAACTTAGCCTTATCTTTGCCATCTAGGATTTCTAACGCTTCTCCGAAACAACTATGGAAGCGTCGAATCATCTCAATATTCTCATCTGAAGAAAGAATGATATCACCGTACAAGTTCGGGTCTTGAGCAAACAGACGACCAACCATCGCAATCTCAAGTCGGTAGATTGGCGAGCTTAGCTTCAGAAGTTGATCAATGTTCGGGTTCTCTTTACTCAGGTGTAAGCCGTAAGCAAAAGAGGTAAAGTGACGAAGTGCTTGAATCAAGGTCATGCCGTGATCGTGTTCAGCTGCATCCATCTGGCAAAGGCTCGCGCCCCAAATACCAAATTGATTCAGTAGCCATTGGTAGCTTTCAGCACCACGGCCATCACTGTAAACAATCACCTGCTTAGCAAGACTAGGAACATCAGGGCCAAACATTGGGTGCAATCCAACCACTGGGCCTTGGTGCATGTTCATCATTGCTTGCAGAGGTTTAGATTTAATTGACGTCAAATCACATAGAATACAATCGCTTGGTAGATTACCTAGTTTCGCAATCACACCTTCTGTTAGGTGAATTGGAACCGTAACAACCACAAGGCCAGCATTATCTAAGATTTCGTCGGCCTTATCCCAATCTTGGCTGCCGAGGATCTTCACTTCGTAGCCAGACAGTTTGAACATACGACCAAACAAGCCACCAAGTTGACCATTACCACCAACGATAACCACTGAACGTAACTCTGGGTTAAGACACTTAAAGCCAGAATCTTTCTCACTGGCATAAGACTCACGCATAGTACGACGCAAAATATCTTCGATTAACTGTGGTGGAACCCCTATTTTCTCGGCTTCTTGACGACGAGATGCCAGCATCGCAGCTTCACGTTCTGGTACATAAATAGGTAAACCATGTTCACTTTTTACTTCGCCTACTTTCTCTATTAGAGCAAGGCGTTGAGCCAGTAAATCCAACATTTGTTTATCGACAGCATCGATTTGGTCGCGTAATTCGTTCAGTTCAACGGCCATTTTATTCCTTACTAATCTATAAGCCCGTGCCAATCTATCAGCCCACAATCACGTAGGTTCGCTAGCAACAGATCTTAAAATGCCCCATTAGATGAGGCACTTAAATTTAAAACTCTGACTAACCTTTCAAGCGGTTCTCTAAGAACGGGACTAATTCCGTATGTGCATGTTTCAATAGTGCCTCAGTTGAATCCCAATTGATACACGCGTCGGTAATAGAAACGCCGTATTTCATCTCATTGAGAGGTATATCCGAAGATTGATTTCCTTCGTTAATATGGCTTTCAATCATCAGGCCGATGATCGATTTGTTGCCTTCACGAATTTGGTGAATCACATCTTCTGCAACTAAAGGTTGGCGACGGAAATCTTTACGAGAGTTCGCGTGGCTACAGTCGACCATTAGCGCTGCCTCTAAGCCAGATTTACCCAGCTCTTGCTCACATTCGTGTACCGATACTGAATCGTAGTTCGTCTGCTTACCGCCACGTAAAATCACGTGACCATTTGGGTTACCTTGCGTAGTTAGCAGTGCAACTTGACCTTCGCGGCTGATACCCATGAAACGGTGGCTAGAAGAAGCCGCCTGCATTGCATTGATTGCAGTGCCTAGGTTGCCATCGGTACCGTTTTTAAAACCGATTGGCATTGAAAGACCACTTGCCATCTCACGGTGAGTTTGAGATTCAGTCGTACGTGCGCCAATCGCCGCCCAGCTGAAGGTATCTGCTAGGTATTGCGGGCTGATTGGATCTAGTGCTTCAGTCGCTAGTGGGATTTCCATCTCAGCGAGTTCAACAAGTAGCTCACGGCCAACATGCAGACCATGCTCAATATCGAAAGTGCCGTCTAGATGCGGGTCATTGATCAAGCCTTTCCAACCGACAGTGGTACGAGGCTTCTCAAAGTAAACACGCATAACAATATACAGTTGATCGCTAAGTTGCTCAGATAAGGCTTTTAGGCGTTTCGCGTACTCTTTCGCAGCTTCAATGTCATGGATAGAACATGGGCCACATACAACAAGCATGCGATGATCTTTCTTATGAATAATGTTTGCGATAGTTTGACGAGACTCTTGAATGAAACGACGAGCATTATCACTCAAAGGCAGTTTTGCTTTTAACTCCTCAGGAGTAATCAGTACCTGTTCGTCGATGATATTGACATTGCTTAATTCACTTTTCTGCATAACTCAACCTGTATATTTATTTTTACACCCAACATTTCCATTTGGGCTAACAATCTTTAAAAACACAATAACAGCTAAAAAAACGATTGCAAGTGTAAACAATAAAAAACATTCAATGTAAATTAATATTTACATGCCAACTTTAACTCACTCTAAGAGATAAATAGGTTTAAACCATGGATCGCACATACAAAAAAGGCGATATTTATCATATCGCCTTATCTAAAATTATAATGTGTTTATTTATCACTCACTGCCTAGCATTCGCTTAATCGTCTCTGAGGTCTCTTTCCACCTAGCATCCGAGTGAAGTGTTGACAAATCAAAGCTGTGTTTTTTAAGCAATGAGTTGGCTAAAGACACCTCTTGAATCGCTAAGTGATCCAGAGCTTCAATTTGCGCATCTCGTTTATTACACATCAACACCATGTCACAACCTGCATTCAAAGCCGCTTTCGCTCTGTCGGCTGGTCCGCCCATTATGGCAGCGCCTTCCATTGTTAAATCGTCAGAGAATACCAAGCCTTTAAACCCAAGCTGCTGCTTCAATACTTTCTGCAGCCAATACTGTGAACCGCTCGCAGGTTGATCATCATAGTGAGAGAAAACTACGTGAGCTGGCATCATGGCATCCAATATTCCAGCTTCAATTTGCGCCTTGAAGATTGCCATGTCGGTTTCAAAGATGTCGTCTCTAGGGTCATATGGCGTCTCTAAGTGTGAGTCAGCAATCACGCCACCATGTCCAGGGAAGTGTTTGCCTGTTGTCGCCATGCCAACCGACTTCATGCCCTTAATAAAAGCGCTGCTATGGCGAACGATGGTATCAATATCTTCACCAAACGCTCGGCTACCAATCGCTTTACAGTCATGGCCTTTGTCTAATACTGGCGCAAAGCTCAGATCGATATCATGGGCAATCAATTCTGCCGCCATCAACCAACCCGCTTGTTCTGCTAACTGTTCGCCATTATTCTTAGTCGCGAACTCTTGAGCAGCAGGAATAATTGAAAAGCCATCTCGGAAGCGCTGAACTCGGCCACCTTCTTGGTCAACACCAATCAAAATAGGACGTTTCGCTACCTTACGAATTTCTTTGTTTAACGCCGATAACTGTTTGCTATCGTGGTAGTTTCGAGCAAATAAGATGAGACCACCAACAGTTGGGTGCTCCAAAATTTCTCTGTCTTCAGCTGTCAGCTCGTAGCCTGCAACATCAACCCACAACGGTCCCATATTTATCCCTTATTAAACCTAATTTCATAAACTTCCCGAGATTATTCTCTTTAAATTTGCTTTACAATGTTTTTAAACCAATCTGTGGAAGACTTTAAGAATGCAGTGCAAGAGCTTAGAAATGGATTATAAAGAACTGTATATCGGTGTGATGTCAGGGACGAGTATGGACGGCGTTGATACGGCCTTAGTGTCGATTGAAGATACGCATATCACATTGCTTGCTCATGATGAGTTTCCAATGCCCGATGACCTCAAAGCACGTCTGCTTGAAGTTTGTATTGGTCAGAAAACCGATTTGATTGCCATTGGAGAACTCGACCACCAGCTTGGCCATCTGTTTGCTGATGCGGTTTTGCAACTTCTCGAAAAGTCAGGTACACCTGCATCTTCTGTGACTGCGATTGGTAATCATGGTCAAACGGTATTCCACCAGCCAAGCGGCGAATCTCCATTTACCATGCAGTTGGGTGATGCCAACATCATTGCCGCTAAAACACAGATTCAAACGGTTGCCGATTTCAGACGTAAAGACATGGCATTAGGCGGACAAGGTGCGCCACTCGTACCCGCTTTTCACCATACGATTTTTCACCCGCAAGACAGCTCAGTTGTAGTGTTGAATATTGGTGGTATCTCGAATATTTCAGTGCTGCGCCCTAATCAGCCAACGCTTGGTTATGATACAGGTCCGGGCAATATGTTGATGGACGCTTGGGTTGATAAACACACGGGTGAGAAGTTTGACCGTGATGCGCAATTTGCGCTTAAAGGTCAACTCAATCAAGCTTTACTCGAACAGTTGTTAAATGAATCTTATCTATCTCAAATGCCGCCGAAAAGTACTGGCAGAGAACTATTCAACCTACCTTGGCTAGAGCAACAATTAACAGAATTTAAAGATCTTGCAGTAGAAGATGTTCAGCGCACGCTTTGTGAATACACCGCATTGACGATAGTCAATGAAGTGGAGACTTATCGCTTGGGTAACCAGCCTGCACTGTATGTGTGTGGCGGTGGTACACAAAATCCATTGTTGATGAAGAGACTGTCTGTACTGCTTCCAAGTTGGGATGTTGATTCAACCACCAGTAAAGGCGTGGATGCCGATTACATGGAAGCGATGGCTTTTGCGTGGCTTGCTCAACGTCATATTCATCAACTGCCAAGCAATTTACCAGAAGTGACTGGCGCAAGCAGAGCTGCCTCTCTAGGCGTTCTCTATCGTGCTGACTAAACAACTTTAGAACCATCATTTTAGAATCACCATTTAAGGATCATTATGAGTAACGACGCTCTCATATCAGCGCTCTCGCACCTCGTTTCGGAGGGGAGAAACCCTGACACTATGGATATTGATCTGCTCACCTCTCTCGAAGTGGTTGAAAAGATTAACCAACAAGACAAGCAAGTCCCACTGGCGATTGAAGCTGAACTGCCACAGATCGCGAAAGCGGTAGATAAAATTGCTCATGCATTTCAAAACGGTGGTCGACTGATTTATATGGGCGCAGGCACCAGTGGTCGATTAGGTGTGTTAGACGCCTCAGAATGCCCACCGACTTTCGGCGTCTCAGACAAGATGGTTATCGGCCTAATTGCTGGCGGACCAGAGGCGATTTTAAAAGCCAAAGAAGGTGCAGAAGACTCGCTGACTCTCGGTATTGAAGATCTGAAAGCGATTCAGTTTTCAGAAAATGATGTCGTGGTGGGCATTGCTGCGAGCGGTCGTACACCTTACGTGATTGGTGCACTCAACTATGCCAATCAGCTTGGCGCAGTAACGGTTGCATTGTCTTGTAACCCTGACTCTCCAATTGCTGAAGTCGCTCAAATCGCAATTAGCCCGGTGGTTGGCCCAGAAGCATTAACAGGTTCAACACGACTCAAATCAGGTACGGCGCAAAAGTTGGTGCTTAATATGCTGACCACAGCCAGCATGATTCGTATCGGTAAGAGCTACCAAAATCTGATGGTCGACGTAAAAGCGACCAATGAAAAGTTGGTTGCCCGCGCTGCTCGTATCGTTATCCAAGCAACGGAGTGCGACAAAGCACTGGCAGTGTCGACACTTAAAACGACTGATTACGATGTGAAGTTATCTATTTTGATGATTCTAACAGGGCTAGATTTAGAGTTAGCCAAGGCACAACTTGATAAGCAAAATGGCTTCTTGAGAAAAGCAGTCGAGAATAATCAGTAATCTTAATTTGGCTTGTAGCTTCTCATTTAGACAGCTACTTCAACGACATACAAAAAGACCAGCACACACGCGGTACTGGTCTTTTTTTAGTTTTAATTTTTTATGGCTAGCTTGGGCTTAATAGTCGTTTGAGAACTCGTCCCAGCCGCGTTGCCATTCCATACGGAAACGTTGAGCGTCTTCCGTACCAGAACACACGCCTTCATACACCTGACCAGACAAACCAATCTGATAAGCATGGTTCGGATTACAATATTCAGTCACACCTTGGTGATAACCTTCTGTGTAACTCGCTTGATCGACTGCGCCAAGCTCAGTCATCTCTGAATACGAACGCTGAGTGTGACCTTTAATACCATCACGATAGCCAATCTCTTGCCAATTGCCTTCAGCTGCTAAATCTTGAACATTGGCGCTGCATCCTGCAAGGCTAAATGCCACGGCGAATAGTGCGATTATTTTTTTCATTTCAGTCCTTTATATTTACCTAGCCACTTCCTGACGAAGCGTTGCCTTTGTGGTGATTCTCCGCTGAACACTGGCTGATGTCCACTTATGTCTGTTATCTGCCACTGATATCTATTGGTTACCACTTAAAGCAGATAAGTCACCACTTATTAGAAACAAGACACTTCTCAACACGAATAACCAACCGCTCTACAAACGTAGCAAACCACTCAATCAGTTATAACACCACTTAATTGACTATTCGACCACTCACTCTCATAGCGGAAGTTTCTTCTCATACTCTTCTTTAATATACACCCTGACTTAATTAATACATTCAGGGATAACAAATTATGATGTGGTTTCTTACCTGTGTTGCAGCACTCATTGGTGGCTACTTTATTTACGGTGCCTTTATCGAGAAGATTTTCGGTATCAATGAAAAGCGTCAAACACCTGCTCACACCAAACAAGATGGCGTGGACTACGTTCCAATGTCGACTCCAAAGGTTTACCTAGTTCAGCTGCTTAACATTGCAGGTGTAGGTCCAATCTTCGGCCCTATCATGGGTGCCCTTTACGGCCCAGCAGCGATGCTTTGGATCGTGCTAGGTTGTATCTTCGCAGGTGCAGTACACGACTACTTCTCAGGTATGTTATCTATCCGTAATGGTGGTGCTTCAGTTCCAACTATCACTGGACGTTACCTAGGCAATGGCGCAAAACACTTTATGAACATCTTTGCCATTGTTCTACTGCTTCTAGTTGGTGTTGTATTCGTATCTGCTCCTGCAGGCATGATCACTAACCTTGTGAACGACCAAACTGATTTCGCGATGTCTGCAACAACCATGGTTGTTATCATCTTTGCTTACTACATCATCGCAACGATTGTCCCTGTCGATAAAATCATTGGTCGCTTCTACCCACTGTTCGGTGCACTGCTTATCTTCATGTCTGTCGGCCTAATCACTGCGATTGGTCTATCTGACGAGCACCAAATCATGGGTGGCTTCGAGATGAAAGACATGTTCACCAACATGAACCCGAATGACCTACCACTTTGGCCTGCTCTATTCATCACTATCGCTTGTGGTGCAATCTCTGGCTTCCACGCAACTCAGTCTCCACTGATGGCGCGTTGTATGGAAAACGAGAAAAACGGTCGCTTCGTATTCTACGGTGCAATGATTGGTGAAGGCATCATCGCTCTAATCTGGTGTGCACTTGCTCTGTCATTCTTCGGTTCAGTTGAGTCTCTATCTGACGCAATTGCAAACGGCGGTCCTGGTAACGTGGTATACAGCGCTTCATTTGGTCTACTGGGTGTATTCGGCGGTATCCTTGCTTTCCTTGGCGTGGTTATCCTACCAATCACTTCTGGTGACACAGCATTCCGTTCAAGCCGTCTTATCCTTGCTGAATACTTCAACATGGAACAGAAAACACTGCGTAACCGCCTGCTGATGGCTCTACCACTGTTCGTTATCGGTGGCATCTTGACTCAAGTTGATTTCGGTATCATCTGGCGCTACTTCGGTTTTGCTAACCAATCAACAGCAGTAATGATGCTATGGACAGCTTCGGCTTACCTACTTCGTCACAACAAACTGCACTGGGTAACTACGGTTCCAGCTATCTTCATGACGTCTGTATGTATCACATTCATCCTGAACAACAGCCAACTAGGCTTTGGTCTACCAATGCAGCTTTCAACCATCATCGGTGTGGTGAGTGCGCTTGGTGTTGCGGCTTACGTTATCAAAATTTCAAAAGGCAAAGGCGATATCGACCTTGCTGATGAAGAAGAAGAGAAAGAAGCAAAAGGCGTAACCAAAACTGCCTAGTTCTTTTAGACTCTTGATAAAAGAGACACGTCTTCATAGAGAGACAAAAGAGCAGCCAAACACACTTCGCTTGCTCCCGTAATCACCCAGTGATTCGTGGATATTAAGACTAAAGCCCGTCCTCAGTGATGGGCTTTACTGTATCTCAGCATTGAGAAGCAATCGTCGCTCGATATAACCAACGAAAACACAAGCAAAGCTACCGTTACCACGCAATGAGCTTTACACTTAACAAGCGTCTCAATAGGTGAAAATATGGAACTCATTCTCTCTCTGCTGCAACAAACCTGTGTCTACTTGGTGATTGCTTACATGCTAAGTAAAACGCCATTGATTCTCCCTTTGTTGAGCATCTCTTCACGCTTAAGTCATAAGGTCAGCTGTTATGTTCTGTTTTCTCTGTTCTGTATTATGGGCACCTATTTTGGACTGCAGATCAATGACGCGATAGCCAACACGCGCGCGATGGGGGCGGTCATGGGTGGTCTGTTTGGTGGCCCTGTCGTTGGCTTTGCCGTCGGCTTTACTGGTGGTATTCACCGTTACTCATTAGGCGGCTTTACGGACTTGGCTTGTGCTATTTCCACCACAGCAGAAGGCTTAATTGGCGGCCTGTTACACGTTTACTTAGTTAGAAAGAACAAAGCCAGCCAACTGTTTAATCCGTTAGTGGTTTTCTCGGTGACCCTGTTTGCAGAGATCATTCAAATGCTGATTCTACTGGCGGTCGCAAAACCATTTGAGCAATCCTACGCTCTGGTTTCCGATATTGCGGCGCCAATGATCATCGCTAACTCAGTCGGAGCAGCGCTGTTCATGAGCATCATCCAAGACAGGAAAACCATCTTCGAAAAGTACTCGGCTACCTTCTCACGCCGCGCATTAACCATCGCCGAGCGTTCGGTGGGTATTTTGCATGGCGGGTTCAATTCGGATAACGCGCAAAAAATTGTGCGAATCGTTTACGAAGAGACCAACGTTGGGGCGGTAGCGATTACCGACCGAGAAAAAATTCTTGCGTTCGTCGGCATTGGCGATGAACACCATATTCCAAATACCCCGATTTCATCGCAAAGCACGCTCACTTCGATGGAACAGAACGACATCATCTACCTTGATGGCAAAGAGAACCCATACCAATGCTCCTTGTCGCAGGATTGTAAATTGGGCTCGGCTCTGATTATTCCACTCCGCGCGGGTAACGAAGTGGTCGGTACCATCAAATTGTATGAGCCAAAACTGAAACTATTCTCGACCATCAACATGTCGATGGGTGAGGGTATCGCTCAGCTATTGTCGAGCCAGATCCTATTTAGCAACTATCAGCAGCAGCAAACGCTACTGACACAAGCAGAAATCAAACTGCTGCACGCTCAAGTGAACCCACACTTCTTGTTCAATGCGCTTAATACTATCAGCGCAGTAACACGTCGTGACCCAGATAAAGCTCGAGAGTTGATTCAGCACCTATCTCACTTCTTTAGAAGCAACCTAAAGCAGAACATCAACACCGTGAAGCTCAAAGACGAACTGGCACACGTCAACGCTTACCTGACCATAGAGAAAGCACGCTTTACCGATCGACTAGAAGTGGAATGGGATATCGACCCGCAGTTATATGAATCTCAATTGCCGAGCTTTACCCTGCAACCGCTGGTAGAAAACGCCATCAAGCATGGGATTTCAAACATGTTGGAGGGCGGTAAAGTGAAGATCTCTAGCGAGGCTTTCGAGGGTGGATTCAAGTTAACCGTTGAAGACAATGCAGGTAATTATCAGAAGCCATCTCAAGATCATGTAGGATTAGGGATGGAAATTGTTGACAAACGACTCACTAATTTCTTTGGACAAGATTCAGCACTAAAAATAGAATCTCAACCACAGCAATTTACTCGAATGAGCTTTATCATACCTATACTCAAATAATGGTATTTTCGGGGACGGATCGCTCCGAGTTGAAACATTTAGAAGCAGACATTTAAAAGATAAGCGTGAACCAAGCAGGGATAGAACCAAGATGAAGATTGTAGGATGTTAAAGGCATTAGTTGTCGATGATGAGCTTTTTGCTCGCGAAGAGCTGATTGAGCTGCTGACCGAAACCGGAGAAGTGGAAATCATTGGCCAAGCAAGTAACGCGATCGAAGGACTGAAACAGATCAACCTACTCAAGCCTGATGTCGTGTATTTGGATATCCAAATGCCGCAGGTTACCGGGATTGAACTGTTAAGCATGCTTGACCCTGACACCATGCCTTACGTGGTATTCGTCACCGCCTACGACCAATATGCGATTCAAGCCTTTGAAGATAACGCTTTTGATTACCTACTTAAGCCAGTCGAGCCTTGTCGATTAAACAAGAGCGTTTGTCGCCTGAACAAGGTCATCAAACAAAATCAGAAAGCACCCGAACAGAACATCTCAGCGATTGCTCCCTGTCACTTAGAGCAGATCCCGTGTATCGGTCATAACCGCATTGTGATCATGGCAAGCCAAACGGTCGAGTGCGCATATTCCGATATCAGTGGTGTGCATGTTCGTAGCTCATCGCAAACCGCGACCTCACAGTTAACGCTAAAGATCTTGGAAGAAAAAACCGATTTGATCCGCTGTCATCGACAGTATTTGATCAACATAAAATCGATCCAAGAGATCAAACTGCTAGAGAATGGATTAGCGGAGATCATTACCCTGACTGGCTTTGAAGTGCCTGTTAGCCGTCGCTATCTAAAGACTTTAAAAGAGCAACTCGGTCTCCAGTAACGCGTTAGAAGTTCGACGCCTAGTTCCAAAGCACGATCAAAAAAGCCAACGTATCAACGTTGGCTTCCTGCTGTTTACAAATCAATAGTGTTTACAAATCGATAGTGTTTACGAATCGCTAGTATCACGCATCGATGGTGTCACTAATCAATAGAGATTAGTCGACTTGCTTAATCTGCAGCTCTTTCGGCACTTCGAAGAACATATTCTCTTCACGACCTTGAATCTCTTCAACGTCAGTCGCACCCAGCTCACGGATACGATCTAAGATTTGGTTTACCAACTCTTCAGGAGCAGAAGCACCTGCCGTTACACCGATTTTCTTTTTCCCTTCAACCCACTCGGTTTGAATGTCTTCAGGGCAATCCGTTAGGTAGCCTGGCGTACCTAACTTCTCAGCCAGCTCTTTTAGGCGAGTTGAGTTAGATGAGTTCTTAGAACCGACAACAATTACCACATCAACGTCATTCGCCATCTCACGCACTGCGTCTTGACGGTTTTGAGTCGCGTAACAGATGTCGTCTTTACGTGGGCCTTGAATCTCAGGGAACACTCGACGCAGCTCTTCAATCACGTCTGCAGTTTCATCAACTGACAACGTGGTTTGGCTCACGTAGTGCAGGTTAGTTGGATCATTCACCACGAGGTTCTGTACATCCTCTGGTCTTTCAACCAAGTACATACCACCAGTTTGGCTCGCGTACTGACCCATAGTGCCTTCCACTTCAGGATGGCCGGCGTGACCAATCAGTACTACTTCCATATGTTTGCGGCTCGCACGAGCAACCTCCATATGAACTTTAGTCACCAAAGGACACGTTGCATCAAATACAGTCAGTTCGCGCTCTTTTGCTTCTTTACGAACCGCTTGAGAAACACCGTGAGCTGAGAAGATCACGATGTTATCGTCTGGCACTTCACTCAGCTCTTCGACAAAAATAGCACCACGCTGCTTGAGCCCCTCAACGACAAAGCGGTTGTGTACCACTTCATGGCGAACATAGATCGGTGGCTGATACATTTCGAGTGCGCGCTCTACGATGCTGATCGCACGATCGACACCGGCACAAAAGCCACGAGGGTTAGCTAACATTATTTTCATTTCATTGCTCATCATTTACCGCGGTACTAAGGTTGTTTCTATAGAGTTCGCCGTCAGCGAGGTTCGCATTCTACAGTGAAGCGTCTAGACAGTGAAGCTCTGGGTTGTGTGTCACAGCTGTAAGGCAGTGCTATTCTAACGTTAAGAGAGTTATTCTACCGTTAAGATGTTGACGTCAAAGGTAACGTCTTGACCAGCGAGTGGGTGATTAAAATCAACCGTCACTGAATCACCTGCGATTTCAGTAATAATACCTGGAATTTCCATACCGTCAGGACCTGAGAATGCCATGATAGTGCCCACTTCAACTTCAGAGTCGCCAACAAACTTAGCTCGATCCATATAGTGAATATGATCTGGGTTTGGCATACCAAACGCGTCTTGCGCCTTCAGTTCGATAGACTTTTCAGTGCCAGCTTCAAGTCCAAGTAAGCACGCTTCAAAGTTCTCACTTAGGCTGCCATCGCCCATGACGAACTTCGCTGGCTTGCCCATATTTTCCGTACTATCGGCAACTGAACCATCCTTCATTTTAATCGTAAAATGTAGAGTTACTGCTGAATCATTTTTAATTGCTGCCACGTTACTTTCCTTAGATTTCTTTATTATTTGAGAACGCAATTTGCTTCGCTCTCATATCATATCAATCACAGTAAGTAAGTACTCAGACATAGTTCAGGGAAAAGGCTTGAGAACAAGGCAGAGTTTTTCGATAAGTAGTTATTCTACAATCAAAAATTCTAACGAAGTTATCGAGGCTTTTAGCCAACTAGGGAGAGTAGTTATTTACTACGATTGATATTAATTGCAGCATAAAAAAAAGCGCCGTCGGAATCAACCGACAGCGCTTAGGGCTATTCTATTCTGTGAGTCATAGACTGACTTTGAGGCAAGCTATTTGCTTTCGTCTTTCTTACGGAAACCATCTAAGATGATCATCGCAGCACCGATACAGATTCCCATATCCGCTAAGTTAAATGCAGGCCAGTGGTAAGTGCCCCAGTAGAAGTCTAAGTAATCGACAACAAAGCCGTGTACGACTCGGTCAAACACATTACCTACTGCACCACCAATGATGATCGCATAAGCAATGTTATTCCACTTCTCTGCTGCTGGCAGTTTGCTCATCCAGTACGTCAGCATACCTGTTACCGCAAATGCGATACCCGTAAACAACCAACGCTGCCAACCGCTCTGATCGCTCAGAAAGCTAAATGCCGCACCGTAGTTATGAACATACAAAAAGTTAAAGAATGGCAGCACCTCAATACGATTTGCCCAGCCGTAACCCATATTGTCCATGACAAAGAGTTTAATGCCGATATCAGCTAAGAAGACCAATAGAGCCAGCCATAACCAACGTACACCAGATTGTTTTAACGAAACTTCACTCATTTCTATTCCTAGTATCTACTCAGTCAAATCATCTCATTATCCACTCTCAAGAATGAACACGAGAAGTCAGCTTGGTTAAACACATTTCCCATAATTAAAAATAACCCCAGTTGATACTGGGGCTATGATTTTTACAAAAAGTTCAGTCTTTCTCTGAGTCGTTAGGCGAACTTACGCACTTCGCCTTCACCGTCGATGTTCGACACACAACGACCACAAACTTTCTCGTGACCTTCGATAGTGCCTACATCTGGAGTGTGGTGCCAGCAACGGTCACACTTCTCAGCTTCAGTAGCCGCAACTTCAACGAATAGACCAGCAACGTCTGTCGCTTGCGCTGCATCAGACTTCTCGCTCAGTGGCTTAACAACAGCTGCAGAAGTGATAAGTACGAAACGTAGCTCATCTTCTAGCTTGTTGATTTTAGCCGCTAGTGCATCATCAGCGTATAGAGTAACTTCAGCTTGCAGTGCGCCACCGATCGTTTTCTCTTTACGAGCATCTTCAAGAAGCTTGTTCACTGCGCCACGAACAGACTGGATTTCAGTCCAGAATTCGTTGCTTAGCTCTTCGCCTTCAGCAAGACCAAATAGACCTTCGAACCATTCACCTGTGAATACGAACGTGTCGCGCTCACCTGGCATTTCATTCCAGATTTCATCTGCAGTGAACGACATGATAGGCGCCATCCAACGAACTAGAGCTTCTACGATGTAGTAAAGCGCCGTTTGACAGCTACGTTGAGCATGGCTGCCCTGCTTCGCCGTGTACTGACGGTCTTTGATTACGTCTAGGTAGAAAGAACCCATTTCGATAGAACAGAACTGCATTAGACGTTGAGTCACACCGTGAGTGTTGTACTCGCCGTATGCTTTAACAATCTCTTCTTGTGCAGCTTGAGCACGGCCAACAGCCCAGCGATCAAGTGCAACCATCTCTTCAGCAGGTACGAGGTCAGTTTCAGGGTTGAAACCGTTCAAGTTCGCTAGGAAGAAACGAGCTGTGTTACGAATACGACGGTAAGCATCCGCTGAACGCTTCAGGATTTCATCAGAAACCGCAACTTCACCTGTGTAGTCTGTAGAAGCAACCCATAGACGCAGGATATCTGCACCTAGCTTGTTGGTTACGTCTTTAGGAGCAACAACGTTACCGATAGATTTAGACATCTTACGGCCGTTACCATCAACCACGAAACCGTGAGTTAGTACTTGCTTGTACGGTGCTTCGTCTTTCATCGCGATAGATGAAATTAGAGAAGACTGGAACCAGCCACGGTGTTGGTCTGAACCTTCAAGGTAAAGATCAGCACTGTGAGTGCGCTCTTCGTTCGGGAAGTTGTACTCTTCACGAGAATCAACAACAGAGAAGTGCGTAACACCTGAGTCGAACCATACGTCTAGCGTATCCATTACTTTTTCGTACTTATCAGCGTCTTCTGCGCCCATAAGTTCAGCAGCGTCTACATCCCACCAAGCTTGAATGCCTTTCTCTTCAACTAGCTTCGCTACTTTTTCAATAAGCGCTGGGCTTTCTGGGTGAAGTTCTGCTGTTTCTTTATGAACGAACAGAGCAATTGGCACACCCCAAGTACGTTGACGAGAGATACACCACTCAGGGCGACCTTCAACCATACCTTCGATACGGCTTTGACCCCATTCAGGCAACCACTCAACACTCTTGATTGACTCTAGTGCTTTAGCTCGTAGGCCAGCTTGATCCATAGAGATGAACCATTGTGGTGTTGCGCGGAAGATGATTGGAGTTTTGTGTCTCCAACAATGTGGGTAGCTGTGCTCGTAAGCGTGGTGATGCAGAAGTGCACCTTTCTCTTTTAAAACTTCTAAAACAGAGTCGTTCGCTTTGAATACGTGCTGACCAGCAAATAGCTCAGTATCTGGCAGGTAAACGCCGTTTGAACCAACTGGGTTAGCGATTTCTAGGTTGTACTTCTTACCAACCACGAAATCTTCTTGACCGTGGCCAGGCGCAGTGTGAACCACACCAGTACCTGAATCCGTTGTAACGTGGTCACCAAGAACAGCAGGAACAGTAAAGTCGTAGAACGGGTGGTTGAACTGAGAAAGCTCAAGATCAGCACCAGTAGCAAAACCAAGGTTATGGAAGTGCTCGATACCTGCACGGTCCATTACGTCTTTTGCTAGTTCAGAAGCAACAACGATACGTTGAGCAGGCTGGTCGCCATTCGCTTCAACTTGGATAAGCACGTATTCAAGATCATCACGTAGACATACTGCGCGGTTAGCTGGCAGAGTCCATGGTGTTGTTGTCCAGATAACGATAGAGATTTCGCCCTGACCCGCGTGGCCTTCAGCTAGAGTAAATTTCTCTAGAAGCGCCGCTTCGTCAGCTGCTGTAAATTTCACATCGATAGATGGAGAAACTTTATCTTTGTATTCAACTTCAGCTTCAGCCAGAGCAGAACCACAGTCAGTACACCAGTGAACAGGCTTGAAACCTTTAAGAAGGTGACCTTTATCTGCGATTTTGCCAAGAGAACGAATGATGTTCGCTTCAGTGCCGAAATCCATAGTGCGGTAAGGTTTGTCCCACTCGCCCATGATGCCAAGACGTTTGAAGCTCTCTTTCTGACCTTCAACTTGACCCGCAGCGTACTTACGACACTCTTCGCGGAATTCAGCAGCCGAAATCTTCTGACCAGGCTTACCTTTCTTCTTCTCAACCATTAGCTCGATTGGAAGACCGTGACAGTCCCAACCAGGGATGTACGGTGCATCAAAACCAGAAAGGGTCTTAGATTTGATAATAATGTCTTTAAGAATCTTATTCAGCGCGTGGCCAATGTGAATGTCGCCGTTCGCGTATGGAGGGCCATCATGCAGTACGAAAGATTTTTTACCTTTCTTTGCCTTACGGATTTCGCCGTAAAGATCTTCTTTGTACCAACGCTTCAGCATTTCTGGCTCACGATTTGCCAGATTGCCGCGCATTGGGAACCCTGTTTCTGGTAAGTTCAGGGTATCTTTATAATCACTCATCGATTCTTAATTCCGTTATATTGGGCGAAGTTAGACATTATGTTAATCGGTGGAATCATCCGATTAATTCTTTAGCTGAAGCAGCCACACCCTTGCGGCTTCAGCATCCAATTCTATTTGATTCTTTAGTGCGTCGAACGATTCAAATTTTATCTCGTCGCGCAGTTTGTGCAAAAGTCGTACTTCTAACTGTTTACCATATAAATTGGCTTTAAAGTCAAAAAAATGCACTTCTAATTGCTGCCTTACCCCATTAACTGTTGGTCGTTGTCCAATATTAGCAACGCCACCGACAGGAACACCGTCGATATCCAAAGCTTCAACAACATACACTCCCGATACAGGAGAAACACAACGCTTTAATGGAATATTAGCGGTAGGGAAACCGATAGTTCTCCCTAGTTTTCGACCATGGGACACTCGACCACTAATACTGTAATCACGTCCTAACATGGTAGCACTTGCAGCCAAGTCATCGACCGCTAATGCATTTCGTATCTCAGTACTGCTTACTCGTAATTGGTTTAAGCAATAGCTTTGGGTGCTTACCACCTCAAAACCGTACTTCTCGCCCGCCTCTTTGAGCATAGCGAAATTGCCAGTGCGACCTTTACCAAAGCAAAAATCGTCACCAACCACCAAGAACTTCACACCAAGCTTATCAACCAAAAGATCCTTAATGAACGCTTCCGCGGATAAACTTGCAAAATACTGATTAAAATTAACACACAATAGGCGACTGATATCTAGCTTGCTCAGTTGCACGTATTTATCTCGTAAGCGAGTTAAACGTGCTGGCGCTTTATCTCGGGCAAACAGCTCCATAGGCTGCGGCTCAAACGTCATAACAACAGAAGGTAGCCCTAATGCTGCAGCTTGTTTAGAAACCTGACTCAGAACCTCTTGATGTCCTAAATGAACACCATCGAAGTTACCTATGGTTAATACACAGCCATGATGCTGCGCTTTAATATTGTGTATACCTCGGATCAGTTCCATTATGATCAGCTAAAACCTATTATTTGCATCATTTATTGTGTGAAACCGACGGATTATATACTAATCAGTATTAATCTGTCGCTGCTTTTAAATGTTTTACTCGGATACCTAAAATCAGTACCGAAACAATATAAACAAAGCCACCAAGTCCAATCAAGCCTGTTAATGTCAGCGCTCTCTGGCTGAAGCTCCATTCAAGCCAATGTTGCATATTATCCAGCTGCCATAAAATAGCCGCTACCATCACCACACCTGAGATAATCAATTTGGCACTAAACAACAAGGTTGTCTTAGTTAATTGATACACACCCGCAAGGTGTAATCCACGATATAACAATGCCATATTCACAAAAGCAGACAGTGCCGTCGCAATCGCTAAACCCACATAACCATAGAAATAAGCAAAGATCGCGTTAAACACCATATTAGTCACCATAGCGATAATGCCGTACTTAACCGGTGTTTTGGTATCTTGGCGAGAGTAGTAACCCGGAGCTAAAACTTTAATCAACATGAAGTTAAGCAAGCCTGATGCGTAAGCTACCAATGACATCGATGCCTGCTGTACATCGTGTGGAGAGAACTCACCACGCATAAAAAGCACCATCAGCATTGGTTTAGCTAAAACGATTAGACCTAACATCGCAGGAATACCAAGCAGCAAAACCATGCGCACGCCCCAATCCATGGTATGCGCGAACCCTTCCCCTTGAGCATCTACGTGTTTACGAGATAAAGCAGGAAGAATCACAGTCGCAATCGCGATACCGAATAAACCGAGAGGAAATTCAAGCAGTCGGTCTGAGTAGTACAACCAACTGATAGAACCTGTTGCGAGGAAGCTGGCAATAAAGGTATCAAACAATAAGTTGATTTGACTGACCGATACCCCGAACAAAGCAGGGATCATTAATGTGCGGATCTTAACCACACCCGGATCTCTCCAGCCCCACTTCGGCTTAACCAACACACCCGCTTTGATCAAGAAAGGCATTTGGAAAAGGAATTGGACTAAGCCACCAAGAAACACACCAATGGCTAAACCAATTTCTGGTTGTTCTAAATTAGGAGAGATAAACCACGCAGCGCCTATGATCATCACGTTCAAGAACACAGGGGTAAAAGAAGAGACCGCAAATTTACCTAATGTATTAAGAATGGCACCAGATAAAGCAACGAAGGTAATAAACCATAAATAAGGAAAGGTAATCTTGAGCATAAAGCTCGCCAACTCAAACTTTGGCGCTGATGGACCATCATTTAGCCAGTCGATAAACCAACCCGCACCAAACATCGCGGTGATCACGCCAGAGCCCAATACCCCGATAACGGTGACAATAGAAACTAAAACCCCGAGCGTACCCGACACCTTAGCAATTAAATCTCGTGTCTTATCTTTATCACCTGCGGCGTGATATTCCGTTAATACAGGAACAAACGCTTGAGAAAACGCACCTTCTGCAAAAAGTCGACGTAAGAAATTAGGAATTTTATTAGCGAAGAAAAATACATCGGCACTCGCTCCTGCCCCCATCAAATTTGCTACTACTACATCACGTACTAGCCCCAATACACGGGAAACAAAAGTCATTGCGCTGACAATCAGGCCTGACTTTAATAGTCGTTTACTCACAGAAACCTCTGACACTGGTTGATTACTTTCAAGCGAGGATAAATACTATCCTGTCCTAAGAAGCATATTTATTAGCATTGGTCTAAAAATGCTGTTAGAATCCCCGCCATCTTAACCGCGATGACCTTTCCATACCAAAGTTTGTTTGGCTACGATTGGTTTTTGCACAAATCATTTGACAATTAAGCGCTAATGAGGGATAGTCCTCGCCCTTAAATTGTCACCGAACTAAGTTTTTGGGAGTTAGACCCTTGGCAAACAGTAAATCTGCTAAGAAGCGCGCTATCCAAGCTGAGAAACGTCGCCAGCACAATGCTAGCCGTCGTTCTATGATGCGCACTTACATGAAAAAGACTATCGCAGCTATCGCAGCTGGTGATAAAGAAGCTGCAACTGCTGCTCTTGTAGAAGTTACACCACTTCTTGACCGTATGGCGACTAAAGGCCTTATTCATAAGAATAAAGCTGCACGTCATAAGTCTCGTTTCGCTGCTGCAATCAAAGCTCTTTAATAGAAATTTGATTACAACGCAAAACGAAAAAAACCGGCCTAGGCCGGTTTTTTTATATCTAAATTTTGAGTAACGCTTTTATTTTACGTGCTAACAGCCGCTTTTCTGACCGATAAACAATTTAAGCAGATAGATAAAACAAACAATCAGAAAAATAAATAGAGAAGCAAATTGGTACGTAGATAGGTAGATAGGTAGATAGGTAGATAGGTAAACACTAACGTTCAATGTGAAATACTAACACTTCCTTGTGTCATTCTATCGCTGATAAGAAATCCCCCTCCCACCAGCAATAAGCTACTTGCAGTAAATACCATGCAGTAGGTTAATCATCGCTTTTACTTCTTCACTACTCAATGTGTAATACACAGTTTGAGCTTCTTTGCGAGTTTCGACCAAACCATCTCTTCTCAACCAAGCAAGATGCTGAGATAAAGCAGACTGACTCAGTTCCAACTTGCCACACAGCTCCCCAACCGACAGTTCAGTACCATGTAATAGGCACAAAATCTGTAAGCGACGCTCGTTAGCCATGGCTTTGAGTAGAATCACAGCTTGTGCTGAGTTCTTCTCCATCTCTTTTAAGTTCATAGTTTGGCTCCCTACAACCTTTACGCCAACTACGGGCTATCAGTATTTCCGGCATATGGTGGAGCTATGATAATCGATATCAATTCATTAACAAACTAACTCATTCGAACAATTTGCTAAAATCTGCGTCACATACGTTTTTTACTGCTGGATGTTGGATCATCCTCTCAGCAAATATGACGTAGTACTCCTCTTTTAACTCTTCAATACCGCCTAATAGTTGCAGTGATGTGTCGTCTTCCACTTCAGACATGTAAAGCGTCGGTGCCAAGAATATTGCGTCATGATGATAACGAGCAAAAGCCTTCATCAATGCGGCATCATCAAACTCACCTAAAATATCTGGCTTAAGTCCTTGTCTATCAAACCATTGCAGCACTTTACGCCCCATTGAGGTTCGGCTACCAGGGATCAAAAGCTTTCTTTGCTCCAATACAGCAGGGAAATTAACCCCTTCAACCTGACCTGAACTAAAAAAGCTCATTCCACTCTCACCCAACTTTTTACTGAACAGGCCCGGGCTTTGACTAGAGTCCACCGGACAGTCAGACAAAATCATATCGAGCTTATGTTGAGATAGTTGCTCAAGTAGCATTTCATGGGTCGATTCAAAACAGCGTAAATGAATGCTGTTATCTGGAGGAATGGTCGACATCAGTATCTTACTGACGAGTCTTTTAGAGAGCGCATCCGCGACGCCAACATCAAACAGAATATTGGAGTGCTGGCTGTAATTCACGATATCCAGCATCTCGTAACTCAGACCAAACATACGATCGGCATATTTAAAGACCAGCTGCCCAAGCTCTGTAGGCTCCACACTTCGGCCATTACGCTTGGTCAACTTGCCATCCATGCGCTCTTCCAAGGCTTTTATCTGCCCCGTTACCGTTTGTGGTGTTAGAAATAGGGCTTCTGCAGCTTTAGTAACAGAGCCTTGCTTGCAAACCATCCAGAAGTAATACAGATGGTTGTAGTTGAGATGCGACATAGATGTGCCGTAATAAAAGAGTAGATACCCTTTTATATCAAATATGACACCGCCACTCAACAAACTCGGAAAAACCTAAACAAACATAGATTTACCACTTATTTTTTCGAAGTGTCTGATTTCATAATGTAATATTTCAGCGATTATTTACAATTTTTCTCTAACTTTTAAGATCTATATCACCTATAGGATTTCCATTAAAAACCGAATAAAAACAAAAACTTAAAAAAACCACATTAGCTCTAGGAATATTTAAAGAGTAAATCATCACAAAAAAGTCCGACCTAAACCAAAATGTAATATTACTGAAATATTTCCCCTCTAACATCACGCTCAGATTAAACAAACAGACCAAACACAGACTTAAACGGTCCAATGGAGAAAACATTATGAACCAAGCTACTACTGCAGCAGCGCCTATCTCGAGCACTACTCGTTGGCTACGCTGGGCTAACTTGGCATTCATGCTTTACCTACTATTACTTTCAGTTTCAATGGTTGGTACAGGCTTCAAATGGGCAACAGGCGAGCAAGCAAAGGTTCTTTTCGAATTTGCTTCACACCCAGTTGCAGGCTTAATGATTGGTTTAGTAGCAACAGCGCTTATTCAATCATCAAGTACAGTTACTTCAATTATCGTTGGCCTTGTGGCAGGTGGTTTACCTGTTGAGCTAGCTATTCCTATGATCATGGGTGCTAACATTGGTACTACGGTAACCAATACGCTAGTTAGCCTTGGTCACGTTCGTTGTAAAGAAGAGTTCAAACGTGCATTCGCAAGTGCGACAATCCACGACTTCTTTAACCTATTAGCCGTTGCTATCTTCCTACCACTAGAGATGGCGTTTGGTATTCTAGAGAAGATTTCTCACTGGTTGGTATCTCCGATGCTAGCAACAGGTGATATGAGCATGGGTGGTCTTAACTTCATCAAGCCAATCACTAAACCAGTAGTAAGTGCGATTAAAGAGCCTCTATCAACATTTGGCGACACTGTTGGCGGCATCATGCTTATCGCTCTAGGTATCGCAACTATCTTCGTAGCTATCACTGTAATGGGTAAGCTGATGAAGAGCCTAATGGTTGGTCGTGCTCGTGAGATTCTAAAGAACGCAATCGGTCGTGGTCCAATCCACGGTATCGCTTCTGGCTCTATCGTGACTATCCTTGTTCAGTCTTCTTCTACGACAACAAGCTTGATGGTTCCACTAGTAGGTTCAGGTGTTCTTAAAGTACGTGACGTTTACCCATTCACTCTAGGTGCAAACATTGGTACATGTATTACAGCTCTACTTGCAGCGACAGCAGTATCTGGTGAGTTCGCAGTATTTGCACTACAAATTGCTCTAGTACACTTGGTGTTCAACATCATGGCAACGGTATTCATCTTCGGTATTCCGTTCCTACGTGAACTACCTGTTAAAGCCGCTGACTTGATTTCAGACATGGCTGTGAAGAACAAAGCTGTAGTGGCTGGTTACCTTGTTGCGGTATTCCTTGTACTGCCTGGTAGCGTGTTAGCTCTTACCGCTTAATAGCAAAATAAACATCGCTTATAGCAAAGCCCGCAACCTCCTAGGTTGCGGGCTTTTTCTTTTTAAGAGCAGATACGGAATTCGGGTAAACGAGTAACGAAGAGCTAAAAGCAGATACGGGATTCGGGTAGCGAGTAACGAAAAGCGACGGCCTCTCATTATCTGCGTTTGATATTCAGTATCTCACTGACTCAAATCTAAACACGCTCTTCGTATCCCGCATCTCGTTTACTCGCATCTAGCTACCCTACTTACCTTGCTCATTACGCAGGTACATAATCGCAACCATGCCAAAGCCGATAAATTGCCATAGATACTGCCCATCGCTTGCGCCAGTGATGGTTTGAGTGAAAGCCATACAAGCCGTCACAAACAGAGAAGCAAAGGCGGCATAGAGTAACCACGGACGCTCTTTGCCCGCCATGAACTCACCTGCAAGTACTGAACGAAGAACCAATAAAAACGGCACACATTGCAAAGCAATCAGAATAGGGAACATAAAATCGAACGTTGGGCTCAGCAGAGCATGACCGATTTGGCTCTTGTCCCAAGTGCCAACAATGTAGCCTTTCCAGCCAGTCCAAGTGTCTCCCGCATAAGCAGTATCGGGTGTAACGAAGCCAAGTAGCACGCCCATCACTTTATCGATAAAGCCATTTTTGAACCAAAAGACGAATAAGAAGATCTGAATTGGAATGATCTGAAAAGCAAACTTCTTCAACATGTGTGTACCCCAAATAATGAATGATTTGGTGACCAGTATGTGGAAGTCGATGTTTTTACGCTTGATGCAAGGCAATCGAGCCTGAGTCCAAACAATAATCAAACATGTTGAGAAGCCTGTTGGCACAAGGACACCTTGCGAAAGTACCGTTGCCATCAGCGCTCACAAAACACCCTCGCTTGAAAACGTATTTGGTGGTTTAGGAAAGGTTTATTTTTTATAAAGATTCAACAAGATCAAACAGTTGACCGTCATGCTCTTTTTGCAGTTCGATATAGCGTTGATAGTTGTATTGCGAACCTTTTGGGTTATCCGACAGCTTGTCAGCCACACTGAGCAGATAAAAACTGATAGGGCTCGGTGTACTTTCGGCCGCATAAAAAAGGTAAGGGAAAGCTTGATTGGCATGTTGGTTGATTAACAGTGCAAGACCCAAGGTAAGGTTAGCGATGTCACAACGTGGGTTCATCTCGAAGGCTTGCTTTGCCAATTGCAGTGCATGTTCGCGATCTTCTTGCTCATGAGTTTGTAAATAAGCCAAAGATTCCGAATACGACAGTAACGCATTGACCAGATAATTATCTCGCCCTTGTTGTTGAATCGAATCCAACTGAAGTGCTATTTCCTCAAATGGCTGACCACCTTTACCTTGGTAGAACAACGATATCCCCTCAGAGATAACACTCCAATCATCGTAGTTATCAATAGAAGTCACTCGATGACTTGCCACGCCGTATTCTGAGCTCGTTGGAGCAATAATAGCTTTGATCTCGAGAATCACATCCCCAATGGCATCGAAGAAATTACCTTGGCTAAAGGTCTTTTCCACTTTCTGACTTTGATTCGGTTGGCGGTTGTTTTGTACAAGCACGCTCAACACATAGTCACCATCCTTTTGCTTAAGCCAACCTTTGAGCTCGACACCATTGTTGGCCAGTGATTGCTTGCCCTGCTTCGATAGCTGAGAAAAGTGGTAACCCGATAAGTTTTTTGCCGAGTTCAGCCCGTAGAAAAGATAGTTATAAACGCTTTCTGACATCTCATAATCGTTCGCAGAATCGAGTGTTATGTCATGGATATAAACAGGAATCACATCACTTTGATGAGCAGAAGTAACAGCTGTGTCATTGGTTGGAACATCAGGCTGCCATGCCCTGGTTGCTATTAAGCCAACCGAGAATACTGCGGTTGTAATCAAGGCGATAGTTTTCTTTTTCGACTTAACAACAAAAGGTTTAGATTTAGGTTCAGATTTAGGTTGAGAGACGTCCTCAACGGAAATTGGTTCGACGCTCGGCTTGGTCACCTCAACATCGAACAAATAGCCTTGCTTAGGAATGGTCTGAATAATCCGATACGGACGTGATTTATCCTGAAGCTGACTGCGCAACAAGCTGATGACCTGTCTGACCAAGTTGTCAGACACTTGAGTTCTTTGCCATACATCCGCGGCTATCTGCTGAGTACTAACCACTTGCCCGCGATTTTCGATGAAATAGCTGAGCAACTTTGCTTGCAATGGCTCTAAATGAATCGCTTCGCTATCCACCAGCAACTGATTTTTCTCAGGGTAGAAAGCAATCGGAAAATCGTGTTGCAATACAAAGCAATGCGAGCGAGTCATAGTAGTTCTGTAGTTAGAAAAGACCACTCAAGATTATTGGTTTTACAAATAGTAAGCAAGCCAAGCATAACAAATAAAAAAGGCTGCACAGAGGCAGCCTTTCAATCAAACAAAGCGAGTGAGATTAAACCGAGAATGGGTACTTAATCGCTTCGTGGCATTCGTAACCTTCAACCCAGAAGTCATCCATCGTTACCCACGTTTCCAAATCTTCTAGAGACTTAATCTCAGGATTGATGTGGAATGTTGGGCCAGCTAACGGCTCACGCTTTAACTGGATATCACGCATGGGTGCGAGTTGATCTTCGTAAATATGAGCATTCACAAGCTTATGGTAAGCCACGCCAGCTTTCTTACCCGTAATTTGCGCCATGATAGCTAGGAATACATACACTTGAACCATGTTGAAGTTCAGGCCTAGTGGTACATCGCAAGAGCGCTGAGTGCTGTTTAGGTACAGCGTATCACCAAGTAGAGAGAAGTGATGGCTGTACATACACGGACGCAAACAACCCATGTGGAACTCACCTGGGTTATAGAAGTTTAAGATCTCGCCGCGGTCATCAATACCGTTTGTTAGATCATCAACAATCTTCTTCAGTTGATCTATATGACCGCCGTCAGGTTTTGCCCATGCACGTCCTTGAACGCCATAAACACGGCCCATGTCATCTTCACCCTTGCGGTAAGGATTATTCAGCCATGCTTCGTTCAGGTTCGAGTTCGCATCCCAAGTTTTAGTCCCTAGCTTACGAAAATCTTCAGCATTGTCGTAACCACGGATATAGCCAAGCAGCTCAGCAACTGCGGCTTTCCAAAAGCTCTTACGCGTTGTTACCAGTGGGAATTGGTTATTACCAACATCATATTCAAGGTCAGCATTGATCACGGTTAGGCAGCGCTTGCCCGTGCGTTCATTTTCAATCCAAGTACCGTCATCAACGATACGCTGACAGAGATCTAAATACTGTTTCACACCAATTCCTTACTTCGTTTGTTGTGGTAATTCGTCTTTGTAGTGACCACGCTTGTATGCCCACACCATCATCAGCACACCAATGATAACCATTGGCAGTGACAAAATTTGTCCCATAGAGATAAATCCACCGAACAAACCTAGGTGAGCATCAGGTTCACGTACGTATTCTACTAAGAAGCGGAATGTACCATATCCTGCTAGGAATAACCCTGATACAGAACCAAGAGGACGCGGCTTTTTGATAAACCAGTTCAAGATGAAGAACAGCACAATACCTTCAAGCGCCATCTCGTAAAGTTGAGATGGGTGACGAGGAAGTGGACCACCGTTAGGGAACACAATCGCCCATGGCACATCAGTCACACGGCCCCAAAGCTCGCTGTTCATGAAGTTGCCTAAACGTCCCATACCTAAACCAAATGGCACCAATGGTGCAATCATGTCTGCCACACCAAAGAAGGTTCGACCGTTCTTTTTGGCATACCAAAACATGGCAGTAATAACACCAAGCAAGCCACCGTGGAAAGACATACCGCCAGTCCATACCTTAAATAGGTACAGTGGGTCTGCTAGGAAAAGGTCAAAGTTATAGAAAAGTACATAGCCAATACGACCACCCAGCACCACACCTAGAAAGCCAGCAAACAGTAAGTCTGATACTTGCTCTCGAGTCCAACCGCTACCCGGTTGATCAGCTCGGCGATTTGCTAACCAAAGAGCAAACATAAAACCGACAAGGTACATTAGGCCGTACCAACGAACTGAGATTGGTCCTAATTCAATAAGAACAGGATCGATATTTGGGAATTCGATAAAACCCTGAGACATACTTGGCTCTCTATCTAAATTGATTAACGGTTAGCTCAATGGCTAACAGAAAAGACACTACAGCAGCATTGTGGCTGCTATAAACATTAAAAATACCGCAAAAAATTTCTTCAGCACAGGGGTTGGCAATTGAGTGGCCAGTTTCGCCCCCACTCGGGTGGTCAAAACTGAGGTACAAGATATCGCGATCAAAGCCGGCAGATAAACATAACCCAAGCTATACGCAGGAAGATCATCGACAGAAGAACCATGCCAAATGAAACCTAGCATTCCCGAAATCGCGATAACACAACCGCATATCGAAGATGAGCCGACGGCTTTACGCATTTCCACACCGTGATGGTTAAGGAAAGGTACCGATAAAGACCCACCGCCAATGCCCGCTAAGCTTGATACCAAACCAATCCCGCCACCACACAGCACGGTTTTAGCTGAACCCGGCATCGATTTTTGGCTCTTAGAGCGAATCGACAACAGCATTTGCAACGCCAATACCAAGACAATCACACCAAAGACTTTTGGTAGGTATTGAGCTGGAATCACATCGGCCACGAAAGAGCCGAGGAAACCACCTATCACAACACCTGGCATCAACCACTTAACGACAAACATCTCTACGTTACCCAACTTTAGATGGTTAATCGCAGACGATCCCGACGTAACTATGATGGTTGATAGCGAAGTAGCCAATGCCATTTGCATCGCAAACTCTTGGGGGATACCCGCTTTAGGAAGCAAAAACAGTAAGGCAGGAACCACCAGCAAACCACCACCAATGCCTAGCAAGCCAGCTAAAACACCAACAATAGCACCAAGGCCTGCTAACAAGCCTATCAGTTCATATGACACGTTAAATCCTATTTTTTACCTGCTCGAATGAAGCCTGTAAATTCACGCTCTTCGAAATAGTTCAGCATCATACTATAGATGTCACTACCATACGGTTTTGAAAGTGCCTTATTTGCCAAATCCTGTAATTCAGCCAAATTTGATTGACGAATCAAATATTTGGTTCTTGCGACATTCGAGGTATTCATACTTAACGTCTCATACCCCAATCCAATCAATAGCAGCGCGCCCATCGGGTCACCGGCTAACTCGCCACAAATACACACAGGTAATTGATATTGCTTACAAGTATCATGAATTTGTTTTAATGCCATGATCACCGCAGGGTGCATTGATTCATAGACATCGGATACTCGTGAATTGTTCCGATCAACCGCTAATAAATATTGGGTTAAGTCGTTGGTACCCACTGAAACGAAGTCGACCTTATGCGCAATCAGCGGCAGTATGTACAGCATGGATGGCACTTCAATCATGATACCAACGCGAGGCA
The DNA here is from genome assembly GCF_023161725.1 of Vibrio sp. 1CM24A. Classification (NCBI taxonomy): domain Bacteria; kingdom Pseudomonadati; phylum Pseudomonadota; class Gammaproteobacteria; order Vibrionales; family Vibrionaceae; genus Vibrio; species Vibrio sp. 1CM24A. The sequence continues at coordinate 47,099 of NZ_JALNTS010000008.1, forward strand.
TACGCACTCGGTTATCAAGCTCATGCACTTCATCATACGCTTGTTCAATCAGCTGTAGCGCGTCATCCAATTCCTGAGCACCTGAGATCATCGGCAGCAAAATACTCAAGTTATGGCTTTCACAACTCGCACGTAGCATGGCTCGTAACTGAATAATAAAGATGTCAGGATGATCGAGCGTAAAACGAATACCACGCCAACCAAGGAATGGATTGTCCTCTTCGATAGGAAAATACGGTAAGGCCTTATCACCACCGATATCGAGTGTACGCATCACCACTTGTTTCTCTGGGTAGCTTGCCAGCACAGAACGATACTGCTTGAATTGTTCATCCTCTGACGGGAATCTTTGCTGCAACAAGAAAGAGATTTCAGTTCGATACAGCCCTACTCCATCAACGCCTTGATTGATAGCGATATTGGTGTCGGCACTCAAGCCCGCATTAAGCAGAATCTCGACTTGCTTGTCGTCTTGAGTTTTTGCCGGAAGGTACAGCTCGCGATTGACCATAGATGAGAGCTCACTCTCTTCTAGAATCAGCCCTCGATACTCTTTGAGCAGGCTTTTAGTCGGCTCAATAAAGATCTCACCGCTATACCCATCAACAATCGCTCGCTTACCATTAGCTTGAGCTAAGTTAAGATTTACCCCCATGACTGAAGGTATGCCAAGCGCTCGAGATAAAATCGCTGCGTGCGAGTTCGCCGCCCCTTCCAAAGAAATAACCGCCAAGAGCTTTTCTTTTGGAATAGACGCTAATACCGAAGCGGTTAACTCACGAACCACTAGGATAATCGGCTTATCTAACGTGCGAAGTTCATGTTCAGAGTTGTGGAGGAAATAGAGCAGCCTTTGTCCGAGCTCTCGGATGTCTTGTGCTCTCTCACGAAGATACACATCGGACATACGAGCAAAGCGATTCGAATAGCTTTCAACAACCTGTCTTAATGCCCAATCGGCTTTATCGCCTTTCTGAATTTGGCTTTTTAGATCCTTACGCAACATAGGATCGTTGAGTAAGTGAGTAAACAGGTCAAAGATCGCCAGCGCGTCTTTATTGATTTCGCTATCTAAGCGCTTTCGCATGCGCTTAAAGTCATTGAGGGCATTTTCAACCGCTACCGCCAACAACTCATGCTCTCTTTCAACATTGAGCGTCGAAGCAGGATAAACATCAGTGAGTTCAGGCTGAGTGTTGTCCCACCATAAATCACCAATCGCCACGCCCGATGAAGCGGCAATACCTTTAGTCGCAGGTAGCTTCTGTTGCTCTAACAGCCAATGGCCTTGAGTTTGGGCGTGCGCCACAATAACGGCAAGTTGTGCAGAGAGCGTGACAAGGAAGGATTCTTCCATCTCACTAAATAAACGCGGGGTCTTCTGTTGAATGACCAATACACCGAGCACTTGCTTGCGGTGGATAATCGGAGTACCGAGAAAAGAGTGATAGACGTTTTCTCCAAGCTCTGGAAAAAACTTATAAGCAGGGTGAGCAGACGCTTGTGCAAGGTTGATAGGTTCAGCACTTCTTTTAACAAGGCCAACCAGACCTTCGTCAAAACCAATGTGAATGCTATTGCCTTTGAAGATCAGGCCTTGAGTTGCCATCAACTCAAGGCGCTGCATATCATTATTTGCCAAATACACGGTGCAACATTCCGTCTGCATCGCACTGCATGTCTCTTTAACCAAAATATCAAGAGCCGTCGACACATCTTCAACTCTTGATACGTGTTCAACTATTTCCCTTAGTTGACTGAGCATGCTTAACCTCTACGCAATTTGCGCTTTCCTTTTATTTTTCGCTCTTTAAACGGCATTGCTAAAGATGCGAACTCTTTCATCGCTCGACGGTAAACATCTCGCTTGAAAGAAACAACTTGTCGAACTGGGTACCAATAACTCACCCAACGCCAACCATCAAACTCAGGTGTACTTCCACGCTGCATATTGATATGCGACTCATCGCAATCTAAGCGCAAAAGGAACCACTTCTGTTTTTGTCCAATACAGACAGGTTTAGAATCCCACCGAACCAGTCGTTTGGGTAGCTTGTAGCGTAACCAATGACGACTTGTCGCGACGATCTTTACATCCTTTTTAGTAAGGCCAACCTCTTCATACAACTCGCGGTACATTGCCTGTTCCGGAGTCTCACCTTCATCTATTCCCCCTTGAGGGAATTGCCATGAATGTTGCCCGTATCGTTTAGCCCAGAAGACCTGACCATGGTTGTTACAGATTACAATACCAACATTTAATCGGTAACCATCGCCATCTATCACTGGCCAACCTCTATCTAAATTTTTAATTACTCTGATTTTTCCACATATCCCCAATCGGAGCAAACTTAGTGACGTGATAAGCGCTATATTTATGAATAATAACTAGGAATATGGATAAGTTTTGCTCAAATTCTAGTTACCCACACAATAGTGAGACATAGACCACATTTATTCACCTTTTCTGTGAATAACTATGTGAAGAATTACCCGCAATCGTTTTTTTTAATCCATAGATTCATCAACACCAAAAATAGCAAATCAACAAATCCCGATTTATTTGCATATAAATCAATAGATTAAAATAATATTTTGGTTTTAAAAAACATTAGAAATGTAAAAGATCTTTCAGAAATCCGACATGGTTAAAGATCAACCACTCAGATGTTTATCCACACTACCAAGTAAAGGATTCATTTTGAACCCCATTTGGCAAGCATTTTATCCACCATAAACCCCTGTTTATTTATCCACTAAATTAATATTTCAATTAATTACCTTTATGTCCTGTGGATAACCCTGAGTTTGATCCCTTTTATCGCAAGGAGATCATTTCTTAACCAGTCGTCATTTGGTGATAACTTCTGATAAAATCGTTTTTTTGATCATGCCTTTTATTATGAAACCAGAACCACAAACACAACAAGAGCTGTTAGAGCGCGCGTATGCCATCGCCGGAATGACCTTTAAAGAGCTCGCCGACGAAGCCGAGATGGTGATGCCAAACGACCTTAAGCGTGATAAAGGCTGGGTTGGGCAGCTATTGGAATGGCACTTGGGTGCGCCTGCAGGCAGTAAGCCAGAACAAGATTTTGCCAAGCTCGGGATAGAACTAAAAAGCATTCCGATTGGTTACTCTGGCAAGCCACTCGAAACCACCTTTGTGTGTGTTGCGCCTTTGATGGGCGTGCAAGGTATAACTTGGGAAACCAGCCACGTTCGAAACAAGCTGTCTAAGGTGTTGTGGATCCCTGTCGAGGGAGAAAGAGAGATCCCGCTAGCAGAGAGGCATGTAGGATCCCCATTATTATGGACACCTAGCCAAGCTGAAGACGAACTCTTGAAAAGAGATTGGGAAGAGCTGATGGAGTTGATCGTGTTAGGCAATGTTGAACAGATAACAGCAAGACACGGTGAAGCACTGCATTTACGCCCGAAGGCTGCCAACAGCCGTGTGTTAACGGAAGCTTACGGTGCAAGTGGAAAACCTATCAAAACCAAACCACGCGGTTTCTATCTACGAACTCAATTCACCCATAAATTACTGACAACACATTACGCATAGATCGTTTAAACGAGCCTCGATAGCCAAAACTATCAGTGCGTTACAAAACAGTCTGTAATTAGAATCAATATCTCGCTACAAATACTCTCTTAATGAGGTTTAAGCGCCAGTTCAATATCACAGTAGCTTTGGCTTGGCTCATTACCAAACTCATCATAGGCGTTGTGTAAGCGAAGATACGCCTTTTCAAAGCCGAGCCGGAGTAACTCCTCTTTCACTTGATCCAAGGATCCAAAGTGAAGCGGCTCGCCGTCTTGCTTTACGGGTTCTAGCTTGTGTTTGTACTCCACCGCCAGTAGATATTCTGAGATATCAGAACAGCCAATAACGTACACTTTGGGTGTTTGATAAGAGTCTTTGTGCTCTCCATGTAACCACATGTCTAATTGATGCTTTTGCATAGCCGGCCTCCCTCGCTCTATAAAGCTTAGTAGAACTCTTTTCCTTTACTAGATAACGACTTAAAAAAGCACAGATCTCGGCTTAAAAAAGCAAAAAAGAGAAGCAAGCGCTTCTCTTTTTTGGCCAGTTCTAGTTCAAAAGTTTGCACTTTCGACGCCATAACTATCACTGTTAATTATCTTAGGGGTTGAAAGGTGCTATCAACCCCGCAGATTACGTCGGTATTCGCGCACTTAAGACACGACGAAGGTGACGTACTCGACGTTCAATCGTGACGACTTCTGGTTCAGAAAAACCAATCGGTCGACCGTCAGCTTCAAGACCAATATCTCTTAATAAGTGAGTATTGTTCCATGGCAGATCATATGAACTACGACGAACTTTTCGTTGCCATTCACGCTCTTCACGACGAAGATCGGCACGGATAAGGACTGTTGCTAATTTTAAATATACTGAGTGACGCATAATAACTCTCCAGTTGTTGAATCAACTGAGGAAAAATAGCGTGTTAGATAGTATGAGGGCTTCTCACTTAGCTGCTATTTTTCCGCAGCCAAATAAGGGTACGGATCTATTAGTTAGGTTTATCTTGGGTGTTTCGATCGGCCATGGCTGATGTGTGTGACATATCAGTCACCATGTCAGTACACGGATCAAACGACGCGCAAATATGCTGTATAAAATCGAAATGTTTCATTTGCGCCTCCAAGCTAACTAAAAAATCCAAAAAGAAATGGGGTGGTAAAAGCAGACAAGTCTTTGTTAAATCGTTGCTTTCACGGTTAAAGTCTAACCAAGTGAGTATATTATTCAACCGATAATTGGTTAACATTTTTAAAACAATGCATTCGCCTGAAATATCAGTTGCATATTCATTTACATATAACATATTCACTATGATTATATAAAATCACAGCATATCTCTCTTAGGGTCGAACTAGAAAACAACGGACTATCCTTCAGAAACAAAAAAGCCACGTAGATACGCGGCCTTTAATTGACAGTGACTGAATAAAGTCATGTAGAAAAGAGTCTAAACAACCCCTTCAGAGATTAGGCTGTGTTTATTCAGCAAGCGGTACATCGTCGCTCGTGATACACCGAGCTCCTTAGCTGCCAACGAAACCTGACCACCGTAAGATTCCAAAACAATTAACAACGCATCGCGCTCTGAGCGCTCTCGAATACTCTTCAAGCTTCGGCGTTCATCATTCTGTTTCGGTAAATCCAGTTGGTGATCCTCAATGATCACAGCATCAGACATCAACACGACACGCTTAATCTGATTCATCAGTTCACGCACGTTTCCAGGCCAATGGTAGCGATTCATCGAACGGATAGCATCGTCTGAGAAGCTCTTCGCTTGGGCATTAAACTCTTTCGAGTACTCACGCAGAAAATGATTAGCCAGTACTGAAATATCACTCACACGTTCTTTTAAGCTCGGAACATGAATACGCAGAACATTGATGTAGTGATAAAGCTCTTCATTGAAGTCGCCCTCGATCAACGCCTTCTCGATATCAGAGGAGTTCGCGGCCAGAATTCGTACATCGACAGATTTAGGTCCATTCGCGGTTTCAATCTTACCTTCTTGTAGAAAGCGCAACAGATTCAGTTGTTGATTGCGGGGCATCGCTAAAACATCATTAAGCAAGATGGTTCCGCCATCAGCTTCTTCCAACATACAAGGCGCGGTCGCTGGCTGTGCTGAGATACCAAACACCTCGGCCTCTATTCTCATTTCAGACAAGGCACGACAGTTAACCGTTAAAAATGGTTTCTGTGCTCGCGACGAGTTTTGGTGAATAGAGCGTGCAATCGTCTCTTTACCAGCCCCGCTCTCGCCATAAATCAAGATACTGACATCCGTCGGCCCAATACGCTTCACTTGGTCTCTCAAGCGCTTCACGGCCACAGAATCGCCTAGCAGTCCCATGTTGTTATTGATGCCGTAGTTTGGCCATACCTTCTGCTCAAGCTTAAGCATACCCAGTTGGTGACCAATGGTACTCAGCAACTGAGCATCTGGGATTGGCGCCGTGAAAAAGTCGATACAGAAGTTAACGATAAACTGGCAGATCGTATCAGAGCTTAATTGAGATTCACGGATAAAGGCGAGCCATCTCACCTGCTTGTTATTGCTCACAAGGTTAGCAATACCGTTGAGACTGAACTCATCATGACTAAGATCGACAATACCAATACATGGGCCAATATCAGCAATCAAGGCATCGGCTTTTCGTAAATCTGCACACTGGGTACACTGCCAACCCACTTGTTCTAACACTGATAACCAGGGTTCGTACGCACCACCAACGACGATAAGAGAACCTGGTAAGGAATCCATCTTAAATTGAGTTCCCATCCTTCTTCCTTATTCTATTTTTATTTAAATCAGACTAATACGAGTCACCGCTTCATCGTTCGACAAAATGCCGCGAGATCGTATTCAGCGCAGAGACGTATAGTAGTGAGACTATCTTAGATTTTATGTCTCAATAGTAAGACTATGTCAGAAATAACGATTTTTCGAATCAAGAGTGCGGTACAGACTAGGTTTTAAAGCCCAAAAACAGAAAAAGCCACCCGAAGGTGGCTTTTTAATTACATAGGCTGTTACGCCCTATAAGCGAGAATTACGCTTGTGGACGCATAGCCGGGAACAAGATCACGTCACGGATTGTGTGCGTGTTTGTAAATAGCATTGCTAGACGGTCGATACCGATACCTTGACCCGCTGTTGGCGGTAGGCCGTGCTCTAGTGCAGTAATGTAGTCTGCATCGTAGTACATCGCTTCGTCATCACCCGCGTCTTTCGCGTTAACTTGCGCTTTGAAACGCTCGTCTTGGTCTTGTGCATCGTTAAGCTCAGAGAAACCATTCGCTACTTCACGGCCACCGATGAAGAACTCAAAACGGTCTGTGAAGAATGGGTTGTCATCGCTACGACGTGCTAGAGGAGAAATGTCCGCTGGGTAGCCAGTGATGAACGTTGGTTGAATTAGCTGAGGCTCAGCCGTTTCACCAAAGATCTCTTCTAGAAGCTGACCACATGTCCAGAACGTTTCTACGTCTACGTGTACAGATTTTGCGATAGCAACCATCTTCTCACGGTCTTGTAGGTCTGCTTCTGTTAGCGCTTGAATCTCAGCGTGCTCAGGGTTGTAGTGTTTGATTGCATCGAACATGCTCATGCGAGCGTAAGTGCCACCGAACTCAACCGTTTCGTCACCGTAAGGCATAGAAGTAGAACCAAGAACGTCCATTGCTGCCGTGCTTAGCATCTCTTCTGTCAGATCCATAAGGTCTTTGTAGTCAGAGTACGCTTGGTAGAATTCCATCATTGTGAATTCTGGGTTGTGACGTGGAGATAGACCTTCGTTACGGAAGTTACGGTTGATCTCGAATACACGGTCAAAACCACCAACCACTAGACGCTTAAGGTAAAGCTCTGGTGCAACACGTAGGTACATGTCGATGTCTAGTGCATTGTGGTGAGTGATGAATGGGCGTGCAGTTGCACCACCCGGGATCACGTGCATCATTGGCGTTTCAACTTCTAGGTAGCCTTTCGCGCTCATGAAGTTACGGATTGAAGATACAAGCTTAGAACGCACGATGAATGCATTGCGAGAATCTTCGTTCACGATTAGGTCAACGTAACGCTGACGGTAACGCATCTCTTGGTCAGTTAGACCGTGGAACTTCTCTGGTAGAGGGCGAAGTGCTTTAGTCAGCAATTCAAACTCTTCCATGTTCACGTAAAGGTCACCTTTACCCGATTTGTGAAGCGCACCTTTAACACCGATGATGTCACCGATATCTAGGCCTTGGTACTTCTCTTTCAGTACTTTTTGTACGTCTTTCGCTGCGTATGCTTGGATACGACCAGAAGTTTCTTGAATCGCAAGGAATGGACCACGCTTCGCCATAACACGACCAGCGATCGCAACGATGTGGTTAAGCTCTTCTAGCTCTTCCTTAGTCTTCTCACCGAATTCCGCTTGAAGATCGCCAGCTAGGTGCTCACGACGGAAGTCATTTGGGTGACCGTTAGCTTTGCAGTTTTGGCGGATGTGATCCAGCTTGCTGCGGCGCTCAGCGATTAGTTTGTTCTCTTCAGGTGAAGAAGCTTCTTGTGCGTTTTCGTTTTGAACAGCATCAGTCATTAGAGATGTACCCTGCTTTTAAAATTTGGACCGCTATATTTTTGCAAATATAGGCATTTTTACCAATATTATTGGTAAAGCTTAATAGTTGATAAAGCTTACAGACCTGATTTCAGGCTAGCTTCAATAAACTTGTCTAAGTCACCGTCAAGAACCGCTTGAGTATTACGGTTTTCGATGCCGGTGCGTAAATCTTTGATACGAGAATCATCCAGTACGTAAGAGCGGATTTGACTGCCCCAACCAATGTCTGATTTCGTCTCTTCGCTCGCTTGTTTTTCAGCATTTTGTTTTTGAATCTCAAGTTCAAAAAGCTTAGCACGTAGCTGCTTCATCGCTTGATCTTTGTTCTTATGCTGCGAACGGTCATTCTGACACTGAACCACGGTGTTGGTCGGAACGTGAGTAATACGTACCGCCGATTCCGTGGTGTTTACGTGCTGACCACCAGCGCCAGAGGCACGGTATACGTCAATACGTAAGTCAGAAGGATTAATGTCGATCGTAATGTTGTCATCAATCTCAGGATAGATAAACGCAGATGCAAATGAAGTATGACGACGACCACTTGAATCAAATGGTGACTTACGAACTAGACGGTGAACACCAGTCTCTGTGCGTAACCAACCATAAGCATACTCACCAGAAATACGTACCGTTGCGCCTTTAAGGCCAGCAACATCACCATCCGACACTTCGATAACTTCAGTCTTGAAGCCTTTCGAATCTGCCCAACGTAAGTACATGCGCAACATCATTGAAGTCCAGTCTTGAGCTTCTGTACCGCCCGAACCTGACTGTAAATCGATGTAGCAATCTGATGCATCGTGATCACCAGAGAACATACGACGGAATTCCAGTTTCTCTAGCTTAGCTTCAAGCTCGGCCAGTTCTGGTTCAATTTCATCGAACGTTTCTTGATCTTCTTCTTCAACCGCAAGCTCTAATAGGCCATCAACATCCTCAACACCTTGGTCAAGTTGGTCGATGGTTTCTACTACCGCTTCCAATGCAGAACGTTCTTTACCTAACGCTTGAGCACGCTCAGGTTCGTTCCATACATCCGGTTGTTCTAATTCTGCGTTTACTTCTTCTAGACGCTCTTTCTTAGCGTCATAGTCAAAGATACCCCCTCAGGATATTTGTGCGCTCAGACACATCCTGCAGACGGTTTTTTATAGGATTGATTTCAAACATTTTAGCTCATCATTTATGAGTAGAATTTAACCGAAGAATTGTACTCAAAAGTGTGACGGAGATACAGAATTTTTTAGAGTGGTGAACCAAGATTCAACAACTTAATGGGATATAAAATTGACAGGCAGAAAAAACACGTAAAATTTGTAAGGGCAGGAAGGAAAACAAGCCCTGTTTTTGAACAGAGCTTGTTGAATTTGGTGCTATACGATGAGCATTAATGAGCCCAAAATAACTATTTGGCTTCGATATGATCAATCATCAACTGCAACGATTGGTTACCGCGAAATTCGTTGATATCGAGCTTAAACGCAAGATGAACGGTTTTCACCGAGGCATCAGGCCAGCGACGTAGGTCGACGTTAAAGGCAATACCGTCAATCATCACATTGGTAGGGTGACCTTTGTAGAGCGGCTCGAGCATCAGCTTAAGGTGTTTTTCACCCACCAGCTTTTGGTGCAGCACTTTAAACTCACCATCGAAAATTGGCTCAGGGAAAGCTTGTCCCCACGGGCCACCTGAACGCAGTGTTTCAGCGGTGTGCATCGAAAACTCTTCAGGTAACAGCTCACCATCAGACAAAATAATGCCCTTCAGTGCTGTTTCTCCAAGTTCATTCTTCACGACATCATTGAACAGCTTACTGAAGCGTTCAAAGTCCTTTTCCATGATGGTTAAGCCAGCCGCCATTGCGTGGCCACCAAACTTAAGAATCAAGCCTGGGTTTTGAGTGTCGATTCGGTCCAAAGCATCACGCATGTGCAAACCTGGAATTGAGCGACATGAACCTTTGATACTGCCTTCGCCGCCATCTGCAAACGCAATCACTGGGCGATGGTATTTGTCTTTGATACGCGAAGCCAAAATACCAATCACACCTTGGTGCCAATCACGTTGGAACAGGGCTAAGCCAGAAGGTAGGTCGTCTTTACCAAATTCAAGGCGCTCACAAAAAGCCATCGCTTCTTGCTTCATGCCCTCTTCGATCTCTTTACGTGTTTGGTTCAAACCATCCAGTTCACTCGCCATTCGACGCGCCGCATGGATGTTGTTACTCATTAGCAGCTCAACACCAAAAGACATGTCATCCAATCGGCCGGCTGCATTGATACGAGGGCCAAGAGCAAAGCCAAAATCAGACGCCACCAAACGTTTAGCGTCTCGCTTAGCAATTTCGATCAAGGCTTGAATACCCGGGCGAGCTTTACCAGCACGAATGCGTTGCAAACCTTGATGCACTAAAATTCGGTTGTTTTCATCGAGTGGAACCACGTCGGCAACCGTACCCAGCGCCACAAGGTCAATCAGTTCCATCAACTTAGGTTCTGTCATGCCGCGTTCTGCAAACCAATTCAGTTTACGCATGTGAACACACAGTGCCATCATCAGATAGAAAGCCACACCTACACCCGCTAAGGCTTTAGAAGGAAAAGCACAACTCTCAAGGTTTGGGTTAACCATCGCATCGACCATTGGCAGTTCATTGCCCGGCAAGTGATGATCGGTAACCAGAACCTCTAGCCCCTTCTCTTTAGCAAAGCGAACACCTTCAATTGAAGAGACACCGTTGTCGACCGTCATGATCACTTCAGCACCAAGCTCGATTGCCTGTTCGACAACCTCCGGGCTCAAGCCATAGCCATCTTCAAAACGGTTTGGTACTAGATAATCGACGTTAGAGCTGCCGAGCATACGTAACGCTAAAACAGACAACGCCGAGCTAGTCGCGCCATCGGCATCAAAATCACCAACAATGATGATGCGTTTTTGCTGTTGAATCGCTTTGAACAACAGCTCAACCGCAGCATCAATGCCGCCCAGTTTTTGATAAGAGTGCAAGCCTTTTGCTGCTGTCTCTAGTTGGTCGGCACTGTCGATTCCGCGACTCACATAAATGCGCTTTAACAAGTCAGGTAAGTGAGCAGGTAAGACTGAAATGTCGACCTCAGGACGGCGTTGGATCTCTATCATATAAAAATGGGCCCGATATCAATCAGGCCACTCCTTAAATCAAAAACATGGGGGATAAATTGGCAATACAGAAAACGAGATTATTGCTCTAAACGTTGAAGAAGTTGTGCTGGCGGTAAGTAACCACTCACCAACTCACCACTTGCTAGCACGATAGCCGGCGTGCCATTGATGCCAAGCTCACGACCCAGTTGGTACTGTTTAGCAATGATCTGCTTTTGCTCTGCTAGGTCTTTACCAGACGCTGGCATTTGACGGTTTACTTTAGCGTCATGCATCGCTGTTTTGGGATCATCTGAAGCCCAGATTGCTGCCATTTGATCGGCAACTTGCCCTGTCGCACCTTGGCGTGGGTAAGCCATGTAACGAACGGTGATACCCAGATCGTTGTAACCCTGCATTTGGCTGTGCAGACGAACACAGTAGCCACACGTAATGTCAGTAAATACCGTCACAACATACTTTTCGTTATCGGCTTTGTATTCAATAACCGTATCCGACATCGCCGCGACTTTTTCAGCATTCAGCGGAGCTTGACGCTCAGCCAAAACATCACTGAACTTACCGTTTTCATCCAAAGAGTAAAGTGTACCGGCTAGAAAGTGATCGCCCTCTGGAGAAGAAAAGATAATGCCGCTGTTGGTTTGAACTTCTAACAGACCATCGATATCCGAAGGGACAATCTTATCGACCTTAATACCGATTTTTTCAAAACGCTTAGTTAACGCAGCTGTATCAATAGCTTGAGCTGGAGCAGCTTCTACGGCTGTTGATGTTGTTTCTACTTTCGCTTCTGATGCATTACATGCAGTAATCATAAGAGGAAGCGCTAGTAGAGGAAGACGGCGTAATACGCTCATTAAGTTCACCTTAAAAATAAATGGATTTAAGCACGTGGGTGATGCTGCGCGTGAATTTGCTTCAGCCTTTCAGTCGCCACGTGAGTATAAATTTGGGTTGTCGATAAGTCACTATGCCCAAGCAACATCTGTACGACCCTGAGATCTGCGCCATAGTTCAGTAAATGCGTCGCAAAAGCGTGTCTCAATACGTGTGGTGACAACAATTCTGTGTCGATCCCAGCGACGACCGAGTAGTGCTTAATACGATACCAGAACGTCTGACGGGTCATTTGCTTGGCGCGTTTACTCGGAAAAACCACATCAGAACTGTTTTCGCCAAGTAGATGTGGACGACCTTGTTCAATAAAAGTCTCTATCCAATCCACCGCATTTTCGCCCATTGGTACTAAGCGCTCTTTGCCACCCTTACCAATAACACGCACCACGCCCTGTCTTAGGCTGATATTTTCCATCGTCAAGCTAACCAGTTCTGTCACACGCAAACCGGTTGCATAGAGTAACTCAAGCATCGCCTTATCGCGAAGCTCAATCGGATCGTTCGGATCTGGCGCATCAAGCAAAGCATCAACCTGCTCTTCGCTCAAATCTTTCGGCAAGCGTTGCGGCAATTTCGGGCTGATCAACAAAGCACTTGGATCATCACCTCTGATTTTCTCGCGGTGTAAGTATTGGAACAAGCGACGAATTGCCGACAACATACGAGCACGAGAAGTCTGCTTAAAATCGGCGTCGGCTAACCAGCCTTGATAATCCTGTAAACCCGAAAGGCTAATGAAGTCGAGGCGGTAATTGTTCTTTTCCATCCACGCTAATAACTTGGACAAATCGGTGCGGTACGAGACAAGCGTATTCTCCGATAATCCTCGCTCCATCCACATAGCATCTAAAAACTGCTCAACGAGACCGTGGTCTGCGCTCTGCCCTTGAGGCGACTGCATAGTGTTACTCACAATATTGGAAACTGTTTTGAGAGTATGCCAGAGCAAATATGAATGCCATAAAAATTACGACTTGAGCGGATAATCGCTGCAATCGAAGTCGATTTATGGTTAGAATTCGCCATCTGAAATTAAAATCGAACGTTTGCTATGAAAATTGGATTATTTTACGGCTCAACCACCTGCTACACAGAAATGGCAGCAGAGAAAATTCGCGGCATTATTGGTGAAGACCTAGTTGATATCCATAACGTGAAAGAAACCCCTCTTTCATTGATGGCGGACTACGACCTTTTATTGCTGGGCATCTCGACTTGGGACTTCGGTGAAATCCAAGAAGATTGGAATGAACTGTGGGAAGATATCGCAACCACGCCAATGAAAGGCAAGGTTGTGGCTCTGTTTGGTTTAGGTGACCAAGAAGGCTACGGTGAATGGTTCCTAGATGCGATGGGTCTATTGCATGATGAACTGAAAACCGCGGGTGCAGAGTTTGTTGGCTTCTGGCCAAACGATGATAGCTACGAGTTCGAAGCGTCTAAAGCGTTAACGGAAGACAAATCTCAATTCGTTGGTTTGGCGCTTGATGAAGATTCACAATACGAGCTTAGCGACGACCGTATCGCAAGCTGGGTTGAACAAGTACTGGTTGAGTACAGCGAAAAGCTATAACCAAACAGAAATGCCCCCGGTTAAGCAGCTAACCAAGTAACTAGCTGAATATAAAAAGACCACCGAATACAAAAAGGCCTCATTACTGCGAAGTAATGAGGCCTTTTCTATTTCATCTCGAAGGACAATCTAATCTCAACGGAAGATTAAACAGTCTCTTCAGCCATCTCTTGTTCTGTTGACTTGCCAACAAAGAACATACAGATGATTGCAGCCGTTGTTGGAAGCAACCAACCCATACCGATCTCAAACAGTGGCAGCATCTTAAGTGCAGACACGTCTACACCCGCTACTTTAGCGCCATCAATAAGAGCAAACAGCAGTGACACTAATACCACTACGCGGTAAGCCGCTTTTGGATTAGGGAAACGGCTACGCAAGAATGTCAGAGCAACCAACGCGATAGCGACTGGGTACAGTGCAAACAGTACTGGAACAGACAAAGAAATCAGTTGAGAAAGACCAACGTTCGCAACGGTTGCACAAGCTACACCATTGATGATTACCCAAGTCTTGTAAGACAGAGGCGTTAGCGAACTGAAGTAATCAGAACACGCTGACACAAGGCCAATCGCCGTAGTTAGACACGCTAATAGTACGATCACAGAAAGCACTAGCTGACCAGAAGGACCAAACAACGATTGAACGTATAGGCTTAAGATAGCGCCACCATTGTCTGCGCCGGCTGCGACTGTTGCACTGGTTGCGCCTAGGAAGAATAGAGAGATGTAAACAAACGCTAGACCCGCTGCGGCAATACAACCCGCGCTAATTAGGTACTTAGTCGTCGCTGCACGGTCAGTTATGCCCTTGCTACGAATCGCATCAACAATCAGCATACCAAACATCAAAGAAGCAAAAGTATCCATGGTGTTGTAGCCTTCAAGGAAACCTTTGGTCAGTGGTTGAGTGATGTACTCACCGTGAGCCGCAAGAATATCGCCTTGAGGGTTAACGAATACAGCAATCGCCAGTACAACCAAACCAACGAACAGTGCAGGTGTTAGTACCTTACCAATGACGTCAATAAGCTTACCTTGCGACCATGAGAAGAACATCGCTACTACAAAAAATGCAATTGAAAAGAGAGTTAGGTGAGCTTGAGAGGCATCGATGAAGAACGGTTTCACCGCCATCTCATAGGCAACAAGGCCAGTACGCGGTGCAGCAAATGCAGGACCGATAATGATAAAGATCAGCACAGCCATGATGGTTGCAGCTTTCTTAGGAAGATCTTTAGTTAAGTGACCCCAAGAGCCACCAGCCACTGCGACCGCGACGATAGTGATTAACGGCAGACCAACGGCAGTCAGCAGAAAACCAGACATCGCTGGAAGGAAGTGATCACCGGCTAATTGGCCAGCTAGAGGTGGGAAGATGATGTTACCTGCACCCAAGAAAAACGCAAAAAGCATAAAGCCCAATGCCATTATATCTGTTAGTTTTAGACTCTGTTTCACAGATAATCCTTAATTATATTTATGAGTTTATGTTGTGCTTACATGAATGTTACAGCTCAAAGCTGCCAATCAATCTATAAAATAGTCGCGCATAATGACGAAACAACTGGCTAGCTGCAAGTCACCACACAAAAACACCATATAAATTTGCATATGAGAACAAAAAGCAGTGGATTCCACTAGCTATAGAAAAATAGCCACAATTATAAACTAACCATAATTCACAACAATAGTTTCTCAAGCAGAACATTGATTCATACAAGCGGTTAACATTAGAGCTAATCACTTAAAATATCTCGATACTCAGAACATTAATGAAAGACAAAACAGTGCAAACTAAAAGCTTCAATTTTAAGCAATTCTCAATTTACGGCGGACAAAGCGGTATGCCAGTCAGTACCGATGGCGTATTACTTGGCGCATGGGTAAGCCTGCCACAAAGATCATGTGTACTCGATATTGGAACCGGAACAGGTCTGCTGGCCTTAATGGCTGCGCAGCGTTTTGAGGATGCTTCAATCTCTGCGATAGATATTGATCAACACGCCATTGATGCTGCCACAGTCAATATTGAGCAGTCGCCTTGGCAAGATCGTATCTCTCTTCATCACGGCAGCGTGTTAACGACCGACTTTCCACAAAAGTTTGATGCGGTCATCTGTAACCCGCCCTACTTCAACTCTGGAGAACAGGCGCAGCAAAGCCAAAGAGCCACCGCCAGGCACACCGACAGCTTGGATCATTTAGCGCTTGCCCAGCGTTGTTTCGAGATAACCACTGAAACCGCGACTGCCAGTTTCATCCTACCGACGCCTGAGGGGGAAGGTTTTATCAAGCTTGCCGAGCAATGTGGTTGGTATCTAGCAAAACGTCTTGATGTGAAAACAACAGATAAAAAGCCGGCTAGCCGAATTCTATTTGAGTTATCTAAAGATCCTGCTTGCGAGCAAGATTTGCAGCGCGAATCGCTTACAATTCACCATCAAGGTGGTTATAGCGAAGCATTTATTGCGCTCACTAAAGATTTTTATCTCAAGATGTAGCAAATACCATGTGATCCTAATCACTAATGCTTCTATAATGTCCGACTACTCTTTTTTATCGTCTGCTTTTTGAGGCAGAAACATTTATTGCTTGTGGAGAAACAACAGTGATCAGAACCTTTGCAGAACTCGATCTAAACCAAGAGCTGCTTAAAGCAATTGACGAAATGGGCTACGAACGTCCAACACAGATACAAGCTGAAGCAATCCCACAAGCGTTAGATGGAAGAGACGTTTTGGCTTCTGCGCCAACAGGTACTGGTAAAACAGCATCATTTGTATTGCCAGCACTGCAATACCTACTGGATTTCCCACGTAAGAAATCTGGCCCTGCACGTATGCTTATCCTGACGCCAACGCGTGAGCTAGCAATGCAGATCACCGAACAAGCACGTGAGCTTGCTAAATACACCAGCCTAAATATCTTCACGATCACGGGCGGTGTGATGTACCAAGAGCACGCAGATATCTTAAGTACAACTCAAGATATCGTAGTAGCAACACCTGGCCGTTTGATGGAATACATCGAAGGCGAGCGTTTTGACTGTCGTGCGATTGAATGGCTGGTTCTAGATGAAGCCGACCGCATGCTAGACATGGGCTTTGGTCCTGTTGTTGACCGTCTGTCTGCAGAGTGTCGCTGGCGTAAACAAACTTTACTGTTCTCAGCAACGCTAGAAGGTAAAGGCATTGAAGGCTTCACTGAAGATCTACTTAAAAACCCAGCGGAGATCGATGCGAAATCATCACTTCGTGAGCGTAAGAAGATCACTCAGTGGTACCACCGTGCAGACACAGCAGAGCACAAGCTGAACATCCTAAAGCACGTCATCACAGAGCAAGCTGAGCGCAGCATCGTGTTCTTGAAGACGCGCGATCGTCTCGGTGATCTACGAGCTCAACTTGAAAGCGCGCAAATCCCATGTGCGTGGATCCAAGGTGAAATGCCTCAAGATCGTCGTAACAACGCAATTGCTCGTTTCCGTGACGGCTCTGTAAACGTACTGCTAGCGACTGATGTTGCTGCTCGTGGTATCGACCTTCCAGACGTAAGCCACGTAATCAACTACGACATGCCGCGTACGGCTGACGTATACCTACACCGCATCGGCCGTACTGCTCGTGCTGGTAAAAAAGGTAACGCGGTTTCTATCATTGAAGCGCACGATCAACTGATGATTGAGCGTGTGGCTCGTTACACAGACGAACCAATCAAAGAACGCTTCATCGAAGGCATGCGCCCTACGCATAAGAAAGCGGCCGTGACTAAGAAGAAGAAGCCAAAGAAAGAAGATAAGAAAGCGGTAGAGAAACAAAAAATCGCGAAGAAGAAAAAAATCGCGAAGAAAAAGAAAGCAGCAAAGAAGAAGTAATCTACCAGCTTTAACGATTCAATAAAAAAGCCCCATGCAGTTCGCTGCATGGGGCTTTCTCTATTTGGCCGGTTATCAGGCTAAAACCGAGAGTAACTCATTAGCCAAGGGCTACTAGTTTTGCTCTTCACGCTTGAAGACAAGCTCTTTCGCGTTCGACTCTTCTTCAACGAAGTAGTAACCCGCCGTATCAAACTGGGTCAGCGCCTCAACCGAGTCGATCTTGTTCTCGATAATGTAGCGAGCCATCATGCCACGTGCTTTCTTCGCGTAGAAACTGATCACCTTGTACTGACCGTTCTTACAGTCTTTGAATACAGGGGTAATCACTTGGCCATCCAAGTTCTTCGGCTTCACGGCTTTAAAATATTCGTTAGACGCTAGGTTGATCAACACATTGTCGCCTTGAGCATTTAACGCTTCATTCAACTTGTCTGTGATGATGTTGCCCCAGAACTGGTACAAGTTAGTACCACGAGCATTGGCTAAGCGTGTACCCATCTCTAGGCGGTATGGCTGCATCAAATCTAACGGCTTAAGCAAGCCATATAACCCAGAAAGCATGCGCAGGTGGTTTTGTGCGTAATCAAAATCTTCATCCGATAGCGTTTCAGCGTCTAGGCCAGTGTATACATCGCCCTTAAAGGCTAGGATTGCTTGGCGTGCGTTGTCTTGGGTAAAGGTCTCGCTCCACTGCTCAAAGCGCGCTACGTTCAACCCTGCGATTTTATCGCTGACTTTCATCAGTGCAGAAATATCTACTGGCGTCAGCTTGCGGCACTCTTCAATCAGCTCAGCGGAGTGTTCAACAAACTCAGGCTGACTAAAGCGTTCCGTCGCTAATGGTGATTCGTAATCAAGTGTTTTGGCTGGAGAAACGACAACTAACATAACTTTACCCTAATCGGTTATCTAACTGGATGCTGCTAGAGTATAGAAAAAACATCAACTTGTCTTTATGACTCTTCCTATTACTTCGATAGGGAGAATGAGCTTCGATAGACAGAATGAGACAAATGACAGGCAAAGAAAAAGGCTAAGGTCGAAACCTTAGCCTTTCTAATCACTTTAGGATGAGCCGTTTATCGCTCCAACAAGATTACTTCTTGTTGTTATCCCAAATACCGTCTTCCAGCTGAGACTTAAGCTCTGGGAAGTCATTCGAATCGAATGTTGGTACTTTACCCGCGTCTAGTTGGCGGTTGTAGTCTTTCGCTAGCTTAATCACGATACCTGATAGCAGGATAATCGCCACCAAGTTAACAATCGCCATTAGACCCATTGATACGTCAGCCAGTGCCCATACCGTTGGCAATGTCGCTAGAGAGCCGAACATAACCATACCCAGAACAACAATACGGAACAGCACTAGGCCTTTCTTGTTGTTGTGCTCAAGGAAGATAAGGTTCGTTTCAGCGTACGAGTAGTTTGCAATGATTGAAGTGAAAGCGAAGAAGAAAATCGCTACCGCTACAAAGATGCCGCCCCATTCGCCAACTTGTGCTGTTAGTGCACGTTGCGTTAGTTCGATACCCGTAACTTCACCGTGTGGTACATACTCACCAGACATCAGGATGATTGCTACTGTTGCTGAACAGATAACAATGGTATCCATGAACACGCCTAGCATTTGCACGTAACCTTGTGATGCTGGGTGTGGTGGGTAAGGCGTAGCAGAAGCTGCTGCGTTTGGCGCAGAACCCATACCCGCTTCGTTCGAGAACAAACCACGTTTGATGCCGTTAATCATCGCTTGTGCGATTGCGTAACCTAGGCCACCCGCCGCTGCTTCTTGCAGACCGAATGCACTCTTGAAGATAAGAGCCAATACTTCAGGCACTTTCTCGATGTTCGCGAACATCACGTACATAGCGATCGCTAGGTAAGCCAATGCCATGATTGGAACGATGATTTCTGCAGTACGTGCAATCTTACGGATACCACCGAAGATAACGAATGCAGAGATAATTACGATACCAACACCAACGTAGCTACGCTCAAGGTCAAATGCAGTGTTCATTGCGCTTGCAATCGCGTTTGCTTGAACCGCGTTGAATACAAGACCGAATGCAATGATTAGGAAGATAGAGAATAGAACCCCCATCCAACGCATGCCTAGGCCTTTCTCCATGTAGTATGCAGGGCCGCCGCGGTAGTTACCGTCGTTATCACGCGTTTTGTATAGCTGTGCCAGTGTACTTTCAGCAAACGATGTTGCCATACCTAGCATGGCGATTAGCCACATCCAGAAGATAGCACCAGGGCCACCTGCGGTTAGAGCTACAGCAACACCTGCCATGTTACCCGTACCTACACGAGCAGCGAGACTAGTACAAAGAGCTTGGAAAGAAGAGATACCAGCACTGTCTGCTTTACGGCTGTTTCTAAGAACAGAGAACATGTGGCCGAAATGGCGGAATTGAATGAAGCCTAGTCGTACAGTGAAGTAGATACCCACACCAACCAGTAAGTAAACTAAGATAGATCCCCAAAGGAGATCGTTCATCAAATTGATTAAGTCTGTCACGTGAACCTCGTAATTGAGTTTAAGCACCGATCATGCTTCCTAGCCTTCCTCTAAATCGCCTATGCCAGTGTCAATGTTGTGTCGGCATTCGTTTTATATTTATTTGCTGCGATCTAGATTGTAAATGTCGCTTCATGCATCCATTTTACGTATCAGTGTATTTTTTGACGGGCGGATAATGCAGCGAGACGACTTAAAAATCAATATGCAAATGCACTCATATTGAAATGACATTTCACTAATAACACACCTTTTGTTAACACAACTTTCAACAATACAGCCCAATAAAAGTCACATTATCGGGACATAATATCAACAACAGCCACGGCTCCGCCCTAACGAGAACATCATCCTATAAAAATGACGTCAGCCTAGGTTTTACAAGGTATAGTGAAGATCTTCGTTTTTTTCTAGGCCAATGAGATCCCTATACCGCATAGCACCATGTGCACTTCAATGCATTGTAGGCAAAACACTATTCCATTCGCACAATGAATTAACATTCAATAACCCCTAATTTAATCGTTTACTTAGGTTTGTTTGCTTGTTTTTTATACATAAAAAGTCCCTTAATGTGTGAGCATGCATAAAAAAACAGAACAAAAACTTCATGGATTTGAAACAAATGAGAAACAAATCAAGGTTATGGTGAACCTAAATATGATATTTAATGGTTCGTAAGAACTAGTCCCACGGAAGGAGATATGGCTTATGGATAGCTTTCAATTCGATGAAGTATCAGAACTAGAAATGCCTCGTGCAACTCAAAAAACACGCTCGAAACCACTGAAGCGTAAGTGGCGTGAAATCGAGGCCATCAACGATCGCAGGCAGCTTGAGAAAGAGCTAAGAGAGATGAATCTCGGTCTCGATTTTAGCCTTGACGATATAAAGCTTTAATCAGCACGATAAGAAATCAGATAGCAAAAGGCACCTATAAAGGTGCCTTTTTTATTGTTTAGACTATCGCATCCGTTCAAAGCGCCGCACTAAGAACCAATCAACTAATATAGAGGGAGTCTCAAACAGTCACCTTTTAATATAGAAGGCACTTCGAAATAGGAGTGACTCCCCCTTAATATTAACTAAACGCACTCTTGCTCATTTTGTCGAACGCGAGCTGCGAGCTGGCGATATTGGTCAGCAATCGTGTCCCCAAAAACAGGGTCGTCTTCTGGTTGAAGCCATTGTGACTCAACCTCTTGCCAATCCTTAACCGTGAACGCCTCAACAATCATTGGTAACACATGCTTCTCTTCATATTCCATGTGCTTTCTCTGAGCCTTAACAAACGCTTCAAGCTGCTCTATAAAGACTTGCTGAGGAACCACCGCATCTTGAAGGATCATATCGACCACGCCTAAAAAGTCCGCCGTTTTCTCAGAAAGCAATTGGTGCTCTAACTCCAAGTCTTCAATCGCTTGCTCACTGCCATATTGCTTAAGGTAGTAGCGATAAATGACGTCTTCTTTAGGGTGATGCACTTTGTCTGAATGGTTCATCAAGTAATCAACCACCTCAGCAACCAAGCTATAGTTTATTTCTCGCTCTTGTTTTAGAAGCTCTAACTTATTGTTGAGTATCGCGAGCAAACGAGCCATATAGCCATGCTCTCGTCTTATCCTTTCAATCATCATAGTATTGCACTCCATTACACCTACTGTTTATAAGTGTATACGAAGATACTGATTTATGATTTGACCCTGCTCAGAAAACCACCAACCTACACTTCTGTTGGTAAACACCAGTCAATAGGTTGTTGATCCATAGAAGAAAGTAACTTGTTGGTTGTTGAGAAATGCTGACAACCGAAGAAGCCACGACGTGCCGATAATGGCGATGGGTGAGGTGCAACCAACACATGATGTTTGCCTTCATCAATCGCTTGGCCTTTCTTCTGGGCGTGTGCGCCCCACAACAAAAAGATGATTGGTTCAGAACGCTGATTGAGCTCAGCAATCATGGCATCAGTAAAAGTTTCCCAACCACATTTAGCATGTGAGTGTGCTTTTGCCTCTTCTACTGTAAGAACGGTGTTCAACATCAACACCCCTTGCGATGCCCAAGAATCGAGATAACCATGACTAGGAGTCTCAAAGCCCTCTATATCTTGTGCAAGCTCCTTGTACATATTACGTAGAGAAGGTGGGATTTTTACGCCAGGAAGGACTGAGAATGCTAAACCATGAGCTTGGTTAGCACCGTGATAAGGATCTTGCCCTAAGATAACTACTCGCACGGATTCGAAAGGCGTCATATCAAAGGCACTGAACACCTGATCTTGTGGCGGGTAGACGGTTTTCCCGTTATTACGTTGCTGCTCAACAAACGCGAGGACACTCTGAAAGTACTCCTTGTCACGTTCATCATTAATAATGGATTCCCAAGTTTTTGGTGCGCTCATCGTTTTACTTCCCAATCATCAAGGTTTCTAGCGGCTTTCGCCAGACAAAAAAATAGCTGTATCGGCTAACTCTCCTAAATAAGGATCTAGTTATACCTCATACAGCTATCAATAAACATGATGTGTAGGGTTCACTTGTTGATGAATCATAATAATCAGTTCAAGTTGTGTTTATCTCGATTAACCACTTTTCTGTTGTGTACGATGGTGGCCATGGTTATGCACGTGACGGTTTGGTGTTGGTAAACGACTTGCGACAGCAACAGTTGAAGTTTGGGTGATTGAATACATAAAGGCACCTCCTCTAAGACATCGTGAACTACATATTCACTTTAATGTTATGAAAGAAAGGTGCCAATTTTTAGAAATAGACGGAAATAAATTTTCCCTTCTATTATTACGCTTCTTCGCTGACTACCGTTGCTGAGCGATGAAACATTCTAAGTTTTTGAATTTCCTCTTTCCAAATCGTCGAATCAATCGTTTCCAAGATAAGAGGGATACCATTAAAGCGAGAATCAGAAGCAATATACTCAAAACAATCCCAGCCAATTTCACCTTTTCCTAAAGAATGGTGTCGATCAACTCGACTCGCGAACTCAGCTTTTGAATCATTGATGTGCATTGCTCTTAGGTAGTGCATACCCACAATGCGGTCGAACTCAGCAAAAGTATGCTCACACGCCTCTTTTGTACGTAAGTCATAGCCAGCAGTAAACGTATGGCAGGTGTCTAAGCACACGCCAACACGTGACTTATCTTCTACCTGCTCGATAATCTCAGCTAGATGTTCAAACTTCCAACCAAGGTTAGTGCCCTGCCCTGACGTATTCTCGATCACCGCGATTACGTCAGGTACAGCTTGATGAGCTAGGTTGATCGACTCGGCGATCTTAGCCAAACATTCGCTTTCTGAGATTTTCTTCAAGTGGCTCCCAGGATGAAAATTCAAAAGCGTTAACCCAAGTTGATTACAACGCTCCATCTCATCAATAAAAGCCGCGCGTGATTTCTCTAGCTTCTCTTCCTCTGGTGCTCCTAGGTTAATAAGGTAGGAGTCATGAGGAAGAATGTGCTCAGCACCGAAGCCCAACATTTTGCAATTGGCTTTGAAGGCACTAATGGTTTTCGCTTCTAGCGGTTTTGCCGCCCACTGTCTCTGATTCTTGGTAAACAGTGCAAACGCATTGGCACCTATTTCACGTGCACGCATAGGCGCCTGATCAACACCACCAGCAGCCGACACATGAGCGCCAATAAACTTCATATTTGTTTCCGGTTTTGAGGATGAATTATTGTTTGTCATTAAATCACTTTACACTTTCATAATGCTTAATAAATAAAGGGTTGTATCGGTTGCTGTTCAATAAAAACACAACAAATGTAGTAAACTTACAACAAATACAACTGTTAAATATTTTTTATACTTTAAAATATTTTGTAATTACTTTGTTTTCAAAGGTTTTATTGATTTACCTCAAGATAATCACCTTTGTGAAAATATGGTTTTTGGTTGTTTTTTGACTTAAATCAATGTTAACCTTACTAATATTAGGTATATATTACTCAGCTCAATAAAAAATCGAAAGTTAACACCATAATCAAACCACATTCAGTGGACTAGGAGATAGTTATGATCCAAGGTATTCAAATTACTAAAGCAGCAAACGATGACCTACTAAACTCAATCTGGCTACTAGATAGCGAGAAGAATGAAGCTCGTTGTGTTGTTGCTACTGCAGGTTTCGAAGCTGACCAAGTTATCTCAGCTGCAGACCTAGGCGAGTACGAAAGCCGTGAAGTTGCAATCGAAGCAGCACCACGCATCGAAGGTGGCCAACACCTAAACGTTAACGTTCTTAAGCGTGAAACGCTAGAAGACGCAGTTGCTCACCCAGAGAACTACCCACAGCTAACTATCCGTGTATCGGGTTACGCTGTACGTTTCAACTCTCTAACAACTGAACAGCAACGTGACGTTATCGCACGTACGTTCACTGAGTCTCTATAATTTTTAGAGCTTAAATTAGAATACAAAAACGGCGCTCATTGAGCGCCGTTTTTATTTGTTCGAAAAACAAATGGACGTTACGGTTGAACTCGACGAAGCACTGCTTTTAGCGCTTCAAAATCGTTATCAAGATCTTCAGACAACAACTCCATTGCCGCGTGTTTTGCTAGCGGGCCAGGCAGTTCGATATCAGAACCTAGGATGTCATCAACCACTTCTTTGAATTTCGCTGGGTGTGCTGTACACAGGAACAAGCCAGTTTCATTCTCTTGCAATTGCTCTTCCAATAGACGGTAAGCAATCGCACCATGTGGTTCACATAGGTAACCTTGTGCTTTTAGGTCGCGAACTGACTCAGCGCTCTGCTCGTCAGATACTTTACCTTTGCCTAGTGTATCTAAGCCCCAACCTTTCAGTTGGCAAAGCTCTTCAATACGAGGCCAGTTATTTGGTTGGCTTACGTCCATCGCGTTCGACGTTGTCGCAATGGTCGGTTTTGGATCCCATTGACCTGTTTCTAGGTAGCGAGGAACCGTGTCATTTTCATTGGTTGCTGCGATGAAACGCTTAACAGGTAAACCTAGTGCTTTAGCCAATAGACCCGCCGTTAGGTTACCAAAGTTACCACTTGGTACAGAAATAACTAGGTTTTCACGTTGCTCTTTAGTCAGCTGAGAAGCCGCTTCAAAGTAATAACAGATCTGAGCCATTAAACGGCTGATGTTGATAGAGTTTGCCGAGTTAAGACCAATCTCTTTACGCAGTTCAGCATCATCAAATGATTCTTTAACCAGAGCCTGACACGCATCAAAGTCACCATCGATAGCGACAGTGTGAATGTTCTTACCCAGCGTACAGAAAAGCTTCTCTTGCAATGGGCTGATCTTGCCTTTCGGGTAAAGAATCACAACATTGATGTCTTCCATGCCGTAGAAAGCATGTGCAACCGCCGCACCAGTATCACCTGATGTTGCTGTTAAGATCGTGATTTGACCACCATCTGAAACGGCTGCTAAAGACTGAGCCATAAAGCGGCCACCGAAATCTTTAAACGCCAGTGTAGGGCCGTGGAAAAGCTCAAGCGCGTAAACGCCGTCTTTTACTTGGTTGATTGGTGCAGGGAATTGGAACGCTGCATCCACCATTTGGTCGATCTGTTCTTTTGGTAATTCATCGCGAATCAATGCTGACAGAATTTTTGAGCTACGAGGGACAAAGTCCTCTGCTAGCAGCGCATCGATATCATCAAACTTTGGTAGCTCAGATGGAAAAAATAGACCTTGATTACGACCTAAACCTTGACGAACGGCTTGGCCAAAAGAGACTTGCTCGTCATTTTCTTTGATGTTGTACAGCTTCATAACTCACTTCCTGTAACGATCGAACCTTGCTTATCTAGACGACAAACGTGAACGAATCCTTCTTCATTTTGTACGTAATTTTGTTCTAACCAGCGTGCAACACGCTCGGCGACATCTTGTTCTTTGCAAATGCTAAATAGAGTTGGACCGCTACCGGAGATCCCAGTAGCCAGTGCTCCAGCTGAAGTGGCGTATTTACGCGCATCAGCAAACCCTGGAAGCAGTTTCTCACGATATGGTTCAGCAATCACGTCTTTGATCATCTTCGCTGCTAGCTCTGGCTGACCAGAGTGGCACGCGTGGATAAAACCCGCTAGATGACGGCCATGGGCAATCACATCCTGACGACGATATTGAGAAGGAAGAATTTCGCGAGCTTCAGCCGTTGAAACCTTAATACCCGGATACGCCATTACCCAATACCAGTCATCAAAACACGGTACTTCTTGGCTAATGATACCTAACTCTTCAAGCATTAACTGCACACCACCAAGGTAACATGGAGCAACGTTATCATAATGGATACCGCCTGAAATCTTACCTTCCATTTCGCCCATTAGAGCAAGCAGTTCAGTCTCATTCAGTGGCTGGCCATGAAAACGATTTAGCGCATCCAGTGCCGCGACAATTGAACATGCACTTGAACCTAGACCAGAACCAATAGGCATGTTCTTTTCGAGTGTCATTTCTAAAGGCTTTAGCGCAACGCCTTTTTTATCAAGCTCTCTAGAGAACACCACCCAGCAGTCGTAGACGATGTTTTCTTTGGCTTCAGTCGGCAGCTTAGAAACAAAGCTGCCTGCTGTTTTTAGCGAGAATGATTCATCGCCTGCTTTAACCATTACTCGGTCACCCAGCAGTGTGCCATCCACTGGAGACACAGCGGCCCCCAGCACATCAAACCCTACACTGACATTACCGATTGATGCAGGAGCATAAACGACAACATCCATATCACTTGAACTCATTCCTAAACTCCTAATTTCCAACCAAGAGTACGCATCACATCAGAGAATACGCCAGCTGCTGTTACTTCAGTACCCGCGCCGTAGCCACGTAGTACTAGAGGGATTGGTTGGTAGTAACGGCTGTAGAATGCTAATGCGTTCTCGCCATCTTTAATCTTGAACATTGGGTCGTCGCCATCAACAGCAGCGATACGAACCTTACACTTACCTTCAGCGATTTCGCCAACATAACGAAGTACTTTGCCTTCTTCTGCTGCGATAGCCGATTGCTCTTGGAAGTAAGCATCCGCTTCTGGCAGACGAGCCATAAACTCTTCAACCGTGCCTGAGTCATCAAAACCTGGTGGCAGAGCTTGGTCAACTTCAACGTCTTCAAGTTCAAGCGCCATGCCTGCTTCACGAGCAAGAATAAGCAGCTTACGCGCCACATCCATACCAGATAAATCGTCACGAGGATCCGGTTCAGTAAAGCCGTTATCTTTAGCAATATTGGTTGCTTGGCTTAGTGTCATACCTTCATCAAGTTTACCGAAGATGTAAGACAGTGAACCTGAAAGAATGCCGTTGAACTTCTCAAGTTCATCACCTGCAGAGATAAGGTTCTGAAGGTTTTCGATTACTGGTAGACCTGCACCTACGGTTGTTTCGTACATCAGCTTACGACGTGAGTTACGTGCAACTTCACGAAGCTGATGGTAGTAAGCCATGCTTGCTGTGTTTGCTTTCTTGTTTGGTGTTACCACGTGGAAACCAGCCGCTAGGAAATCAGCGTACTGCGCCGCAATACCTTCGCTAGACGTACAATCAACCAAGACAGGGTTGATGATGTGGTTACGTTGAACAAGAGCGGCTAAGCGAGCTAGGCTGAATTCTTCAGTCGCACTCGACATACGGTCACGCCACTGCTCTAACGGTAGACCATCGCTGTCTAGCAACAAACCTTTACTGTTTGCTAAACCACATACGCGAATCACGATGCCTTTTTCAGCCAATTTACCTTGCTGACGTTGGATCTGATCAACAAGTTCGCCACCAACGCCGCCAACACCCACAACGAATACGTCAAGGAAGTGCTTAGAGTTGAATAGGTTCTCGTGACACGCTTTGATTGCTTCAGAGATTTTATCTTCAGGGATAACAGCTGAGATAGCACGCTCAGATGACCCTTGAGCAATCGCAACGATGTTAACGTTCACTTCAGCTAAAGAGGAGAAGAACTGAGATGCTACGCCACGTGAAGTGCGCATACCGTCACCCACCAGCGTTACAATCGCAACATCATCCATGAACTCAACTGGCTCTAACAGACCATCTTTAAGTTCAAGTTCAAACGCGTCTGACAACACTTGTTTCGCTTTCACTTTGTCAGCCGATTCAATACAGAAGCTGATGCTGTACTCAGAAGACGATTGAGTAATAAGGACAATAGAAACGCCAGCCGAAGACATCGCGCCGAATACGCGACTTGCCATGCCAACCATGCCTTTCATACCAGGGCCTGATACGTTAACCATTGTTAGGTCACTTAGCGTAGTAATACCTTTGATTGCTAGGTTATCTTCGCCAGTGTCTTGACCGATCAAAGTACCCGCACCCTGTGGGTTAAAGCTGTTTTTGATCAGACAAGGAATATGGAATTGCGCGATAGGCGCGATAGTCTTCGGGTGTAGAACCGAAGCACCGAAGTAAGAAAGCTCCATCGCTTCTTGGTAGCTTAATGACTTAAGAAGACGAGCATCATCAACCAAGCGCGGGTCACAGTTGTAAACGCCGTCTACATCAGTCCAGATTTCACAGCAATCAGCACGTAGACATGCCGCTAGAACTGCCGCTGAGTAGTCAGAGCCATTACGGCCAAGTGTTACTAACTCGCCTTTATCATTACCAGCAGTGAAACCCGGCATGATGTTTACGTGACCTTTAGGAAGTGGCGATTGACGGAAGTTCTGAGTTGAAACATCCACATCGACCATAGCTTCAAGGTGATCACCTTTAGCGTATAAGTATTGAACTGGGTCAATCAGGCTTGCTGGTTGGCCTTTCGCTTCAAGTACTGCTTTCATCAACTGGATTGAGATTCGCTCACCTTTACTGATGATGCGAGCATTAACATGATTCGGGCACATGCCCAGTAGGTTAATGCCGTTTACGAACTGTTTTAGCTGAGCAAGAGAAGTATCCACCTGCTCTTGGAACGCAGAACCGTCAATAGAAGGAACAACGGCTTGAATATCTGCAAACAGTGCAGCGAATGAGGATTCGATCTCTGTAATCTGTGCGTCTGCTTCACCATTTTTAAGTGCAGCTTCGATAACAGCGACCAACTTATTGGTTGTTTTTCCTGGAGCCGATAGTACAACGGCTAGCTCTTCTTGCTGGGCATTATTAGCAATGATATCAGCCGCTCGTAAAAAACGATCTGCATCAGCTAATGATGAACCTCCAAACTTTAAAACGCGCATCCCTTTCTCCATAAGTCATAAAAATGGTACAAAAAAAGGCCTGTATCTTGTTGGATACAGGCCTTTTTTTTAAAATCCGTTACTTAGCAGCCTGCCCCAACAATGTTAATGTCGGTAATAATAATGGTTGTGGTCATTACTAGGTGGCTTACGTGCTGCATATCAAATTCTCTGCTTGTGCTTTACTCTACGTGTATCAATTTTTACCACTGGACGTCAATGAAAAGTTGCGTTTTTTTTACATTCGCACCGTTTTTCAGAGCAAACCGTCATTTAAGGGATAAAACACCCTGTATAAACCTTCACTTAAGATACTGGATTTACTCATTGAACAAGCAAGAGTGATCAATTGCATATATAGTCATAACAAAATGCTATATCGATTGTGCAGCGAACGCACAAGTTCTGTGCTTTAATTGAACGATAACGTTCGAAGAACAATAATAATGACATCAGGAGTGGGAAATGAAGAGATTACTTATTCTTTTGGCTTTTGCTATGCCTGTTGTTTGTTCAGCGAATAGTTTGCCTCTACTTCCTTCTCAAATAGATCGTTCTTCTCATAAATTTTTTATCTCCACACAAAACGCGTCAAGTGAAAGCTTCGATACTTGGAAAATAGACAGTGGCTATTCTTATAGCTTGTTTTCAGATGTGGATCTTTACGTGGGTACACGTATCAATAGTGCGGCACTGAAACAGGAAAGTGGATTCTTAAGTGGTGTCAGTTATCAGTTTTCAGAAAGAGTCTCTTTCAACAGTTCTTTACACACCTATAAAGATGAAACCGAAGACAATGAGAAATCGGTAGCCGCAGAGGTTTCCAGCCGAGTGCAACTGACTGATAATCTAGATTTGCATGCCACCCTTGACTATGAAGAGTGGCAGCAAGGTGTTGAAGTGGGATTAGGGTTTCGCTTTTAATCTCTTTCGCTTGTTCTTTATTTACTGATTAGTCCGAATTGAGCCCCAAGCTTTCAGCACATCACAAACCATTCCCCAATCTAATCTAACAACGGAATTAAATTTGAGTTAGTTACGACTCAATTAACAACTCAGATGAAATTAATACGCCATTCCAATCGGCATAAATATAGTCACCAGGCTGAATCAGTTGATTATGTATAGAGAGCGTAACATTCACTTGTCCGACGCCGCGTTTCTCGGTCTTGAATGGCGATGCACCCAGCGCCTGAACACCAAGGTCCATTTGCGACATCATGCCAACATCACGCACCGCACCGTTTACAATCACGCCTTCCCAACCGTTTTCTATCGCGAGAATAGCGAGTTGATCGCCAAGCAGCGCCTTCTGGCATGAGCCATTTCCGTCAACGACAAGCACTTTGCCGCAGCCGTCGGTCTCTAAAACCTCGCGAACCTTGGAATTATCGTGATAACAACGAACTGTTACAATTTTTCCAAAGAACGCACCACGTTGGCCGAAGTTCTGCAATGGCATGTTCAGTAGGGTGACTTCGCTTTCAAACTCATCACACAAGTCGGGTGTTATATCGTGCATATATCCTCCGTGAGTAAGGCGTTACCGGTTATGTCAGGCTAGCCTCTATGCTTTTATATGTTATTAAAATTAATCCTTTGTTTTCATTGTTCTATGCTCAATTTATTACTCAATAAAAGTTGATTGAGCATATTTATCTACTAGACTCTTAAGACAGCTTTCAGCTTCCTTGGTTCATAATCCGGTCTTTAGCAGGCAAGATGTGCGAAGCATCTCGAATAATCATTCTTGTTTTGGTGCTAAATAGTCACCATAACATTGGTTAAGTTGTAGCCATACTATTAAAGTTTGTTGCGATACGGCAATTGATGTAAATCAACAAAGTGAATGGAATTAACATTCTCGCGTTGTTAGCATGCTGTTAACATTATAGAATCCACTCCAATCACTAAAAGAATGATTGAAAGGCGTACTGGATCTACGTTATTGGGCAATACTTCAAGGAAGGCAGATAGCTGGAAGTAAGTGTTTTTTTGAAAACTTTAAGTTATCATCAAAAATACATTACCTGTATGTTATGTTTTTGCCTAGAATTTATTCTATTAGCACAGTTTCGTCACAAATTTAGGTACCGCCAAATGCAAACCCCGCAGATTCTTATCGTTGAAGATGAGCAAGTAACTCGTAACACTCTAAAGAGTATTTTTGAAGCAGAGGGATATGCTGTTTTTGAGGCTAGCGACGGTGAAGAGATGCACCAAGTGCTATCTGACAACCAAGTTAACCTTGTAATTATGGACATCAACCTTCCAGGTAAGAATGGCCTACTACTTGCGCGTGAACTACGTGAGCAAGCAAACGTAGCGCTTATGTTCTTAACTGGTCGTGATAATGAAGTTGATAAGATCCTTGGCCTAGAGATCGGCGCTGATGACTACATCACTAAGCCTTTCAACCCTCGTGAATTGACTATCCGTGCACGCAACCTTCTGAACCGTTCAATGAGCACAAGCTCTGTTCAAGAAGAGAAGCGTAGCGTTGAGAAGTACGAGTTCAACGGTTGGGTACTAGATATCAACAGTCGTTCTCTGGTTAGCCCAGATGGCGAAGGCTACAAGCTACCTCGTTCAGAGTTCCGTGCTCTACTTCACTTCTGTGAGAACCCAGGTAAGATCCAAACACGTGCTGACCTTCTTAAGAAGATGACTGGCCGTGAGCTTAAGCCACACGATCGTACTGTAGACGTAACAATCCGTCGTATTCGTAAGCACTTTGAATCTGTTTCTGGTACGCCAGAAATCATTGCAACGATTCACGGTGAAGGCTACCGCTTTTGTGGTGACCTAGAAGACTAATTCGATTCGCGCTTCTTACCGTTAAGCACTGCTCACCAGTAAGTGTTATTAACAATAGAAGCGTCATCAATAGTTATTAAAAAGGGAGAATGCCAACGCATTCTCCCTTTTTTATTGTTCTTAATTGGATAAGGTTTTAGTAAACCGTATCCACCTTAACGTCTTTCTCTACTAGCCACTTCACGGTTTCGCCATCTTTAAGTTCCACCGCCACATCAACAGGCTTGTCACTGTCGATCTCTAGCTGCCATACAAACGCGACTTCCCATTGAGTTTCACTGTGTGTTCTTAAATCAAGATCGTCAGCCGTTACCAACAAGGTGTCTGCACCCTGTTTAACCGTAACACTTTCAACCGCAAGCGTTGCTGGCAGTTGTGAGTCTGACTCTAGGTAGATAGCACCATGCAGGGTCTTATCTTGAGTCTCGCCAATCGTTGGCATCTTGTTGTGCCAAAGGTTGCTTTTCATGGTAACTGTTGCTGCAGATACTTCGACTTGATTATCTTGCTGCCATTCTACTTGTGGCGCAGAACAACCCGCTAATGCCACTACACATGCGGCGAATGCTAATTTTTTCATTATTCTTCTACCTTTGATTTAACCAACTCTTTAAGACTTCAATGTCATTCTGGTATTCGTTATTTATCTCATCAACCCAATCTGAAATGTTCTCCCACCACGCAGGCATATCTGGAGATTGAGCTTTCTGGGCAACTTGTTGGATGCGTTTCAGGCCAATAGAACCTGCTGCACCTTTAATCTTATGTGCTTCAGAAACGATATTGGCTTTATCTTTCGCGACCATGTTGGAGTTCAATATTTCCATATACTCCGGCATCATATCTTCGAACATCGCGATGCTATCCAAAACCGGTTTCGGTCCAACAATATCAACATAAGACTCTAGCATATCAATATCAAGCAAAGTGGTATCAATTGCTGAAAGAACAGGCTTACTCGCATCGACTTTATCAATGCTCTCAACCTTATCCGTGCCCGCTACCTTCTCAATAACCTCTGGTGCATCTTCAATAAGTTCGCTTATGACATCTTGGATAGCTCGAACCGACAAAGGTTTACTGATCGCTTCGTCCATGCCTTTCTGGAAGTACTCTTGCTTGTTGTTTAGCACGTTCGCAGTTAATGCCACCAAAGGCGGTAGCTGGCTGTATTTCTCGCGGTAGTATTGAGCAATATCGAAACCCGTCATATCTGGCAGTTGGATATCCAACAACACCAAATCATAGTCTTCAGGATTGAAAGCAATTTGCGCCTCTTTACCCGTCATCACGACTGTCACTTCATGGCCAAGGCTTTCAAGTAGAGAGCGAGCCACTGTGATATTGAGTTCAATATCTTCGACCATAAAGATCTTAAGGTTCGACTGCTTTCTTGGTGTTTTGATCAGAGCCTGAGTATCGTGATTCACTGGAACTCGAATCGAAACTGTAAAGGTACTACCAAAACCCTCTTCACTGGTGACTTCAATGTGGCCATCCATCATATTGATTAGCTGTTGAGAGACCGCAAGACCAATACCTGTGCCGACAGCGTGCAAGTTGTCCGTGCCCGATTTCACCTGATAGTACATCGCGAAGATCTTCTCGATTTCACTTTCAGGGATACCAATACCAGTATCTTCCACTTCCATCGTAATGTTGGCAAAGTCACCATCAATGTCGGCGCTGACTGTCATCACCACTCCACCATCTTTGGTGAACTTCATTGCGTTACTCACAAGGTTCCACAGTACCTGCCTCAAACGAGTACCATCCACCTCAACAGCAGCAGGAAGATCAGACAATCTTTCTAGATCGAACCTTAACCCTTTCTGCTCGGCCATCAATGCTGAGATACTTTCGATCTCGACAACGAAATCTTCAAAGTTGATAGGCGTTGGGAATAGCTCAAGCTTACGACGGTCGAACTTATCCATGTCGATAATATCGTTAAAGATATTACCCAGTGTCACCGCGCTCACCTTGATGGTTTGCATCTGTTTACGCTGCTCGGTGGTCAGTTGGCTATCAAGCAGCATGCGGCTCAAGCCAATGATACCGTTGAGCGGCGTTCTTAACTCGTGGCTAATGGTAGAGATAAAGGTGGTCTTATCACGGCTGGCTTTTTCTAGTGACTCTTGATGCTCTTTGCGCTCAGTGATATCGCGGCCAAAACCAACCAAGCCCAAGTGACGGCCATCTTTGCTGTAGAAAGGGACTTTACGCAGTTCGAAGTAACTCTTACGTCCGTCAGGGTATTCAAGCCATTGGTCATAAGTTAGAGCTTGGTTGTCAGCAAATACTTTCTTATCGGTTTCAACAACTTGCTGAGCGACCTCTTTGCTGTAGACATCCCAAGGCGTTAAACCAACTAGCTCTTTTTCTGTTTTGCCAGTGAGCTCTTCAACCGCACGGTTACAACCAGAGAACACACCATCTTCATTACGGTAGTAAATAAGGTCAGGCGAGGCATCGATAAACGAGCGTAACAGTGCGGTACGTTCTGCGAGTTCAAGCTGAGTACGCTCGCGCTGGAACACCTCGTTTTCGAGATCTTGCATTGCTTCTGCGCGCGCTTCTTCCGCTTTTTCACGCTCTTCAATTTCTTGATTAAGCTTCTCGATATTGAGCTGCATTTTATTGTTGAGTTCTTGGTCTCGCTCACGCATGTCGCCAAGCTTAGAGACCAATTTCGCCAATCTTTGACGAGACTCTTCCAGCTGGTCCACGACCACTGACAGGAAATAAACCGCCCAAGGCGTGATCACTAAACCGAAGAAAACTGAACGGACAATGTCGATGTCATCAACATTGCCTTTGAGTGCGAGGGTGATACCAACTTGCACAACAACAGCGAGGGCAACAAGCGCTAGGGCGAGTAAGATAGAAAAGCGGACAATCCCCAGTTTTACGAGTAGATCCACGTAATACTGGGCAAGATTTTTCATGGGTTTCATTTAGCGCTCCATGCGATAAGACTAGCAACATTCTACCCTGTTTGAAGATAGGAGGTAAGCTAGCTACATCACACGCAGCAAGTGTTCAGCGGTAATTTCGAAGGTTAATTAACCAATACAAATACTAACTAAGCAAAAATAACCGGGGATAATCAAATTGCCAATTTTATAGCGTTAGCGAATTGAGTATGGATGCACCATTGAACGGTTGCGACCGTCTGATTTCGCTTGATACAGCGCACTGTCAGCCAAGGCAACAGCCGATTCCATTTCATCATCAGGTGTAGGAATGTAAGAGATAATACCAATACTCACCGTGATGAATTCAGACACTGTCGACTTCTCATGCGCAAGTTCCAATTTTAGGACTTCGTCATGAATACGCTGCGCCACCAGCTGAGCACCTTCGGTCGTTGTATTTGGCAGAATAAAGCCGAACTCTTCACCACCATAACGAGCCACACAATCAGATGAACGATTCAACACCTGCTTAAATGCCTGCGAAACCTGAATCAAAGCATCATCACCTTGTTGGTGTCCGTAAAAATCGTTGTAGCCTTTAAAGAAGTCGATATCACACAGCATGATCGTCAGCGGCAACTTCTCACGCACATGATAATGCCACAGTGTAGAGAGCTGTTCGTCGAAACGACGTCGGTTAGAAACCTGGGTCAGGCTATCCATAAAGCTGAGACGTTCAAGCTCAAGGTTGGCTTCTTCAAGTTTCTGTTCTGCAAGGTAACGCTCGGTGATATCACGCGCCATGATCAACACACCATTAGTACTGGATGCTGGATCTCTAAACGGTGATTTCACGACATCGTACCAAGTGTATTCGCCATCACTGGAAACGACCTTATCGATATAGCGTAACGATTTACCATGATGAAGCACTTGATGGTCGGTGTCTGAGATACGCATATACATACTATTCGGCACGACATCTTGCAGGCGCTTACCCACGAGGTCACTGACCTCAGAGATACCAAGCGCCGCCACAAACGGCTTATTACACGCTTGATAAACCATGTTTTCGTTGAAGATACCAATCGAGTCTGGGCTCGCTTCCAAGATGTTTTGTAAGATGGTGTCACGCTGCGCAAGTGCCACTTCGGTATCTTTACGCTTCTCCATTTCGCCACGCAGTTTCTGTTGCATGTCATGCCAATCGGTCACATCATGACTAATAGAGAGCGTGCCGATGGTTTCTCCATCTTGGGAAAGCAGCACACTTTGATAGGTTTCAAGCAAACACCCTTTGCCGTCCTGATCGGTTGTCCACGAACGTTCACTAACACGGCCTTTCAATGCGCCACCAGAAACACTCAAGGTGCCCTCTTCTGGGCGACCGTGCCAAAACTTTTTAAACGAACGATTGCTCGCGACCAACTCACCCTTTTGATCTTTCACGTAGATCAGCTCAGACAAAGAATCCAACGCGGTACGAGCAACATTCAGTTCTCGAACTTCTTGGGACAGTTCTTCGTTGGTGTTTTTATAAGGTGAGGCGTGAATCATCCAAGTCTGTTTATTTCTAAAATGGATCTTACGACCGACCAAGTTGATCTTGAACGACTCAAATTCAGAAAGCGCCCACAGGGAGACCTGCTCGAAGGCTCGAGAGTTAATGTGATTGGTTAAGTAGTGACGAAAGCTGTTCTCGCTTTCCACAGTAGGAAAGCGAAAATTAACACCGATTTGGCGGATACCGAGCAACTGCATGGCTTGGCGATTGGCATAAAGTATTTCGCCACTTCGAACATCAACAAAGTAGAGTGGCGACGGGGTAGCAAGTAGAAGCGTTTCGATATGCGACTGATAACGAGAATAGAGATGCCAGCAGATGAGAGCAATCAGCAATACAACAACGATATAAATACCGTAGCCATACGCCCTGTCCCACAACCAAGTCATTACCAGTTCCATTTACTCTCAATCTATACCATAAAATCTGTGAGGGAAATGTTACCACTATTTGTTGGTTTTATCTGCTGTTACCTACAGTCACCGATTTCTATTAATTGGCTGCGTTTAAAACAGGCAACGTGTACTCGAATACAGAGCCAGTTTTGATGCCTTGAGCACCGGTTTTATCGAGCGAACGGCCTATTTCAGTCATCGCTAACCAGCGGTTCTCACACCATAAAGGAGAAAGCAACGTTGGGCGTCTCGCCGCTGAAGAAACACGGTGATAAACCACGTCCGCAGGCGTGCGTTGAATGATCTCACTCGCGATATCAATGTACTCTTCAAGGCTTGGGGCTTCTAGCTTTCCTGCCTTCCACGCCTTGGCCATGGTACTGCCCTCTACTATATGAAGGCCGTGCAGCTTAATACCATCGGTGCCAACGGCTAATACCTTGTCTAAGGTTTCAAGGGTATCCGCTTTGGTTTCTTTTGGTAGGCCAACAATCAGGTGAGTACACACCTTGATACCTAAAGCGCGTGCGCGTTGGGTGATCGTTTCATACACTGCAAAATCGTGGCCGCGGTTAATTCGCTTGAGGGTTTTATCATTGGCGGTTTGCAGGCCGAGCTCGAGCCAAATCTCATAGCCTTGTTTAACGTAGCCCGCTAACAGATCCAACACCGCTTCAGGCACACAGTCTGGTCGCGTGCCAACACAAAGACCAACGATCTCTGCACCGGGTGCTTTTAGCGCCTCTTCATACATATTCTTAAGCACTTGTACCTCAGCATAAGTGCTGGTGTACGCCTGAAAGTAAGCCAGATACTTCTTGGCACGAGCAATCTCACCCGCACGATCTTTTAGCTGGTCAGCAATACTTTGAATTTGAGTTTGTTCATCAGCAAAGGAAGCCACGTTACAAAACGTGCAACCTCCACGGCCAATTGTCCCGTCTCGGTTTGGGCAGCTGAAACCACCATGAAGCGTCAGCTTGTGAACCTTCTCGCCGTAACGGCGTTGAAGGTCTTGGCCGATAGTATTGACCAACTCGTGTAATTGCATATTTTCAAAGCACTCAAGTAAATAAGAATGAATATCAGTCTTTTTTTGAAAAAAAATTACATCCCTGCAAAATTCGACCAATTAGTTTACTCAAGGCTTTTTGCGAGCAACCTAACAAATATCAATAAACATGCAAAAAATCGGCTCTATTTGCCTAATGTTGCACATTTGTTAGGCATTAAATTCAAAATAAAACGAAAAAAATGGTCTACATGGGTCAACTTTCATTGCAATTCGCCTAGACAAAATTGTAGGATACTTACACATATTGGCTATTTTTGAGTATTTACTTACAACGAAAACTTGCTAATAAGTCGGTGATATCTAACTCCCACCTATATAAACCACTAGTTTGTGGTTAAAAATAAACAGATATCACTAAGGATTGTTTTTCTCGCAATACTTTTCCTGCGAGATACGGAAAGGATTCAAACCGCCAGCATAGGCAGGTTTAGACCCATAAATATAAAAGGACAAGGCTGACTTTATACAAATAAGTTGCGCCTAGATTTAACTGGAAGGATGTATCTATGGTAGATCAAGAGCAGAACTCACAGGGTCTGTATACTCCTGAATTGGAGCATGACGCTTGTGGTATCGGTTTTGTTGCGCATCTAAAGAATCGCAAATCTCATGATGTAGTAACTCAAGCACTCGATATGCTTGCACGTATGGAACACCGTGGCGGCCAAGGCTGCGATCCGTGTTCTGGTGATGGTGCAGGTATCCTGCTACAGAAGCCGCACGAATTCTTACTAGAAGAAGCCGTAAAGCTTGGAATTAAGCTGCCATCTTTTGAAAAATATGGTGTTGGTGTTGTACTTTTCCCTAAAGATGAACACAAACGTGCACAGTGTCGTGACATTCTAGAACGCAATGCACAACGCCTTGAGTTAGAAGTTATCGGTTACCGTGAACTTCCAACTGACAATTCAATGATTGGTGCTGACCCACTAAGCACTGAGCCTCAATTTGAACACGTATTTATTTCTGGCGGCCCTGGTATCACACCAGAAGAGCTTGAGCGTAAACTGTATGTTCTACGTAACTACACGGTTCGTGTATGCCTAGAAAGCGTTTCAAATATCGGTGATGACTTCTACATCAACTCTATGTCTTACAAGACATTGGTGTACAAAGGTCAGCTAACAACTGAACAAGTTCCTCAGTACTTCCTAGACCTGCAAAACCCAACCATGGTGACGGCTCTAGCACTGGTACACTCTCGCTTCTCTACCAATACATTCCCACGTTGGCGTCTAGCTCAGCCTTTCCGTTACATCGCGCATAATGGCGAAATCAATACGGTTCGCGGCAACCTGAACTGGATGAAAGCACGTGAAGCAATCCTAGAATCGGATCTGTTTACACAAGCTGAAATCGACATGCTGCTTCCTATCTGTCAGGAAGGTAGTTCGGATTCATCAAACTTCGATATGGCACTTGAGCTACTTGTTCTTTCAGGTCGTACTCTGCCACACGCGTTGATGATGATGATCCCGGAAGCATGGCAAGAAAACAAAAACATGGATCCAACTCGTCGTGCGTTCTACCAGTACCACGCGAACGTAATGGAACCATGGGATGGCCCAGCATCTGTATGTTTCACCGATGGTGTTCAAGTAGGTGCAACACTAGACCGTAACGGTCTGCGTCCTTCTCGCTACACAGTAACTAAAGACGACTTCCTAGTAATGGCGTCTGAGTCTGGTGTTGTTGAGATTGCACCTGAAAACGTTGAGTACCGTGGTCGTCTACAACCAGGTCGTATCTTCGTTGCTGACCTTGAGCAAGGCCGCATCATTTCTGATGAAGAAGTGAAAGACAGCATTGCTAAAGCACAACCTTACGAAAAGTGGGTTGAAGAGAACCTTCTGAGCTTGAAAAAGCTACCAGATGCGAGCAACGAATTTAGCCAACCTTCTCCAGAGAAACTACTACACAAACAACAATCGTTTGGCGTGAGCTCTGAAGAAGTAAACGAAATCATTCTACCTCTTGCGAAAACAGGCTACGAGCCACTTTCTGCAATGGGTGCTGACTGGCCGCTAGCGATTCTTTCTCACCAATCGCAGCACCTTTCAAACTACTTCAAACAGTTGTTTGCACAAGTAACCAACCCGCCGATCGACCCGATTCGTGAGCGCATGGTTATGTCTCTGAACACTTACCTAGGTAAGGATCAGAACCTACTTGCTGAAACACCTGAGCACTGTCAAAAAGTAGAGCTTGAGTCTCCAGTACTGTCTAACTCTGAGTTAGAAAAACTGCGTGCAATCGATAACGAGCACCTTCAAGCGAAGACGCTGGACATCGTATTCCAAGCAAATGGCGACCAAGGTAAGTTAGAGCGCGCACTTAAGCGTATCTGCCAATACGCAGAAGACGCAGTGATTGATGGTTACTCTATCATCCTACTGACAGACCGTGCGGTTAACTCTAACCACGCTGCTATTCCAGCAATGCTGGCGGTTGGCGCGGTTCACCACCACTTAATCCGTAAAGGTTTACGTGCTAAGTGTGACATCGTGGTTGAAACGGGTGACGCGCGTGAAACGCACCACTTCGCAACCTTAATCGGTT
The DNA here is from genome assembly GCF_023161725.1 of Vibrio sp. 1CM24A. Lineage (NCBI taxonomy): Bacteria > Pseudomonadati > Pseudomonadota > Gammaproteobacteria > Vibrionales > Vibrionaceae > Vibrio > Vibrio sp. 1CM24A. The sequence continues at coordinate 87,820 of NZ_JALNTS010000008.1, forward strand.
ACGGTGCAAACGCAGTTAACCCATACCTAGTTATCGAAACGATTGTTGAACTGCAACGTACTAAGAAGCTAGATCCAAACGTTCACCCACGTGAGTTATTCGATAACTACCGTAAAGGTGTTAACGGCGGTCTACTGAAGATCTTCTCGAAGATGGGGATCTCTACGCTGCAGTCTTACCACGGTGCACAAATCTTTGAAGCACTTGGTGTTAGCAAATCAGTGGTTGAAAAATACTTCACAGGTACTGTTTCTCGTATCCAAGGTCTAACGATCGACGATATCGCGCGAGAAGTACTGGTTCGTCACCGTGTTGGTTACCCAGCTCGTGAAATCCCAGCTCAGATCCTTGATGTTGGTGGTGTTTACCAGTGGAAACAACGTGGCGAGAAGCACCTATTCAACCCTGAAACGATTTCTCTACTTCAAGAATCGACGCGTAACAAAGATTACGGTCAGTTCAAGAAGTACGCAAAAGCAGTTGATGACCAAGGCGACAACGCAGCAACGCTACGTAGCCAACTGGACTTTATCAAGAACCCTGCAGGCTCTATTCCTCTAGCAGAAGTAGAACCAATCGAGAACATCCTTAAGCGTTTCGCAACCGGCGCAATGAGCTTTGGTTCAATCTCGCATGAGGCTCACTCAACACTGGCTGTTGCGATGAACCGCATTGGTGCGAAATCAAACTCAGGTGAAGGTGGTGAAGATCCAGCACGTTTCGAACGCAAAGAAAACGGCGACTGGGAACGTTCAGCAATCAAACAGGTGGCTTCTGGTCGCTTTGGTGTAACGTCTTACTACCTATCTAACGCTGATGAGCTGCAAATCAAGATGGCTCAAGGTGCGAAACCGGGCGAAGGTGGTCAACTACCTGGTGATAAGGTTGATGACTGGATCGGCGCAACGCGTCACTCGACTCCGGGCGTAGGTCTTATCTCTCCACCGCCACACCACGATATCTACTCAATCGAAGATTTGGCTCAGCTGATCTACGATCTGAAAAACGCGAACCGTAATGGCCGTGTCAACGTGAAGCTAGTATCAGAAGCTGGCGTAGGTACGATTGCATCGGGTGTAGCGAAAGCAAAAGCTGACGTGGTACTTATCGCAGGTTTTGATGGTGGTACGGGTGCATCTCCGATGTCTTCTATCCGTCACACGGGTCTGCCTTGGGAACTAGGTCTAGCGGAAACGCACCAAACACTACTGAAAAACGGCCTACGTAACCGTATCGTTGTTCAGTCTGATGGTCAGATGAAAACACCACGTGACCTTGCAGTCGCAACGTTACTTGGCGCTGAAGAATGGGGCGTAGCAACAGCAGCATTGGTTGTTGAAGGCTGTATCATGATGCGTAAGTGTCACAAGAATACATGTCCTGTTGGTATCGCAACACAGAACAAGACTCTGCGTGAACGTTTCGACGGCCGCGTAGAAGACGTAGTCACTTTCTTCCAATACATGGCTGAAGGTCTGCGTGAAGTAATGGCTGAACTTGGCTTCCGCTCTATCGATGAGATGGTTGGTCAATCGCACAAACTTAAAGTTCGTGATGACATCGGTCACTGGAAGTACAAGAACCTAGATCTAACACCTGTACTGCACATCGAGCAGGCACGTGAAGAAGATGGTATCTACAACCAGACACAACAAAACCACAACCTAGAAGACGTTCTAGACCGCAAGTTGATTCAAGCTGCGATTCCAGCTCTTGAGAAAGGCGAAGCCGTGAATGCGAGCTTCCCTATCATCAACACGGACCGCTCTGCAGGTACCATGCTGTCGAACGAAATCTCGAAGGTTTACAAAGACCAAGGTTTACCACAACCAATGAACGTTAAGTTCCACGGTAGTGCTGGCCAATCTTTCGGTGCGTTCCTTGCGAAAGGCGTTAAGTTCGAAGTAGAAGGCGACGCGAACGATTACTGGGGTAAAGGTTTGTCTGGCGGTACGTTGGTACTGTACCCAGATGCGAAATCGACTATCGTTGCTGAAGACAACATCGTAGTAGGTAACGTATGTTTCTACGGTGCGACTTCAGGTGAATCTTTCATTCGCGGTATGGCTGGCGAACGTTTCTGTGTTCGTAACTCTGGCGCGAAGGTTGTTGTTGAAGGCGTTGGTGACCACGGTTGTGAATACATGACTGGCGGTGTCGCGATTATCCTTGGCTCAACAGGTCGTAACTTTGCTGCTGGTATGAGTGGCGGTGTGGCTTATGTATGGGATAAAGCGGGTGACTTCGAAACCAAACTTAACTCTGAACTTGTAGACCTAGATCCAATTGAACAAGAAGATAAAGTTCTTCTACTAGATATGCTAACTAAGCATGTTGAATTCACAGGAAGTGAAGTTGCTCAGTCTTTCCTAGACAACTTTGAAGCAAGTGTTGCATCGCTAGTTAAAGTAATGCCACGCGACTACAAAGCGGTTCTTGAAAAGCGTAAAGCTGAAGCACAACAGGCACAAACGGAAGAAGTGGAGGCAGTATAATGGGTAAGCCTACTGGATTTTTAGAACACGGTCGTGAGCTTCCAAAGAAGCTCGACCCGTCAGTTCGAATTGAAGACAACAAAGAGTTCGTACTTAACGAAGAGTTTGGTGAAAAGATCAATACTCAAGCCTCTCGTTGTATGGACTGTGGCGTACCTTTCTGTCACAACGGCTGTCCGATTGGTAACATCATCCCAGAATTCAATGATGCGGTTTACCGTGACAGCTGGGAAGAGGCTTGGAACATTCTAAGCTCTACCAACAACTTCCCTGAATTTACAGGTCGTGTTTGTCCTGCTCCTTGTGAAAGTGCCTGTGTTCTTGGTATCAACCAAGACCCAATCACTATCTGTAATATCGAGAAAACGATTGTAGAAACTGCGTACCGTGAAGGGTACGCAAAACCTAAAACACCACGCTCTCGCACAGGTAAAACTGTCGCAGTTATCGGTTCAGGTCCTGCTGGCCTAGCCGCAGCGGAGCAGCTAAACAGCGCTGGTCACTCGGTAACGGTATTTGAACGTGACGAGAAAGTCGGTGGTCTACTTCGCTTCGGTATCCCAGACTTCAAACTGGGTATGGACGTGATTGATCGTAAGATCAACCTAATGGCTGAAGCGGGCGTTGAGTTTAAAGTTAACCAACACATCGGTGTTGATGTTAATGCTCAACAGTTACGCCAAGAATTTGATGTGGTATTGCTAACAGGTGGTTCTACGGTTCCACGTGATTTACCAATCCCAGGTCGTGAGCTGAAAGGCGTTCACTTTGCCATGGAATTCCTTGGTCAAAACAACCGCCGTGCTAACGACTTAGACCTTAAAACAGAAGAGCTTCACGCTAAAGATAAACACATTGTGGTTATCGGTGGTGGTGATACGGGTTCTGACTGTGTGGGCACATCAAACCGTCATAAAGCAGCAAGCATTACTCAGGTTGAGATCATGCCGATCCCACCAGAGAAGCGCCCTGCAAACATGCCTTGGCCTCAATACCCAATGATCATGAAAACCACTACTTCTCACGAAGAAGGTTGTGAGCGTCACTGGAACATCTTAACCAAAGAGTTCATCGGTAACGAGCAAGGTCAAGTGACGGGTCTACGTATTGCTGACATCGTTTGGCAAGATGCGAAACCAGGTGAGCGTCCAGGCTTTGATGAAGTAGCGAACTCTGAACGTGTTATTCCTTGTGACATGGCATTCCTAGCAATGGGCTTCTTACACCCGGAGCCAACTGGCGTGCTTGCTCAACTAGACATTAAACTGGACGAGCGCGGTAACGTCGCTTCTGAAGGTTTTGCAACGAACCAGAAAGGCGTTTTCGCTGCTGGTGATATGCGTACTGGTCAATCTCTAGTTGTACGTTGTATTAATGAAGGTCGTGAATGTGCAATTGCCATTGATGACTTCTTAATGGGTAACTCAAACTTAGAAGCGAAAGCTGATTCACTCATGCTTTCCGCATAATATTTCTCGTGCTAACGTCGATGACGTTAGCCTAGAGGAAAAGCAACACCCTTCCTAACTTTTATATTTGGCTAGCACTCGATGCTAGCCTTTTTTCTATCTGGCATTTGTCATTTTAAAAATCATCCTGTTGTATATGTTAAATCTCGTTAACACCCACCTTATATATCCCATTGATATCCATCGACTATTTTAGATTATTAAGTGGTTAATCGCGTTTATGCATGATAATTAACCATGAACTTGACCTTAAACACAATTAGCTATACGTTGTAAAGCTGGTGAAAATAAAACCAATCGGTTTTGTTAACACAACCAATAACGTTTTAACTGGCTAAAGCAAACTATCAGTTTATAAAAAACAACAAGTATATGAATAGTTAGTCATTTACTGTCTGGATGACAGAGAAGCAAAAGGGAGAATTGCAATGGCTCTATATGATCCTAGTCTTGAAAAAGACAACTGTGGATTTGGTTTAATAGCGCAAATGGAAGGCCAACCTAGTCATAAGTTGGTAAGAACTGCTATTTCAGCCCTAGATCGCATGACACACCGTGGTGGTATCGCTGCGGATGGTAAAACCGGGGATGGCTGTGGCTTATTACTACAGAAGCCAGACTCTTATCTTAGAATTATTGCAGAAGAGAATAACTTCAAGCTCGGTAAGCAATACGCTGTCGGCATGATTTTCTTCAGCCAAGATCCAATCAAAGCGCAATCCGCGCAAGACATCGTCAATAAAGAGCTCGCTCAAGAGACCTTAACGGTTGCAGGTTGGCGCGTAGTGCCGACCAACACCGACGTATTAGGCCCGATTGCCAAAGATTCGGTTCCCAATATTCAGCAAGTCTTTATCTCAGCTCCCGCTGGCTGGCGTGAACGGGATATTGAACGACGCCTTTATATCGCTCGTCGTAGAATTGAAAAACAGATCACCGAAGACAAAGATTTCTATATTTGTAGCCTTTCGACACAAGTCATGGTTTACAAAGGTCTATGTATGCCGGCCGATCTTCCGCGATTTTACCTCGATCTTGCTGACTTACGCATGGAATCTGCGATATGTCTGTTCCACCAGCGTTTCTCAACCAATACTCAGCCACGTTGGCCACTGGCTCAACCATTCCGATATTTAGCGCACAATGGTGAGATCAATACTATTGAAGGTAACCGTCAGTGGGCTAAGGCTCGTGCCTATAAATTCTCTTCGCCGTTGCTGCCAGATTTACAAACCGCAGCACCCTTTGTGAATGAAACAGGTTCAGACTCTTCAAGCCTAGATAACATGCTCGACCTGTTCCTTGCCGGTGGTATGGATGTGTTCCGAGCGATGCGTATGCTTGTTCCGCCTGCTTGGCAAAATCACCCAGACATGGACCCAGATCTGCGTGCCTTTTACGACTTCAATTCCAAGCACATGGAACCGTGGGATGGTCCTGCTGGTATCGTACTTTCAGATGGTCGTTACGCTGCGTGTAACCTAGATAGAAATGGCCTGCGTCCTGCGCGTTATGTGATTACCAAAGACAACTTAATCACGCTAGCATCTGAGGTCGGTATCTGGAATTACGCACCGGATGAAGTTGCAGAAAAAGGTCGTGTCGGCCCTGGTGAATTGCTCGTCATAGATACGCGCCGCGGTAAATTGTGGCAATCTAACGAGATCGACAATGACCTTAAAGGTCGCCACCCTTATAAAGAGTGGATGGAAAAGAACGTTCACAAACTCACACCGTTTTCCGATCTGCCCGATGAGCAAGTCGGTAAGCGCAGCTTTGATGATGACACGCTCAAGACCTACCAAAAACAGTTTGCGATGAGCAACGAAGAATCAGACCAAGTACTACGTGTGCTCGGTGATATGGGACAAGAAGCGGTTGGATCGATGGGTGATGATACGCCAATGGCCGTACTCTCTTCTAAAGAGCGTCTCATCACTGATTATTTCCGTCAGAAATTTGCACAGGTCACCAACCCGCCGATCGACCCATTGCGTGAAAAACACGTGATGTCTTTAGCGACCAGTATCGGTAAAGAGATGAATGTGTTCTGCGAAACAGATGGTCACGCCTATCGTGTGACATTTAATTCGCCCGTTCTTCTCTACTCTGACATGCAGCAACTTCTGCAGTTAAATCAAAAACACTATGGTCACACGATTCTAAGCCTACACTACGATCCGGCTCAGCAAGATCTCGAACAAGCCATCAATGACTTGTGTGATCGTGCGGTTCAAGAAGTGCGTGATGGTACTGTGCTAATTGTGCTTTCAGACAAAGGTTTAGAAAAAGGGAAACTGCCAGTTCCAGCAGCGATGGCTGTCGGTGCAGTGCAAACCAGACTTGCTGACAACAACCTACGATGTGATGCCAACATAGTGGTTGAAACCGCAACTGCGCGCGACCCACACCAATTTGCTGTGCTGCTTGGCTTCGGTGCAACCGCGGTTTACCCATACCTCGCTTATGAAGCGTTAGGTAAAATGTTGGATGATGGCTCTTTAGATAAAGACTATCGTGCCGCAATGCAAAATTACCAAAACGGCATCAACAAAGGTCTGTACAAGATCATGTCGAAGATGGGTATTTCAACCATTGCCTCTTATCGCTGTTCACAGCTTTTCGAAGCCGTTGGCCTTCATTCCGATGTTGTTGAGCTCTGTTTCCGCGGAGTTACCACTCGAATCCAAGGCGCAAGCTTTAGCGATTTCCAGCAAGATATCTATAATTTATCTCGTAAAGCCTGGACTAAGCGTAAGCCAATCGAGCACGGTGGTTTACTCAAATACGTACACGGCGGCGAATATCACGCCTATAACCCTGATGTGGTTGGCACTCTGCAAACTGCAGTAAAAACAGGTGAGACATCGGATTATCTCTCTTTTGCTAAGCAAGTAAATGCTCGTCCAGCCGCGATGTTACGCGACTTAATGAGCCTCAAAAAAGCCGATAAGCCTCTACCACTAGAGAAAGTCGAGCCTAACAGCGATCTGTTTAAACGCTTTGACTCGGCAGCGATGTCGATTGGTGCTCTAAGCCCAGAGGCGCATGAAGCACTGGCTATGGCGATGAACCGTTTGGGTGGTTACTCAAACTCTGGTGAAGGTGGTGAAGATCCACGACGCTTTGGTACCGATCGTAACTCACGCATCAAACAGATAGCGTCTGGTCGATTTGGCGTAACTCCACATTACTTGACCAATGCAGATGTTCTGCAAATCAAGGTCGCGCAAGGTGCGAAGCCCGGAGAAGGTGGTCAACTGCCAGGTCATAAGGTGACGGCAGAAATCGCTAAGCTGAGATACTCAGTTCAAGGCGTCACTCTGATCTCCCCTCCTCCGCACCACGATATCTACTCAATCGAAGATTTGGCTCAGCTGATTTTCGACCTTAAGCAAGTGAATCCTAACGCCTTGGTTTCAGTGAAGTTAGTATCTGAACCGGGTGTCGGTACTATCGCGACAGGTGTAGCAAAAGCTTATGCCGATCTGATTACCATTTCTGGCTACGATGGTGGTACCGCGGCAAGCCCACTAACTTCGGTGAAATACGCAGGTTGCCCTTGGGAACTAGGCTTAGCCGAAACTCAACAAGCACTGGTTGCTAACGGCCTTCGTCATAAGATCCGTCTACAAGTCGACGGTGGTCTGAAAACCGGTCTTGATGTGATTAAAGGGGCGATTTTAGGTGCTGAAAGCTTTGGCTTTGGTACCGCACCAATGGTCGCAATGGGTTGTAAGTTCCTACGCATTTGTCACCTCAACAACTGTGCAACGGGTGTGGCGACTCAAGATGAAACGCTGCGCCGCGAATACTTCAAAGGTCTGCCGGATATGGTGGTGAACTACTTTACTGGCCTAGCCGATGAAGTTCGCCAATACCTTGCAGAGCTTGGTGTAGAAAAACTTACAGACCTGATTGGTCGTACTGATTTGCTTGAAGCCGTTCAAGGCCTCACTGCGAAACAGAGCAAACTCGATCTATCTTCAATACTCGAAGCTCCAGTTTCTCCAGAGGGTCACCCACTATTTTGGACCGAGCCAAACGCACCATTTGATAAGGCGCAACTCAACCAACAGATCCTTGATGATGCACTCGATGCAATTGAGAAACGTCAATCCACCAGCCTTTACTACAACGTGATCAACACAGACCGCTCGATTGGCGCTCGTATCTCTGGTGAAATTGCTAAGCGATACGGCAACCAAGGGATGGCAGGTTCACCAATCAAGTTATATCTCGACGGTACCGCAGGTCAGTCTTTTGCGGTTTGGAACGCAGGCGGCGTTGAGCTTTACCTAACGGGTGATGCCAATGACTATGTAGGCAAAGGCATGGCTGGCGGCAAGGTGGTTATCAAGCCTCACCAAGGCACCGCCTTTACTTGTAACGAAGCGACCATCATAGGCAACACTTGTCTGTATGGCGCAACCGGAGGCAAGCTATTTGCTGCCGGTACTGCAGGCGAACGATTTGGTGTACGTAACTCAGGTACGGTTGCGGTGATTGAGGGTGCGGGTGACAACGCCTGTGAATACATGACGGGCGGTATTGTTGCCATTCTTGGCGCAACCGGAGTGAACTTCGGTGCCGGTATGACGGGTGGTTTTGCTTATGTGATGGATAAGAACGAGGACTTCCAAGGCCGAGTGAACAACGAATCGGTCGAAGCTCTTTCTCTGTCTGATCTATTTATCCACCAAGAACATCTACGCGGCCTGATTGCAGAGCACTTAGAAGAGACTGGCTCAGTACACGCAGAAGCTATTCTGGCGAACTTTGATGAATGGATTCCGAAGTTCTACCTAGTGAAGCCAAAGACGGCGGATCTTAACACCTTGCTCGGTCACCAAAGCCGTAGCTCTGCTGAACTTCGTGTTCAAGCGCAATAATTGGAAGGAGCCAATAATGAGCCAGAATGTATACCAATTTATTGATGTGAATCGCGTAGACCCAGCGAAGAAACCAATCAAGATACGTAAGATTGAGTTTGTAGAGATCTACGAACCTTTCACTAAACAGCAAGCCAAGGCGCAAGCTGATCGCTGTTTAGACTGTGGTAACCCTTACTGTGAATGGAAGTGTCCAGTCCACAACTACATCCCTCAGTGGCTCAAGCTTGCCAATGAAGGGCGCATTATCGAAGCGGCTGAACTGTCTCACCAGACCAACAGCTTGCCTGAGGTTTGCGGACGAGTTTGTCCTCAAGACCGTTTGTGTGAAGGCTCTTGTACCCTCAACGACGATTTCGGCGCAGTAACCATCGGCAACATTGAAAAATACATCAATGACAAAGCGTTCGAGATGGGTTGGAAACCAGACATGTCGCATGTCGAGTGGACCGACAAAAAGGTCGCAATCATTGGCGCAGGCCCTGCCGGTCTTGCTGCTGCTGACATCTTAGTTCGAAACGGTGTGAAGGCCGTAGTATTTGATCGCTACCCGGAGATCGGTGGCCTGCTCACATTTGGTATCCCATCGTTCAAACTAGAGAAAGGCATCATGGAAAACCGTCGCCGTATCTTTAGCGGTATGGGGGTCGAATTTAAGATGAATACCGAAGTCGGTAAAGACGTTCAACTACAACAACTGGTCGATGACTATGATGCTGTTTTCTTGGGTGTCGGCACCTATAAAAACATGCGTGCTGGGTTAGATAACGAAGACGCACCGGGCGTTTATGATGCACTGCCATTCCTTGTTTCCAATACCTACAAGGTCATGGAACTGGATAACCCAACACCATTCATCGACATGAAAGGCAAAAAAGTGGTTGTGCTCGGTGGTGGTGATACCGCGATGGACTGTGTCCGAACCTCGATTCGCCAACATGCAGCTAATGTTGTCTGTGCTTACCGCCGAGATGAAGCCAATATGCCGGGCTCTCGCCGTGAGGTGAAGAATGCGCGTGAAGAGGGTGTGAAGTTCAAGTTCAACCTCCAACCTATTGGCTTAGAGCTTAACAACGCTGGTCATGTGGTTGGCGTTAAATTCGTGAAAACCGCTTTGGGTGAACCTGATGAAGCAGGTCGCCGTCGTCCGGAACCTGTAGAAGGTAGTGAGCATGTTCTTGAAGCAGATGCCGTTATCATGGCATTTGGTTTCCAACCTCATGCGATGGAATGGCTAGAACCTTTCGGTGTGGAGCTCGATCAGTGGGGTCGCATCAAGGCTCCTAACAAACAAGAGTTTCAATACCAAACCACCAACAGCAAGATCTTTGCAGGTGGTGATGCGGTTCGAGGATCTGACTTAGTGGTGACCGCTATCGATGAAGGCCGTAAAGCCGCAGAAGGGATATTGGATTACCTAGAAGTGTGATTAATCTAAGGTTTCCTTTATTACTCAGTTCGTTACTATAAAAAAAGGATCCAATGATGGATCCTTTTTTGAATTAGATACGTTTATCACAAGCATAACGAAAATACGTAAAACAATCGCAAACAAGCCAACACCTATAACTACAATTAAAATTAAAACAACGCCATAGGAAACACTATGAAAAAAGCCGCTCTCCTTTCTCTATCTCTTTTGACTTTAACCGCTTGCAGCCAAGGAATCACGGACATGAAAGACAGAACTTCATCACCTTGTGGAGACAAACCAAACTGCGTATCAACTCAAGATGACCGTGAGCAGCACGCATTGGCCGCGTTTGAGTTGTCAGGTTCAGCGAACTTGGATGCGATTGAGCAGGTTGCGCTAACCTTACCAGGGTCGAAAACCGCGAGTAAAACAGAAGATTATCTGCGTGTTGAATGTACCTCTCGCGTCATGCGCTTTGTCGATGACTTAGAGCTTAAGATCACGGATGGCAAACTGATCGTGCGTTCAGAGTCTCGTACTGGCCATTCTGATTTTGGCGTAAACCGAAAACGAGCTGAACAACTTCGTGCTAGCTTGAAAAGCGAAGGCCTAATCAAATAGATAAAAGAATACGCAGATAAATCGCTGCTATTCGGATGAGAAGTGCCTCAGGGCAGTCGCTCGACACTTCTTATCCATGCTACAATTTCGCTCTACTGTTTAAATATTATTTATTAAGAGACTACACATGAAAATCGGCATCATTGGCGCAATGGAGCAAGAAGTTGCGATCCTAAAAGCAGCAATTTCAGACATTACTGAAGTTAATAAAGGCGGTTGTACCTTTTTCTCTGGTCAGCTAAATGGTGTTGACGTTGTTTTGCTTCAATCTGGCATTGGTAAAGTAGCAGCGGCTGTTGGTACTTCAATCCTACTAAGCGAATACCAACCAGATGTCGTTCTTAACACGGGCTCTGCTGGCGGTTTTGATTCAACACTGAACCTTGGCGATGTGGTTATCTCAACTGAAGTTCGTCACCACGATGCAGACGTTACAGCTTTCGGTTACGAAATCGGCCAAATGGCAGGCCAACCTGCAGCGTTCAAAGCTGACGACAAACTGATGGCTGTTGCTGAACAAGCTCTAGCACAAATGGAAGATAAGCATGCCGTTCGCGGTCTTATCTGTACTGGCGACGCATTTGTTTGCACAGCTGAACGCCAAGAGTTCATCCGCAAACACTTCCCATCTGTTGTTGCTGTAGAGATGGAAGCGTCGGCTATCGCTCAAGCTTGTCACCAATTCCAAGTACCATTCGTGGTTGTTCGTGCAATCTCTGATGTTGCAGACAAAGAATCACCAATGAGCTTCGAAGAGTTCCTGCCACTAGCAGCACAAAGCTCTTCTGAAATGGTTATCAAGATGGTTGCTCTACTAAAGTAAGCGACTAGACATGCAAACACTGTTTGATCAGGTATTTGCAAATGGCGTGCTCCTTGTGATGTGGGGAGCACTGCTTTTTCATTTGGTTTTACCTATCCCCCATGCCGCACACCCCACAACCTTATGGCATAAGTTTGCTGAGCTTTTAGCAAGCAAGGTTAATAACAACCACAACTATTCCCAAAGTTTAATCTCAGGCACATTAGCCTGGGGGTTAATGGTACTGCCAACTCTGGTTATTCTATTAGCACTGCAACCATTGGTTTGGCAATCTCAACTGTTTGAATTGGCACTGTTATTACTCGCGATTGATTGGCGCAATAATGAAAAGCTGGCTAACCAACTGATCAAAGCACTTGGCCGAGAAGATAAAGCGGCCGCTCGTCAGTTATTGGCTCCTATTGTTAATCGTCAAACTGAATCACTGTCATCACTTGGCCTAGGTAAAGCCGCTGCTGAAACCATCATCATGGGTTACGCTCGTAATGTGGTTTGTGTGTTGTTTTGGTACGCCATTGGTGGTGGAATAGCCGCTTTAATGTATCGCCTGATTGTTGAGTTAGCGCGTGCGTGGTCACCAAGTCGTAAACGATTTTCTCCATTCGGCTCAACGGCAATCAAGATTGTCGCTATCCTAGAATTCATACCCATGCGCTTATTTGCTTTGATGATCGTATGTGGTGATAAAGCAACGCACACATTTAAAATGATGATAGTTCAGAGTCGTTCTTGGCCATTACCCGGCCCAGCATGGTTAGTTACCGCTGTTGGCAACAAGCTTGAGCTATCATTGGGCGGACCTGCAATTTACGACAATACCAAAGCCATTCGTGCAAAATTAGGCGGCAGAATCGCTCCATCAGCCCTGCATTTGTCTCAGGTTCAAAAGCTGGTTTTTGGCCGCATCGCTATCTGGATATTCTTACAAAGCCTAGTCTTACTCATTATTCACCAAGGGATTTAGAGTGAAACCTTCAGCACTTGTTACAAGCCTTACTATTTTGTCTTCCAGCTTATGGCTGCCTTTATCATTTGCAGAAGAAGCACCACTGACTCCAGAAAAAGTACAGCCGGCTCAACGCGTGGTCAGCCTTGCTCCTCATGCCACTGAACTCGCGTACAGCGCTGGTTTAGGTAATAACCTTGTAGCCGTAAGTGAACGAAGTGATTACCCACCACAAGCCGACAAGCTCGAAAAAGTAGCAAACTATCAAGGCATCAAGGTTGAAAAGATCATCGCACTTCAGCCTGATTTGATTCTTGCGTGGCCAGCCGGAAACCCGCCCAGAGAGCTCGCGAAACTAGAGCAATTTGGTTTTAATATTTACTACTCCAAAACCAAAAGCCTAGACAGTATCGCAACTAATATTGAACAACTCAGCCAATACGCTAGCGATCCAAGTATTGGCAAAAATAACGCTCAGCAATACAGAGAGCAGCTCAACGCGTTGAGACTAAAATACAAAGATGCCGAGCCAGTAAACTACTTCTACCAACTCAGTGAAAAGCCGATCATCACTGTTGCTCAAGGACACTGGCCAAGTGAGGTGTTTGAGTTTTGTGGTGGACACAATATTTTTGAAGACAGCGCCTCCCCTTATCCGCAAGTTGGTATTGAACAAGTTGTATTAAGAAAACCGCAAGTGATCTTCACTTCTCAGCACGCGATTGAGAATGGAACCATGTGGCAAACATGGGAAGATGAAATCCCAGCAGTCGCTCAAAATCAGATTTGGTCGCTCAATTCAGACTGGATTAATCGCCCGACAACAAGAACTTTGAAAGCGATCCAACAAGTGTGCGATTTCTTCGATAGAGCTAGGCAAAATCACTAACTATTTGCTGCGTTTTTTCGTACAATTCGCCACCGACCTGTCCCTACAATTTTAACTATAAGAGCACCAGTATCATGGACTCCATGCTGCTTTATATTATCGATTTATTTGGCACTGCCATCTTTGCCGTCTCAGGCGTATTTGTCGCTGGCCGTCTTAAGATGGATCCCTTTGGCGTCGCCGTTCTAGGTAGTGTTACCGCAATTGGTGGCGGTACAATTCGAGACATGGCATTGGGTGCAACTCCCGTGTTTTGGATCACCGATACCACCTACCTTTGGGTTATCATCATCACCTGTTTGCTGACCATGATTATTGTAAGACGCCCGAAACGTCTTGCTTGGTGGATATTGCCGGTATGTGATGCGATTGGCCTAGCGGTGTTTGTTGGCATTGGTGTAGAAAAAGCGCTTATCTATCAAGATTCAGCATTAGTGGCCATCATCATGGGTGTCATCACCGGTTGCGGTGGCGGTATTATCCGTGACGTACTTGCTCGTGAAGTGCCCATGATCTTAAGAAGTGAAGTCTACGCGACCGCTTGTATTATTGGTGGCGCTTTCCATACCATGGCGATCAGCATGGGGCACGACTCAGAAACTGCATTTCTGGCCGGCATATTCTCAACGCTATTGATCAGGCTTGGCGCTATTCGTTGGCATTTATCATTGCCGACCTTCGCCATCAAATAAGCTATCGTTACAAAGTGAAAGGCTCCGCAAAGGGGCCTTTTTTAATCCGGTTTCAAATCACTGATACCCTCTATTTCCACTCTTCAAAGATCCCTTCTTTTCCTAACATTCAATTTAGTAAGGTCGTTAGCCAACACCTTAGTAATGTTTTTTGTTTACTTATCTAATTCGCAGGCTATATTAATAAACTAATAGCTTTATAAATAAATGTATTTACTAACATTGGCAAAAGGGAGTTCAAGATGAGTATTGGTAAAGTGGGCATTGTTTTCTTCTCTAAGAATGGAGCAACTAAGCAAGTTGCTGAAACAATTGCTGAAGGCATTAACACTCAACAACCTAACTCAGTGCTCCTTGTCGAAGTGCTATCTTCTGAAGTGGTCGAAGGAAGGTATGACAATGATGATAAGCTCAAGTCATTAGACAGCTGTGACGCCATTATCTTTGGCTCCCCGACTTATATGGGTTCACCAGCCGCGCAGTTTAAGAGCTTTATGGATGCAAGCAGTGATACCTATTGTAAGAAAGCATGGCGAAATAAACTCGCAGCAGGCTTTACCACTGGCGGCAGCCTTAACGGTGAGCAGCAGCAAACCTTGTTGAGCTTTTTCACTCTGGCTTGTCAGCATGGCATGATTTGGGCCGGGCTTGATATCTCAAAGCACATTGATGACTTAGGTCTGAATCGCACAGGATCAAGCATTGGTTTGGTCGCCAGTGAAGGTGAGACTGCGGAAAGCACCAACAATCACATCAACAGTAACGATCTTCAGACTGCTTTCTATTTTGGTCAGCGCATCGCAAACCTAGTAAAAGCCTAATTAATTAACTAACGGGCAAGCTTCAAAACTCCTAGCTTGTTTGATATCTATGAGCCCAAGACTAGGGCGTGTTGACCTTTCGTGGTTAAATTTTGTTCGAGATAAAAGCGTTTTAATCGCGGCGAGGGGGAAGTAGCCTAGTCACTCTAAGTAAATCTCCCTAAACAAAGAGTAAAACGCTTTTAGCCGACCCCTTCGGGCAGCGTTTGCTGGTCATTTCTACTACGTTATCGGCTTCTCATGTAGGCTAGCTACACATCAAAGCCTCTGCCTTGTATAAATACCCAGCAACTCGCTGCAAAAACCAGCTCGAAAGATCAACACGCCCTAGAGAATGAATGTTGTTTGAGGTAAGTTGAAACAATCATTCCCAACTTTCATGAATATAACCAATGCTACTCGAAGGAATCGAAACTCTACTGGTATTGAGTAAAGCAAAGACCATGAGCCGCACAGGCAGTTTGCTTTATATCAGCCAATCAGCGGTCAGCAAACGAATTGCGAATTTAGAAAAGAAGCTAGGTAAAAAGCTCATTGAACCGAGTGGCCGACAGATAAAACTCACGCCAGATGCGATAGCATTAATCGAGAGTATCGGCCCTACATTCAACGAACTTCGCGGGCTTATTTATGAACAGCAAGAGTTGGAAGATACCACTCTTATCACCCTAGATAGCTCTAAGTCTCTGATAGCTGGTTATTTAGGTGAGATGATGGGCCAATTTATCCAGCAAGATAAATACATCACCATAACCACCAACCACACACCGAGAATCATAGAGCGAGTGCAATCTGGCAAGGCGACTTTGGGGTTGTGTGCTGGCTTACTGCCACCGCATCATGGGTTGATGACCTTCCATCTGTTTGATGAACCGTTTTACATAGTGAGCAAGTCGCCGCTAACGGAGCTTCCTCCAATGGTCATCACTAACGACATGACCAATCCTGCCAATTCTTATCAACTTTCTGTATTAGAGAAGTTTGGTATCAAACCCTTGATGGAGATGGATGCCTACACCGCAGCAGCTCAACTTGCATTGGGCGGGACTGGGCCAGCGTTAATACCGCTCTCTATCGTAAAAACACTCAATATTGAGCCTCAATATCTGTATAGTTTCACCGAATTAGCAGGCTTGATTCGGCCGATTCATATCTGTGTCAGACCAAATAGTTACCAGTCTCCACGAGTTAAAACACTGATAGAATCCATTGTTGATGCTGTTCCCAAAGCAGTTTAGACGCCATTAGCATCGACATCACGATCACAAGGGGGCGAATCCATTTCTGCCCTTTTGTCACCACCACTTTAGCGCCAAGCTGAGCGCCCATAAATCCACCGACCGCCATCACTAATCCCAACTCCCAAATAGGCAAACCAGCCAAAATAAAGAAGATTAAAGCTGCGATATTCGAAGTGAAATTAAGAACCTTAGTACGTGCCGTTGCATCGACTAACGAGAAGTGACCAATCGCAACAAAGCAGACGGTAAAGATAGAACCTGTTCCCGGGCCGAAAAAGCCATCATAAAAACCCACGCCGCCGCCAATACACAGAGCAAACATCGCCTCAGAGATCTTCTGTTTTCCTTCAGATATTCTAGTTTGCGGTGCCAACAGAAAATAGAGAGAGATAGCGATAAGCAGCAGTGGGATAACACTGGTCAGTAGGCTCGCATCAATGTGCTGAACTAACTCGGCACCAATAGCAGAGCCGATAAAGGTACAAAAGATAGCAAGGCGCATCTCTTTGATACTGACAATACCGTTGCGCACGAAATACCAACTCGCAGAGAAGCTGCCAAATGAGCTTTGGAGTTTGTTGGTTGCCAATGCTTGCGTTGGTGGAACTCCAGCCGCTAGCAATGCAGGTAGAGTCAGTAACCCACCGCCGCCAGCCATTGCATCAATAAAGCCTGCTGCCGTTGCAACAACAAACAAGATAGCTAATATTTCTAGAGTGATTTCCATATACCCAACGCCTTAAAGTCCTGTGTAGCGACAAGTTACCACTCACGGCAGACGAGCAATAACGAAACACAAGATTCTAACCTATTCCAAATATTCATCATTAAGTTACCGCGGAATAACAGACATAAAAAAGCCCACTCCGAAGAGTGGGCTTTGAGCATTTATATCCGCTTATCAGCGATACACTTTAGGCGATTAAGCTTGAGAAGCTTTAACCTGAGCGTGTAGCTCTTGAACTGAAGTTACTGACGTTTTCGCGTCTGCAGTGTGCGCCATACAAGTCGCGAATGCAGCGTTTAGCGTAGTCGTGTAGTTAACTTTCTCAGCAAGTGCACCACGACGAAGAACTTTAGAATCTTCAATCGCTTGACGGCCAGCTGCAGTGTTCACGATGTACGTGTACTCGTTGTTCTTGATACGGTCAAGAATGTGAGGACGACCTTCGTGTACCTTGTTTACTAGACGTGGGTTGATGCCCGCTTCGCCAAGGATAACCGCAGTACCGTGAGTTGCGTCTAGCTGGTAACCAAGCTTAGATAGTTTAGATGCTAGGTCAACAACACGCTCTTTGTCGCCTTCGCGAACAGAAAGAAGTGCACGACCGCCTTCTGGGTAGATGTTGCCACAACCCAATTCAGCTTTAGAGTATGCTTCAGCAAACGTTGGACCAACACCCATAACTTCACCAGTAGAGCGCATTTCTGGGCCTAACAGTGGGTCAACACCAGGGAACTTGTTGAATGGAAGTACAACTTCTTTCACTGAGTAGTAAGGTGGGATGATTTCTTTCGTAAAGCCTTGAGACTCTAGAGATTGACCCGCCATTACACGAGCGGCAATCTTAGCGATTGGCGCACCAGTTGCTTTAGATACGAATGGAACCGTACGTGCTGCGCGAGGGTTAACCTCGATTAGGTACACTTCATTGTTCTTAACAGCAAACTGCGTGTTCATCAGACCACGAACACCCAACTCAAACGCCAGCTTTTCAACTTGCTCGCGCATTACGTCTTGGATTTCTTGGCTTAGCGTGTATGCAGGAAGAGAACATGCTGAGTCACCTGAGTGAACACCTGCTTGCTCGATGTGCTCCATGATACCGCCGATTACAACGCGCTCACCGTCACAAATCGCATCAACGTCTACTTCAACAGCGTCATCTAGGAAGCTATCAAGTAGTACTGGAGATTCGTTTGATACGCTAACTGCTTCGTTGAAGTAGCGACGTAGGTCTTGCTCGTCGTATACGATTTCCATCGCACGACCACCAAGTACGTAAGAAGGACGTACAACCAGTGGGAAGCCGATTTCGCGAGATTTCTCTACCGCTTGCTCCATTGTTGTTACTGTCGCGTTTTCTGGCTGAAGTAGGCCTAGACGGTCTACAGCAACTTGGAAACGCTCACGGTCTTCTGCACGGTCGATCGCGTCAGGGCTAGTACCGATGATTGGTACGCCAGCAGCTTCAAGAGCACGTGCCAGTTTAAGTGGCGTTTGACCACCGTACTGAACGATAACGCCTTTTGGCTTCTCAACGCGAGCGATTGCTAGTACATCTTCTAGAGTTACTGGTTCGAAGTACAGACGGTCAGACGTATCGTAGTCTGTAGAAACTGTCTCAGGGTTACAGTTAACCATGATAGTTTCGTAGCCATCTTCACGTAGCGCTAGTGATGCGTGTACACAACAGTAGTCAAATTCAATACCTTGGCCGATACGGTTTGGACCGCCGCCTAGAATCATGATTTTTTCTTTGTCTGTTGGGTTTGCTTCACACTCGTCATCGTAAGATGAGTACATGTAAGCCGTATCTGAAGAGAACTCAGCTGCACACGTATCTACACGCTTGTATACCGGGTGGATATCGTATTGGTCACGTAGACGACGGATTTCGCTTTCCGCTACACCTAGAATCTTAGATAGGCGCGCATCAGCAAAACCTTTACGCTTAAGCTTGTTTAGCTCGTCTTTGTTCAGACCAGCAAAGCCTTTCGCTTTAAGTTCTTGCTCTAGTTTAACGATGTCTTCGATTTGAACTAGGAACCAACGGTCGATTTGCGTTAGGTTGAATACACCGTCTACCGACATACCAGCACGGAATGCGTCAGCGATGTACCAAATACGCTCTGCGCCAGCTTCTTTAAGTTCGTGACGGATAGTCGTTAGAGCATCTGGTGCATCTAAGTCTACCATTTCGTCAAAACCAGTCGCGCCAACTTCTAGGCCGCGAAGTGCTTTTTGTAGAGATTCTTGTTGGTTACGGCCGATAGCCATAACTTCACCAACAGACTTCATTTGCGTCGTTAGACGGTCGTTAGCACCTGCAAATTTCTCGAAGTTAAAACGAGGAATCTTAGTTACTACGTAGTCGATTGTTGGTTCGAATGATGCTGGAGTTGCGCCGCCAGTGATGTCATTCATCAGCTCGTCTAGCGTGAAGCCAACAGCCAGTTTCGCTGCAATCTTAGCGATTGGGAAGCCTGTTGCTTTAGATGCTAGAGCTGAAGAGCGAGATACACGTGGGTTCATCTCGATGATAACCATACGGCCATCTTTCGGGTTGATACCAAACTGTACGTTTGAACCACCTGTTTCAACACCAATCTCACGCAGTACTGCTAGAGATGCGTTACGCATTAGTTGGTATTCTTTGTCTGTCAGCGTTTGAGCTGGAGCCACGGTGATTGAGTCACCTGTGTGAATACCCATTGGGTCGAAGTTTTCAATCGCACATACGATGATGCAGTTGTCGTTTTTGTCACGAACCACTTCCATCTCGTACTCTTTCCAACCGATAAGTGATTCATCGATAAGAAGTTCGTTTGTTGGAGATAAGTCCAAACCACGACGACAGATTTCTTCAAATTCTTCTTTGTTGTAAGCGATACCGCCACCCGTACCACCCATCGTGAACGATGGACGAATGATACAAGGGAAGCCAACCATGTCTAAAACTTTGTAAGCTTCTTCCATCGTTTTCGCTGTATCAGCAGTTGGACACTCAAGGCCAATTGCTTTCATTGCTTTATCGAAGCGTGAACGGTCTTCTGCTTTATCGATAGCGTCAGCCGTTGCACCAATCATTTCAACACCGAACTCTTCAAGAACGCCGTGCTTTTCTAGGTCTAGAGCACAGTTCAATGCAGTTTGGCCACCCATAGTAGGTAGAACTGCATCAGGCTTCTCTTTAGCGATGATGTTACGCACAACTTCCCATTGGATAGGCTCGATGTAAGTTGCATCTGCCATATCTGGGTCAGTCATGATTGTCGCTGGGTTCGAGTTTACAAGAATAACTCGGTAACCTTCTTCGCGAAGCGCTTTACAAGCTTGAGCACCAGAGTAATCGAACTCACATGCTTGGCCGATAACGATCGGGCCAGCACCTAGAATAAGAATACTTTTAATGTCAGTACGTTTTGGCATTGTCTACTACTCCGAATTACGCTGTGTGCTGTTTGATTAGTTCAATAAAGTGGTCGAATAACGGCGCTGCGTCTTCTGGACCTGGGCTTGCTTCAGGGTGACCTTGGAAGCTGAATGCTGGTTTGTCTGTACGATGAATACCTTGTAGAGAACCATCAAAAAGTGATTTGTGCGTTGCACGTAGTGTCTCTGGAAGGGTTTCTTCGTCAGCAGCAAAGCCGTGGTTTTGCGAAGTAATCATCACAACATCACGATCTAAATCTTTAACCGGGTGGTTTGCACCGTGGTGACCAAACTTCATCTTCACTGTCTTAGCGCCTGACGCAAGAGCAAGAATCTGGTGACCTAGACAGATACCGAAGATTGGTAAGCCTTTTTCTAGAAACACTTTTGTCGCTTCAATTGCGTAAGTACATGGTTCTGGGTCACCAGGGCCATTTGAAAGGAAAACACCGTCTGGGTTCAGAGCAAGTACTTCTTCAGCTGAAGTCTCAGCAGGAACAACCGTTAGGCGGCAGCCGCGGTCAACAAGCATTCGTAGGATGTTTCGTTTTGCACCGAAGTCATAAGCAACAACGTGGTATGGCAATTCTGAGTCTGCTTTCGCTTCAGGAAGTCCACCCGTAAGCGTCCACGAACCTTGTTTCCATTGATACGCTTCTTTTGTTGTAACTTCTTTCGCAAGGTCCATACCTTTCAGGCCAGGGAATTCTTTTGCTTTAGCTAGAGCCAAAGCTTCGTCTAGGTTGTTACCCGCTACGATACAACCGTTCTGTGCGCCTTTTTCACGAAGAATACGCGTCAGCTTACGAGTATCGATATCAGCGATACCAACAACGTTTTGCGACTTAAGGTAATCAGAAAGGGATTGTTCATTACGGAAGTTAGAAGCGATTAGAGGGAGATCGCGAATCACAAGGCCTTGAGCGTGGATTGAAGAAGATTCTTCGTCTTCGGAATTGGTTCCGGTATTGCCAATGTGAGGGTAAGTAAGGGTAACGATTTGTTGAGAATAGGAAGGATCAGTGAGGATTTCTTGGTACCCCGTCATCGAGGTATTAAAAACGACTTCACCAACTGCAGAACCTACAGCGCCAATGGCTTCACCGTGAAATACTGTCCCATCTTCTAGGACGAGTAGTGCTGACTTCTTCAAGACAACCTCCAGAAATAAAAATGCATTAAAATTGATTTAATTTGCAAATCTACCTTCCTGCAACACCAAAAACTGCGTGTTTATGGAAATTAGACAAATTGGCGGTATTTTAGTGATCTGCGTGATACGTGTCAACATTTAACTCAAAAGAAATTAAACATTTGTAAGGACTAATTCAATTTACCCCCTCAAAGCTCCAAAAGTTCAAGTTTCATACGCATTTAGCTCGAATATTACGATTTTCTAATTTTCACCCCTCATTTTAGCCAATCATAGAGTGACAAAAATATCAGCAACAAAACGCAATCGATAAATACCAAGAGAAAACATGATAATTTAGAGAACTAAAGCAAAAAGCACACTAAACCCCACATAAACAGCATAGAAATAGAGTCAAAAAGGCGATAATAAGAAAGTAGAAGGAAGATCGTAGAAGTGAGATTACTAAGGAAAAGGCACCAAATAAAGAAAGCGCCGGCAATTGCCAGCGCATAAATATCTATTTACAGGTCATTCAAACCAAGCACATCCGTCATGGTATAAAAGCCTGCTGGTTTATCATTTAACCAAACCGCGGCCTTGATTGCGCCATTAGCAAAGGTCATTCTATCAGTGGCTTTATGAGTAATTTCCACTCGTTCACCGATATCAGCAAACATAGCGGTGTGCTCACCAATAATGTCACCGGCACGAATCGTCGCGAAACCAATCTCATCTTTAGTACGCTCACCAGTAATACCTTCGCGTGACCATACAGCTACATCGTTCAGCTCGTTGCCCATCGCACCCGCAATAGCTTCGCCCATACCAATCGCAGTGCCTGACGGTGCATCGACTTTATGACGGTGATGAGCCTCAACGATCTCGACATCACAATAGTCACCCATCACTTTAGCGGCCTTCTCTAGCAACTTAAAGACCAGGTTCACACCAACGCTGTAGTTAGGTGCCATTACGATCGCCATCTCTTTTGAAGCATCATCAATCGCCTGCTTCTCTTCTTCAGAGAAACCCGTCGTACCGATAATCAGTTTTTTACCGTGACGTTTACAAAGTTCAATATTCGCTAATGTGCTAACAGGGGCAGTAAAATCGACAATCACATCAAACTCTTCGATGGCTTTAGACAAATCATCGACTAAAGCAACATCAAAACGACCTTCACCGCATAACTCGCCGACATCTACGCCGACTAAAGATGACTCTGGACGCTCTGAACCAGCTCCAACACTTGCTTCTGAATTATGATGAGCGGCTTTCACCAAGTTGCGACCCATGCGGCCCGCTGCTCCTGCAATTGCAATTCTTACCACTGCGAATATCTCCATTGTTTTGGTTACCGTTGCCACTTATCTCTTGCAGCAACGTTCAATCGACTAATCTCTTTAAACTAACAACAATCTCAAACTCAGGCTAGCAATTACGAAAACTCTTTTATTACTCGCTCTAAAATTGGCACATTTGCCTCTGGGAAGGCGTATTGATTCAATGATTCTAGGCTTACCCATTCACCTTGTTGACCTTCTTTGCCATAAGGTTGTTCCTCAAAGTCAGTCACAAGGATGAAGTCGAACTTAAGCGACTTATCGGTGTAATCAAACTCAAGGTGCTCAAACAGAGACTGTTCTGTCACCTTGATGCCAATCTCCTCATCAAGCTCACGAGTCATCGCTTGTTCAATGGTTTCGCCCACTTCAACCTTGCCACCAGGGAACTCCCAAAAACCGCCCTTGTGTTTGTCGTCCGGACGTTTAGTGATAAATACCTGTGACTTATCTTGGCTAAAGATAATGCCAGCTACAATATGGATTCTTTTCATGTGTTGGTGTTCCTTCTATGTCCCTAGCGTCATTCCCTACAATGAGGAACGAATTAGATAGGGAATCTGCTCTTTTGTTAGTTCGAAAGATCCCCGACTCGCTCGTCCCTCACTCTCGAGGATGACGCTATCGAAACCTTATTATTTTCACATACAAAAAGAGCCGCCTAAGCGACTCTTTTTATCAATAAGTTTGTGTGAAGCTAAGCTGTGACGTGGTGAGTGCAAGGAGGAGGCACAGAGCTTACGTTAGTAAGTGAGTACCTCCGACACTGCAATCATCCGTTACAGCAACGATTCACCAGACTTAGTCTATTTTACCGTGACACTGTTTGTACTTCTTGCCGCTTCCACATGGACATGGTTCATTACGACCCACTTTACGCTCATCACGCACTACCGTTTGTGGAGATGCCGCTTCAGCTTCATCGTCAGCTAGCTGGTTTTCAGCCGTTGCATGTTGTGCTTGTGCACGACGCGCCGCTTCTTCAGCTTGAGCTTGACGTTGAGCTTCCATCTTTTCAACTTCTTCTTGTTGCTGAACGCGAACTTTAGAAAGGATGGTAACAACATCTGTTTTTAGTACATCTAGTAGGCCTTCAAACAGTTCAAACGACTCGCGCTTGTACTCTTGTTTCGGGTTCTTCTGAGCGTAACCACGTAAGTGGATACCTTGACGAAGGTGATCCATCGCAGCCAAGTGCTCTTTCCAAAGACCGTCTAGCGTTTGTAGCATCACAGATTTCTCGAAGTTACGCAGTACTTGAGCACCAACCACTTCTTCTTTCTGTTTGTACGAATCAACCGCCATACCAAGAATACGCTCACGCAATGCTTCTTCATAAAGCTTGTCGTCTTCGTCTAACCAACCTTGAATATCAAAGTCTAGATCGAAGTCATTCTTCAGACGATCTTGTAGACCCGCGATATCCCACATGTCTTCAAGAGACTGAGGTGCGATGTATTCATCAATCACTGATGCCAATACATCTTCACGGTTGTGTTCGATCATCTCGCTGATGTCATCTGAGCTCATCAGTTCATCACGAAGCTCATAAACCACTTTACGTTGGTCATTGGCTACATCATCGTACTCAAGAAGCTGCTTACGAATATCGAAGTTACGACCTTCAACTTTACGTTGTGCTTTTTCAATTGAGCGAGAAAGCATCTTAGATTCGATCGCTTCGCCTTCGTCCATACCACTTTGGATAAGACCAGCCATACGATCCGATGTGAAGATACGTAGCAGAGAATCTTCCATTGATAGGTAGAAACGAGAAGAACCCGCATCACCTTGACGACCAGAACGACCACGTAGCTGGTTATCGATACGGCGAGATTCATGACGCTCAGTACCAATGATGTGCAGACCACCTGACTCAAGCACTTTATCGTGGATTACTCTCCAGTCAGCTTTGATCTTCTCGATCTGCTCTTTGGTTGGATTATCTAGCTTCTCAACTTGTGCTTGCCAGCTACCACCTAATACGATATCGGTACCACGACCAGCCATGTTAGTTGCGATCGTTACCGCGCTCGGCATACCAGCTTGTGCAACGATCTCTGCTTCCATTTCGTGGAATTTAGCATTTAGAACGCTGTGCTTAATTTTTGCTTTTTTCAGTGCGTTAGACAGTAGCTCAGACTTCTCGATAGAAACCGTACCAACCAATGATGGTTGACCAGCTGCTACACGGTCTTTGATGTCTTCAATGATCGCATTGAACTTATCTTCTTCTGTACGATAAACCACATCTGGCATATCGTTACGAACCATAGGCTTGTTGGTTGGGATAACCACTGTTTCTAGGCCGTAGATAGACTGGAATTCGAAAGCTTCTGTATCGGCTGTACCTGTCATACCTGACAGTTTTTCGTATAGACGGAAGAAGTTCTGGAATGTAATCGATGCTAGCGTCTGGTTTTCATTCTGAATCTTCACACCTTCTTTAGCTTCAACAGCTTGGTGTAAACCTTCAGACCAACGACGACCTGGCATAGTACGACCAGTATGTTCATCAACGATAACCACTTCGCCTTCTTCAGTAACGATGTAGTCGACGTCTTTCTCAAACAGTACGTGTGCACGCAGCGCTGCATTAACATGGTGCAATAGGCTGATGTTTGTCGGAGAGTAAAGCGTATCACCCTCTTCCATCAGGCCGTTTTTGACCATTAGCTCTTCTACAAATTCTTGACCGTTTTCAGTCAGGTGAACTTGTTTCGATTTCTCGTCCATGGTGTAGTGACCTTCACCACGGTACTCTTCAGAATCTTCTTTATCTTGGCGCTCAAGGTTAGGGATCAACGTGTTAATACGCGTGTAAAGATCTGAACTATCTTCAGCTGGGCCAGAGATAATAAGTGGAGTACGAGCTTCATCGATTAAGATTGAGTCAACCTCATCGACAACAGCAAAGAAGCGCTCACGTTGAACACGATCTTCAGCACGGAAAGCCATGTTGTCACGTAGGTAATCGAAGCCAAACTCGTTGTTTGTTCCGTATAGGATATCCGCTTGGTACGCTTCTTTCTTCTCTGGTGGAGCCATGTTTGGCACGTTCACGCCAACAGTCATACCAAGGAATTCAAATAATGGTCGGTTTGTTTCCGCATCACGCTTCGCTAGGTAGTCGTTCACCGTTACTACGTGAACACCTTTGCTAGGTAGGGCGTTAAGATAAGCTGGTAGGGTTGCTGTAAGAGTCTTACCTTCACCAGTACGCATTTCTGCAATTTGGCCAGCATTTAGAACCATGCCACCAATCATTTGCACGTCAAAGTGACGCATGCCGTAAACACGCTTAGACGCTTCACGTACCGTAGCAAATGCTTCAGGTAGAAGTTGGTCTAGCGATTCACCTTTATCTAAGCGCTCACGAAACTCAACCGTTTTTGCTTTTAGTTCTTCGTCTGAAAGTGCTTCAAACGTTGGTTCGAAGTTATTAATTTCTTTTACAATTTTTCTAAGGCGGCGCAGTGTTCTGTCATTGCGACTGCCAATTACCTTTGTCAGCAGCTTAGTAATCATGTGCTTGGAATCTCTTCGTTCTCAGATCGTCCGCGATCTATTTTAAATGCCGTCAGTGTCTCTACTAGCTATGAACTAGTCTTCAGTTACTAACCAAGGATACTGAGATAAATCTAGTATCTTTGATATTGTACTTGAGAGTAGAGTTTTCAAGGCTTGAGTTAAAATTAATGCCCTTTAGTGTAAGTAATTTTCACACCAACGACCATTTATAACCCCATTTGTTTGATGTGCTTGGAACTTTTCTTTCTAATTGCTGATGGATTAGCCAGACTGCAGCTCATTGGGAGACAACTTTCGGATGTTGACGACACTGTATCTGGAAAATAGATACAAAAAAACCAGGTCAATGACCTGGTTTTCGAAATCTTATATTGTTGTAAACAACAATTACGCTAGAACTATTCCTGGCTCAGCAAATGCAACAGGAGAGCCTACCTCTTCCTCGAATGTTGCCCATTCCCAAGCTTCTGCGTCAGCAAGTACTGCACGTAGTAGTTGGTTGTTTAGGCCGTGACCTGATTTGTATGCACGGAACTCACCAATAATAGCGTGTCCACACATGTACAAGTCACCAATCGCATCTAGTACTTTATGAGTTACGAACTCATTGTCAAAACGTAGACCTTCTTCATTAAGAATTCGGTACTCGTCAAGTACGATAGCATTATCAAAGCTACCACCAAGTACTAGGTTTTGAGATTGTAGATACTCAATGTCGCGCATGAAGCCGAAAGTACGAGCGCGAGAAATTTCTTTCACAAAACCTTGTGAAGAGAAATCAAACAACAAACGTTGCTCATCAGATTCAATTGCTGGGTGGTTAAAGTCGATCTCAAAGTCCATACGGAAGCCGTTAAATGGAACAAATTCTGCCCACTTATCGCCATCTTCAAAACGGATAGGCTTTTTGATACGAATAAAACGCTTCGCTGCATTCAGTGTTTCTACACCCGCTTGCTGTAGCAAGTATACGAATGGGCTTGCGCTACCATCCATAATTGGGATCTCAGGAGCATCTACTTCAACAATAATGTTGTCGATGCCCATACCCGCTAAAGCTGCGTTAAGGTGTTCCACTGTAGAGATACGTACGCCTTCGTCATTAACAAGAGCTGTACATAGCATAGTGTCACGAACTGACGCTGGATCAGCTGGGAAATCTACAGGTGGATTTACATCTGTACGACGATAAACAATACCTGTATTTGCAGCTGCCGGGCGAAGAGTAAGTGTGACTTTACGACCAGAGTGGAGACCCACACCAGTTGTTTTCACAATTTCTTTCAGAGTACGTTGTCTGATCATCTGCTTGCCTCGTTATCAGTGCTACAAATCACGGTCAGTATTTACCGACCGCGAATTTTACCATTAATTCGACGATAGTCAAATTTTGGGTATTTGTTAATCAGCCTGACGTCGTAAGAATGCTGGAATATCTAAGTATCCACTCTCTTTCTCAGCCTTAGGTGCTGCACTTTGGCTAGCGCCTGTACCTGAAGAAACAGGTGACGTTGTTGGCTGCGGCTTAACTTGAGGTTTAACCTCAGTTTTTTCTTGCAATGGTTGTGCCACTTTCTCTTCCACTTTTGGTGCAGTTTGAGCCGCTACCTGTGGTTGAGGAGTTGGTGCAACCTTAGCTTTACCACCAGCAACTAATGTAATGTCTGGTTTTTTCTCTGTGCCGATACCTGTTGCTACAACAGTTACACGGATTTCATCCGTCATATCAGGGTCTAGAGAAGTACCAATCACAACTGTTGCGTTATCAGATGCGAATGCCTTAACTGTATTACCTACTGTTTCGAATTCATCTAGACGCATATCTAGGCCTGCTGTGATGTTCACAAGAACGCCACGCGCGCCAGCTAGGTCGATGTCTTCTAGTAGTGGGCTAGAAATTGCCGTTTCAGCAGCTTCTTCAGCACGGTCTTCACCTTTTGCGATACCGCTACCCATCATTGCATGACCCATCTCAGACATTACGGTGCGAACATCCGCGAAATCGACGTTAATCATACCAGGGCGAGTAATTAGCTCAGCGATACCTTGTACAGCGTTTTTAAGTACATCATTAGCACTTGCGAAAGCTTCTAGCAGAGTTACGCCGCGGCCAAGTACTTTAAGTAGCTTCTCATTTGGAATCGTAATTAAAGAATCCACATGTTTAGAAAGCTCTTCAATACCTTGCTCAGCAAACGCTAAACGCTTTTTGCCTTCAAAGCTAAATGGCTTAGTTACAACAGCAACCGTTAGCACACCCAACTCTTTCGCAACTTCAGCAATAACTGGAGCAGCACCTGTACCAGTACCACCGCCCATACCAGCTGCGATAAATACCATATCGGCGCCAGTTAGAACTTCTTTAATTCTTTCTCGATCTTCGAGAGCTGCATCACGGCCTACTTGTGGGTTTGCACCAGCGCCCAAACCTTTAGTGATATCACCACCAATTTGGATCACGCTGCTCACGCTCGTTTTACGAAGTGCTTGTGCATCAGTGTTAACACTGATGAATTCTACGCCTTCGATTGATTCACGTACCATGTGCTCAACAGCGTTACCGCCACCGCCACCAACTCCAACGACTTTAATTACTGCATCGTCAGACATTTCCATCATCGGTTCAAACATGTGTTATCTCCGTTTTTTCCTGCAACTCAGGTTAAAACTCTTTTTGTATCCAATTACGCAATTTGCCAAATAAACCAGACATAGAAGGTGCTGAACGCTTAGGTTCGCTGTAATCACCTTCATCACTGATCTGACAATCTCTTGCGTAATGAAGTAAACCAACCGCCGTAGAATGATACGGCTCTTTAACATAGTCAGTTAAGCCACTAACTTCTAACGGCTTACCAACTCGAACTTGATTGCGGAAAACACGTTCCGCACACTCTACCAATCCGTCAATTTGTGCCGCTCCACCAGTGAGAACGACGCCAGCTGCAAGGTGGTGTTTAATACCTTCATCTCGTAGCTGTAATTGAACCGTATCAATAGTTTGGTTAACGAGACCCATAAGTTCAGTGTAACGTGGTTCAATCACTTCCGACAAAGTTTGTCGTTGCAAACTTCTCGATGGGCGACCACCAACACTTGGGACGTTAACAGAATCATCCTTGCTTACGAGTTCACTCAGAGCGCAACCATGGTTTACTTTTATCTCTTCAGCATCGCTCACTGGCGTGCCGAAAGCGAAGGCAATATCACTGGTTACTGCATTTCCTGCGTAGGAAAAGACTTCTGTGTGTCGAAGTGCACCGCCAGTCCAAATGGAAATATCCATTGTACCCGCACCGATATCGACCACACACACTCCAAGCTCTCTCTCGTCTTCAGTAATTACCGCATTGCTTGAGGCAAGTCCTGAAAACACGATTTGTTCTACTGTGAGACCACATCGTTCAACAGCTTTAATAATGTTTCTCGCCATGTCGCTATGGCAAGAAATTAGGTGAACACTGACTTCCATTCGAACACCAGATAAGCCAAGTGGGTTCTTAATCCCTTCTTGATAATCAATGGTAAATTCTTGTGGGATCACGTGCAGAATTCTCTGCTCATCACCTATTTTAATTGATTTCGCGGTATGGATCGCTCGATCCATATCGTCTTGAGACACCTCTTCATCGGAGATAGTGCCCATGCCTTTTTCAATTCGGCTTGCGATATGTTTACCCGATAGCGAGATAAATACATTGCTGATTTGGCATTCCGCCATCAACTCTGCTTGATCAATAGCTCGCTGAACCGACTTAACTACCGACTCTAGGTCGTTTACACCACCTTTATCCATACCTCTGGATGGGCTTTGCCCAGAACCAATGATATTGATTTGACCATCAGGCAATATTTCACCAACCAGAGCTGATATGGTCGCAGTGCCTATATCAAGACCAACGATTATGTTGTCATCTGCGGTCTTAGTCATCTGTGCTCTCTTCTAACTCTTGCTCTGGAAACCAGCCTACAGCGGCTCCCGTATCATACCTGAGGTCGATGTAGCTCACTTGATTCGCTTTACTACCAAGTTCGTTGTAAAGCGAAATGAAGCGTTCAACACGCTCATCTAAAGAATCTTTACCTAGTTCTAAACGGATACCGTTATCTAGGATTATTTGCCAAGCGCGACGCTCATTGAGAACGAGAGAGGTAACGGTTAACCCTAGACTGTTAATCAAAGGGGTTATCTGTCGCCACTTTTCTATCACTTCTTGGCTGGTGCCGTCTGGGCCGTAAAGCTTAACTCTATCACCCTTCAACAGGCCGATATCACCATTAAACACCTGACCATCGTCATTCAGCAGCATGTTACCGTTCCAGATTGCTGCTGCATGGTACTCAGTCAAAAATACTTTTATTGTGTCTGGCCACTGCTTACGAATGGAGACCACTGAAACCCAAGGTAACGCTTCTAAACTGTCTTGCAACACACCTATGTCTTGCGACATGAAGGTTCCAATATGCTCTAGCTCGCTAAAGGCATGTTGAACATCACCAGCGGTTACGTAAGTTAAGTCGCCTTGAAGTACTATTTTGGAGAGAGGCAATCGCTGATCGTCCCACATCCAAGTCAGTGTGGTATAGAAAAGAAACCCAATGAATAGCAATACCATGACAAAAAAAGACCCGCCTAAGGCGTGTTTCTTGAGCGACGGTAAACTGAATAGGTGGCGGTTTTCGCTAAAAGTACTTTCTACCAAAGCCCGCATTCCCTGTCGTTGGTTCGCAATTCTATTCCCTATCTTCGTAATAGAGGTAAAAGCACTTACTTTAACCTATGAATTATACTGAGCAAAATCAAACTATCAAACGTTGATAATAAGATTTTTGGTCAATTTTAGGTCAATCGCAAGAAGTGAGCGATTGACCACAGTCTGTAGACAGTATTCTGTTACGCGTTCTGCATTTTATTAATGTCTAACTGTAACGATTCCAACTGCTTCGCTACTCGACCAACATCGCCTGCACCCTGCGTTAAAACAAGGTCACCGCCTTGAATTACGTTAGCTAAAGCCGATGGCAGTGCGTTGATATCGGCAACAAAGATTGGATCTATCTTACCACGCCCACGAATAGTTCGACTTAATGAACGTCCGTCCGCCCCTGCAATAGGTTTCTCACCTGCAGAATAAACATCTAACAAAATTAAGACATCAACCTGTTCAAGAACGTTCGCAAAATCATCATACAGATCGCGAGTACGGCTATAACGGTGCGGTTGGAAGATCATAACAAGACGTTTATCAGTCCAGCCACTACGAGCAGCTTGAATCGTCACATCAACTTCGGTTGGGTGATGACCGTAATCATCGACCAACATTGCCACGCCTTTACCTGTTTCGTACTCACCTAGGTGATCGAAACGACGACCCGTGCCTTCGGTTCCCGCCATCGCTTTTAGAATCGCTTCATCGCTGATGTCATCTTCTGTTGCAACAGCAATCGCCGCGGATGCATTCAATGCATTGTGACGACCCGGAATGTTTAACGTGATATCAAGGTTAGCTTTACCTTCACGTACCACCGTGAATTTGCCTTGCTGGCCTTCTTGTACGTAGTTCTCAATACGAATATCCGCATCTTCAGAGAAACCGTAAGTAATCACTTGGCGACTTACCTGAGGGATAAGCTCACGTACTACTGGATCATCAACACACATCACAGCCTGACCGTAGAATGGTAGGTTGTGTAAAAAATCAATAAACGTCTGCTTTAGCGTTTCAAAATCGCCGCCGTAGGTATCCATATGATCCGCTTCAATGTTAGTTACGATACTAACCATTGGTTGCAGATGTAAGAATGACGCATCACTCTCATCGGCTTCAGCGATAAGAATACGGCTTGAACCTAAACGTGCGTTAGTGCCTGCACTTTTCACCAAACCACCGTTTACGAAGGTTGGATCTAGACCTGCTTCAGAATAAATCTGTGTCACTAGCGCAGTCGTGGTTGTCTTACCGTGCGTACCTGCCACAGCAATACCGTGACGAAAACGCATTAGCTCAGCCAGCATTTCTGCACGACGAACGATCGGTGTGCGCGCTTCACGAGCTGCAATAATTTCTGGGTTTTCTTCGTTGATAGCGGTTGAAACCACCACCACACTTGCGTCGGCAACGTTACTTGCTTGGTGGCCGATATAAACGGTCGCACCCTTGCTAACTAAACGATCAGTCACTGGATTTTGAGCAATATCAGAACCCGTGATCTGGTAGCCTTCATTTAGCAAGACTTCAGCAATCCCGCTCATTCCGGCACCACCAATACCAATGAAGTGGATAGATTTAACACGGCGCATCTCTGGCACCATTGCACGGATTTGCGCTAAGTCTTGGGTATGTTCAATCGTCATCAATTCAATCTCATTATTTTGCTAAAGCTTTAATCGCTTCAGCGACGGTCACATCAGCATCAAGCTTGGCGGCTTGACGAGCTTTTGTAGCCATCATTTTTAATTCATTTCTATCAAGCTGCGCGATAGTGTTCGCTAGCTTATCAGCCGTTAGTTGAGGCTGTTCAATCATTAACGCTGCACCACATTCAACTAAATGATCGGCATTCAACGCTTGCTGTCTGTCTTTGTGCATAAACGGAACGAAGATAGAACCGACACCTGCCGCAGACACTTCTGATACGGTTAATGCACCTGAGCGACACACTAATAGATCTGCCCACTCATAAGCTTGCGCCACATCATCAATAAATTCAGTCACTTGAACATTATCAACAGAATGTGATTTGTATTGCTCAATAACTTGCTGTTGATTATTCTTACCCGCTTGGTGCATCACAGTGAAGCCTTCACCAAGCTGCGCCATCGTTACTGGCATGGTATCGTTCAGGATTTTGGCGCCCTGACTACCGCCCATAACCAAGATGCGGATGTCACCATCACGCTCAGCCATGCGTTGCTCGGGTTCAGCTAAGGCAACCACATCTTCGCGTACAGGGTTACCCACCACTTGTGCGGTAGGAAACGCACCAGGGAAAGCCTGGAAAACCTTTTTAGCAATCTTAGACAGCCATTGGTTGGTTAAACCTGCCACTGCATTTTGTTCATGCAGAACCACTGGAATGCCAGACAACCATGCCGCGATACCACCCGGGCCACTCACGTAACCACCCATGCCAAGCACCACATCAGGTTGCCATGCTTTAATGTGTTGTCTTGCTTGAAGTATGGCATTAATAATCTGGAACGGCGCTTTAATTAACTTGCTAATGCCTTGACCACGCAGGCCTTTCACCTTGATGAAGTCGATCTCAATACCATGCTTTGGTACCAAATCCGCTTCCATTCTGTCTGCCGTTCCTAACCAGCGAATTTCCCAGCCTTGTTGCTGAAGCTTTTTAGCTACCGCTAACCCTGGAAAAACGTGACCGCCAGTACCACCAGCCATCACTAAAAGTTTTTTGTTTTGTTTCATCACGTTATATTCTTATTCTACTAATTCGTTTTGATTATCGGCTTGTTCTTTTTGTTGCATTCGGCATTCGTGATCGATACGCAGCAGCATAGAAACCGCCACTGACATCACGATAAGACTTGAACCACCATAACTGATCAGCGGCAAGGTTAGACCTTTGGTTGGGACGATGCCTGAAGCTGCACCCACGTTAACAAGCGTCTGAAATGCAAACCAAATACCGATGCCAAATGCCAGGTAACCACTGAATACTTGGTCATTTTCAAAGGCCTTTTTGCCAATAAAAATGGCTTTAAAAACCAAGCTAAAGATGAGTATCAACACCAAGGTCACGCCAACAAAACCCAATTCTTCTGCCAACACAGCAAATACAAAATCGGTGTGTGCTTCGGGTAGGTATTCGAGTTTCTGAATTGAGTTACCTAGCCCTTGCCCCATCCAATCACCACGGCCAAACGCCATCAATGACTGAGTTAACTGGTAACCACTGCCGAACGGGTCGTTCCAAGGTTCCCAGAATGAGGTAACACGTCGAACACGATAAGGTTCTATAACAATCAAACCGACGACCGCGGCAATACCTGCCACCATCAAGGCGATAAACTGTGAAAGCTTGGCACCGGCAATGAATAGCATGCCGAACAGAGTCACTAGCATTACGACCACAGTACCTAAATCGGGCTGGCCCAGTAGCAACACGGCAAAGGCGCCGAACACCATGATCGGTTTACCAAAACCACCGAAGAAGGTTTTTCTCACTTCGTCTTGTTTACGAACCAAGTAGCCCGCCATAAAGATAAACAGCGATAACTTGGCGACTTCTGCAGGTTGTAAGTTAAATAGCCCTAATGGGATCCAACGCGATGCGCCGTTAACCGACTTACCGACGGCTAATACCACAATCAGCAAGAAGAAGGACAAGCCCAGTAGATACATACTGTATTGAAACCAGCGCTGCATCGGGATTTGCAATATGACGCTGGAGACACCTAACGCCAACACAAGGAAGATGGCATGACGGAACATAAAGTGAAACGGCTGATCGGTTAAACGAGCACTGATAGGAAACGAAGCCGACGTTACCATCACTAAGCCCGTCAGCATCAGTCCAAGAGCAATCCATACCAGTTGACGATCGTAAAGCGCCTCTGGTGTGGCACGGTTAAGCCATTGCCAAATAGATTGATTGATCTCTTTCACTCTTTGCACTGAATGTTAGTCCTTCAACACGTTAGGCATACTCATGAGCAAGTTCAGTGAACGCATCACCTCTTGCCATGAAGTTATTAAATTGATCGAAGCTGGCACACGCCGGAGACAACATCACCATATCACCGGCAACTAACTGCTTCGAGATACTCTCGATAATGTCACCCATAGTTTCAAACGTCTTAGACGATAGGTGTAACGGCATAAATTGCGCGGCATCTTCACCAAAACAACACAGTTGAACGCGCTCTAGTTGCGACAACACGGGCTTAAGCTCGCTAAAGTCGGCACCTTTACCAACCCCACCAACCAGAAGATACAAAGTACCTTGGCACTCTAAGCCCGACAGAGCCGCTAATGTACTGGCTACGTTGGTCGCTTTTGAGTCGTTAACCCATTTTATTTCGCGTTTGTCAGCCACTACTTGGCAGCGATGCGTCAAACCATTGTAGGCTTTCAAAGCTTCAAGGCTTTTGCTGTAACCGATGCCAACTTGTTTAAGCAGTGCAAGCGAGACTAACGCATTTGCTACATTGTGACGTCCAACCAATGTTAAATCTTGAGTCGCAAGTACAGGTTTACCGTTATCCATTAGCCATTCAATGCCGTCAACTGTCGCGACACCAAACTCCTGGTCGTCGAGCCCGAATGTTACTAATGACATGTTGTGGTCTGGATACGTCTCTTTGTCGTCGCGGTTTACAATCGCATATTGAGCATTGTTAAAGATTCTTAGTTTGGCATCGCGATAATCGGCCATGCCTTGGTAGCGATCCATATGGTCTTCTGACAGATTCAGAAATGCTGCTGCTGCTAAGTTTAGGCTTGATGTTGTTTCTAACTGAAAACTTGAAAGCTCAAGAACATATAAATCGGCATCAAGCTCTAGAAGGTCTAAGGCAGGGATACCGATGTTGCCACCGACACCGACATTCAAACCCGCCGCCTTTGCAAGTACGCCAGTAAGATCGGTCACGGTGCTCTTGCCGTTAGAACCCGTGATAGCCACAACGGGTTTGTCTACCGCCCAGCCAAACAGTTCAATATCGCCAACAACCGGAGTTCCCGCTTGAATAACATCTTGTATTTCAGGGGTTGCTAAGGCGATACCTGGGTTAGCAACCACTAAATCAGCCTCAGCCAACCATTGGCTATTCCAACTTCCAGAATGTAGCTCTACCGACTCAGGTAAAGATTCCTTTCCTGGCGGCAGCTCTCGCGTATCAATCACCTTCACATGCGTATGAGGTTGATATTTTACGAGATGTTTAACGACAGAGAGCCCGGTAATACCGAGCCCCACAACCACTACATTTTGAATATTTTGCCAACGTTCCATTTAAACAAGATGCTCTTAATAGTTTTAAAGAGCCCCTACTCAGAGGCTCACACAGGATTAACGAACTTTCAGTGTCGCTAGGCCAACCAGTACTAATACCATTGAGATGATCCAAAAACGCACGATAACACGCGGCTCTGGCCAACCTTTCAGTTCATAGTGGTGGTGAATCGGTGCCATGCGGAAAATACGCTGACCACGCAATTTGTAAGAGCCCACCTGCAGAATCACTGACAGAGTCTCCATTACAAACACACCGCCCATGATAACCAGTACCAACTCTTGGCGAACTAACACAGCAATCACACCCAATGCACCGCCCAGTGCTAGCGAACCAACATCGCCCATGAATACTTGAGCTGGGTAGGTGTTGAACCATAGGAAACCAAGTCCGGCACCGACGATAGCAGTACATACAACCACAAGCTCAGAAGTGTACGGGATGTATGGAATGTGTAGATATGCCGCGAAGTTAACGTTACCTGTCGCCCAAGCAATCACAGCAAAACCAGCAGCAACCATCACTGTTGGCATAATCGCCAAGCCATCTAGGCCGTCTGTTAGGTTCACCGCGTTACTGGTACCCACAATAACAAAATAAGTCAGTACGATGTACAATAAACCTAATTGTGGCATTAC
This sequence comes from Vibrio sp. 1CM24A, assembly GCF_023161725.1. NCBI lineage: Bacteria > Pseudomonadati > Pseudomonadota > Gammaproteobacteria > Vibrionales > Vibrionaceae > Vibrio > Vibrio sp. 1CM24A. Next base: position 124,905 of record NZ_JALNTS010000008.1, read on the forward strand.
ATCTTTAAAGAAAGGCACCACCAGTTGGGTTGCAGCGGTATCGTGTCCGTGAGCATACAGAGCAAACGCCACAACCAATGCAATAGCCGATTGCCAGAAGTACTTCCAACGAGCAATCAAGCCATCTGTGTTTTTACGAACCACTTTACGGTAGTCATCAACAAAGCCAACCGCACCGTAACCGCCAAGGACAACCAATACAGCCCAAACGTAAGGATTAGAAAGATCAGCCCACATTAATACCGTAATAATAATGGCAGCTAGGATCATCACGCCGCCCATGGTTGGTGTACCACGTTTGCTAAAGTGAGATTCAGGGCCGTCGTTACGAACAACTTGGCCAATTTGTAGCATTTGCAGACGCTCAATTAAACGAGGTCCCATCCACAGCGACAGACATAAAGCCGTCAAAATACTCGCGATTGCACGAAACGATAGGTATTCGAACAAACGGAAAAAAGAAAGGTGTGGCTGTAGTAGCTCTGCAAGCCAAATTATCATGAAAAGTTCTCCTTTAAAGCAGCGGCTATTTTACTCATTCCTGCACTATTCGCGCCTTTTACCAACAAGGTATGTGACGCGTTTTCTGGCAAGCATAAGTGCTGCTCTATGTGCGCGATCATCGCTTGATGCGTTGCAAAGTGGGTACCATTACAGACCTCACTAATCACCTTGGTATCATCACCGTAAGTGAGTACATGCTCAAAAGCGAATGGGGCAGCATATTCACCGACTTGACGGTGAAGTGCAAGGCTTTCGTCGCCTAATTCAGCCATATTGCCTAAAATCAACCAACGCTGACCTTTGAAGCTCGACAGCAGTTTGGCTGCCGCCTTCATCGCCGGTACGCTGGCGTTGTAACTGTCATCTATCAGTTTGATATTCTGACTTAATTGTTGAACCTCAACTCGCCCTTTGACAGAGATAAGATTCGCTAAACCATTTTTTACTTCTTCAAGCGTGGCACCAAACTGAATGCTCAACGCTGCCGCCGCCAACGCATTTGCTACGTTATGCTGACCAATAATGCCAAGCTCAACCGGCATAGCGCCTTGCGGTGTTTGCATCTCAAAGCACGCTTCGCCCTGCTCATTAATGCGAATATGCTTAGCAAAGTAATCTGCCGTGCTGTCGCTTTCTGAAAATGTCAGCACCGTTTTATCTGCGAGTACTTCATTCCAGAAGTCACCACCGTTGCTTTCTAGATTAACAATAGCAGTATCTCCAGCAGCAAGCCCCTGAAAGATTTCACCTTTCGCTTGTTTAACACCATCAATTGAGCCAAAGCCCTCTAGATGCGCGGCAGCTACGTTATTCACCAACGCCACCTGCGGTTTCACAAGCTGCGTGGTATAGGCGATTTCACCAATGTGGTTCGCGCCCAGCTCTATCACGGCATAGTCGTCATTGGGCTCACTGCGCAGTAAGGTTAGTGGTACACCAATATCATTATTGAAGTTACCCGCCGTAAACAGCACCTTGCCACGTTGCTGCAGAATGCTCGCCACCATCTCTTTGACGGTCGTTTTGCCACAGCTTCCTGTAATCGCCATGGTTGGCACGTCACATTGTTTGTGGATCCAAGCACTTAGCTGACCTAAAGCAAGTTTAGTGTCTTCAACAACAACTTGAGTAATATTTAGGTCAAGTTTTCGTTCGACTAACAACGCACTCGCATTTGCCTCAACCGCTTGATGACAAAAGTCATGCGCATCGAAACGTTCTCCGACAATAGCAACAAACAATGCGCCTTCTTCAACGGTGCGAGTGTCGGTAGAAACGGCATTAATTACGGCATTGTTTGAGTTACCAGCCTCAATCAACTCACCGCCGATCGCTGAACAAATCTGTTCGAGTGATACATCAATCATTATGAAATACCTAAAAGTTGAAGCGCAGACTCTCGATCTGAGTAATGGATCGTTTCGTCTTTTAATACTTGGTAATCCTCATGGCCTTTACCAGCCAAAAGAATAATGTCATTGCTGTCTGCCTGTTCAAGCGCGAACTTAACCGCTTGGTAGCGATCGTGTTCCACAAATGCAGATTCAGGTTTATTTAAGCCTGCCAGCATGTCTTTGACAATCAAGGCAGGATCTTCGCTACGAGGGTTGTCATCTGAAATAATCATTTTATCGGCGAACTGCTCTGCGGTCGCTGCCATCATAGGGCGCTTACCCGTGTCACGGTCACCGCCGCAGCCAAAGATAGCCCACAATTTTCCAGAACAATGGACTCGCAGTGCTGCTAATGCTTTTTCTAAAGCGTCTGGCGTATGCGCGTAATCGACAACCACTTTTGCTTTGTTCGGCACTTGGAACAGTTCCATACGACCAATCACAGGCTGCAACTGAGGCGCAGTGTCGACCAAGATTTGCTTATCGATACCTAATGACAGCAAGGTCGCAAAGGCAACCAGTACGTTTGATGCGTTGAACTGACCAATCAATGGAACCGAAAGATCGCCTTGCCCCCAACTACCATCGAAAGAGAGCTTAATCCCAGTTTCTGCATAGGCAACATCAGATGCCCATACCGACTGTTGGTAGCCCGTTAATGGAAGTAATGAAACAGCAATCGCATTCGATAAATCTGTCATCCAAGCTTTGCCCACTTCATCATCAACATTTATCACAGCGTGCTTGCATTGGTGTTCGGTAAACAGACTCTTCTTAGCCAAAGCGTACTCTTCCATCGTGCCATGGTAATCAAGATGATCACGGCTCAAATTAGTGAATACACCGACTTCGAAGTCCAAGGCTTTAACGCGACCTTGCACCAAACCATGAGAAGATATTTCCATCGCTGTGTAAGCCGCGTTTTCTTCCGCTAACTCACTCAGTGTGCGTTGTATTTCAATCGCACTGCCTGTGGTATTCGCCGCGGTTTTTAGACTGTCTAAAAAGCCATTACCCGTGGTGCCCATTACCGCAGAGCGTTGACCAACAAGATCAAGCCATTGAACTATCAATTGGGTGATGGTGGTTTTGCCATTGGTGCCGGTAACACCAATCAGCTTAGTAGCCTGAGACGAGTAAACACGACCGGCCAACTCAGATAACACCAAGTTAAGGTCTTTAATGTAAACAACCGGAACAGCATCCAACCACTCAATCAGACCATGGGCCTTTTCAGCATCAGCTTGTGCGATAACGGCATTGGCTCCCTGTGCGACCGCTTTGTCGATGAAACGACGGCCATCAACAGCATGCCCAACTACAGCAACAAAAATATCGCCGTCTTTGATGGCACGACTATCCAACTCCAACTGTTCAACGGCAATCGCATCCAGCTCAGGTGAACTAAAGTCACCCCAAGGAGAAAGTAAAGATGACAGCGTGAGGCTATTACTCATATTGAATCCTGATTGGCTCTATTCTTGAAACTTGTTTTCATCAGCAGGGACATTCAGTATTTGCAGTGCACCCTTCATGATTTCAGAAAAAACGGGGGCAGCAACTGAACCGCCATAGTAAAGGTCACCTTGAGGCTCATTGACCACAACAACCAGCGCGACTCTTGGGTCACTAACCGGGGCAAAACCTGCAGTAATCGCAATGTATTCGTCGCTGTATCCGCCAGCTTCAGCCTTACGAGATGTACCCGTTTTTGCTGCAACTCGGTAACCAGGAACGGCCGCTCTTGTTGCTGTGCCGCCTTTTTGAGTCACCCCTTCGAGCATATTCAAAACCAGTTCAGCGTTCTCGCGCTTGATGATCTGCTTAGAAAAGTCTTGGTCGTTACTCTTAATAATATGAATCGGTTCATACATGCCTTTGTTGGCTAGCGTCGCATACGCATGGGCCAACTGCATCGGTGTAACAGACAAACCGTAACCGAATGATAGTGTTGCAATTTCAAACTTAGACCAGCGACGACGATTCGGGAAAATACCGCTCGTTTCACCGATTAAGTTCAGCCCTGACATTTCGCCCAGACCAACAGAACTGTACATCCCAAGCAGAGCTTCTAAAGGCATGTTAAGTGCCAGCTTCGCCACACCGATGTTACTCGACTTCTTAAGGATCAGCGCTAAATCAGCCTTACCGACTTTAGAAGAGTCTCGCACACGACTGCCACCGATCTGCATGATGCCGTTGCCAGTATCAATAACGATATCTGGATCAGCCGTACCGTTCTCTAGCGCCGCCAAAACCACAAAAGGTTTCACGGTAGAACCGGGCTCCATCGCATCGGTAAGTACGCGGTTACGCATCTTAAAACTTTGTAAGTCAGCACGATTGTTCGGGTTATAAGAAGGGGCATTAACCATCGCCAACACAGCGCCGGTTTTTACATCCAACAAAATAGCAGAGCCAGAAGTTGCCTTATGATCAGCCACCGCCTGTTTAATCGCTCGGTAGGCGATCGCTTGTAATCGTTGATCGATCGTTAGCTCGAGTGGTTTGCCTTCTTCACGCTCTTCTAAAGCAATGTTTTCAACAACGCGTCCGTAGCGGTCTTTACGAATCGTTCGCTTACCCGCCTCGCCTGTGAGCCATTTATCATAGCTGCGCTCAACGCCTTCTAGGCCATGTCCATCAATGCCGGTAACACCGATAAGGTGCGCACTGACTTCGCCTGCAGGATAGTAACGTCGAGATTCCGCTTTCAGACCAACACCCACCAGCTTAAGCTCACGGATATACTTAGCCATTGCAGGGCTAACTTGTCTTTGCAGGTAAATAAATCGGCGGGATTTGTTGCTAGAGATCTTGTCGATCATCGATTGTCGCTCTAAGCCAAGTACATCGGCTAACGCGTACCAACGATCAATTTGGGCCATGCCGTTTTTATCGAAAATCGTTTTAGGATCGGCCCATACCGCTTCAACTGGAACACTCACAGCAAGCGGCTCGCCATTGCGGTCTGAAATAATACCGCGAGCAGAAGGAATGGCCTTAACACGTACTGAGCGAAGGTCGCCCTGACGAATTAAGTTATCTGGTTCAATGATTTGGATGTAAGCCACACGACCAACCAGTGCAGCAAAGGCAAGAAACACGAAAGCAATAACGACGTTGAAACGCCATTTAATAAGAATTGGATCCGAATCCTTTTCGCTCGTCACACGCTCTTTCGTTGATTTCTTAACGGTTTTTGCGGGTGCTTTTTCCTTTTTACCGGTCATTTCAGTGTGATCACAACTTCTTTTTCAGAGTCTGGACGTTTCATGTCTAGCTCTCTTTTTGCCGATGCTTGAACGCGACTATGTTCAGCCAGAGCCGTCTCTTCAAGCATTAAATTTCGCCACTCATCATCAAGCTGTTCTCGCTCCACCAACGCCGTGTCTTTTTGCGTGATCGCCTGACGTGACATATGTGTCGTGAGAACGACCCCCATCGCACTCGCAAAGATACAGATCAGAAGCATCAATGGGACCTTGCCCACTGAGATCAAATCAAAAAATATTATCTTGGCTAAGTTAGGTTTGGAGGTCTTCATTGACTATAGCTTTTCTGCGATTCGTAATACTGAGCTACGTGAACGAGTATTCTCATCCACTTCGCCTTTCGATGGTTTGATCGCTTTACCAACCGGCTTAAGATCAGCACTGCCTAGCGCTTTGATCTGCTCTTCTGTCAGTGGCAGGCCATGTGGTACTTGCGGGCCTTGGCTCTCTTTACGAATAAAGCGCTTCACCATGCGGTCTTCAAGTGAATGGAAGCTGATAACAGACAAACGGCCTTCAGGAGCAAGAATGCTTGCTGCGCCTTTCAGGGCTGTATCGATCTCTTCAAGTTCACTGTTGATGTAGATACGGAATGCTTGGAAGGCACGTGTTGCTGGGTGCTTTTTCTCTTTGAAGCTTTTTGGAGCCACATCCGAGATAAGCTTAGCCAACTGACCAGTACGCGTTAGTGGTTCGTTCTCTTCATTCTCTTGATAAGCAATGATGCCTTTCGCGATACGACGAGCGTGTTTGTCTTCACCGAACTCACGAATAACCCATGTGATGTCATCAAGATCGGCTTCAACTAACCACTGAGAGACAGGAATACCAGTTGTTGGGTCCATACGCATATCAAGCGGGCCGTCTTTCATGAAGCTAAAGCCACGCTCAGCATCATCTAGCTGTGGTGAAGAAACACCTAGATCCAGTAAAACGCCATCCACTTGACCGACTAAGTCATAACGCTCTGCATATTCAGCCATACCTGAGAACGGGCCGTGAATAATCGTAAAACGAGGATCATCAATCTTTTGAGCTTCTGCAATCGCTTGTGGATCGCGGTCAATACTAAAGAGTCGTCCATTCTCGCCCAGTTTAGACAGGATTGTACGGCTGTGACCACCACGGCCAAAAGTACCATCGATGTAGGTACCGTCAGGTTTGATCGCAAGTCCGTCAATAGATTCGTTAAGCAATACTGAAATATGTTTGAATGCTTCTGTCATAGTCTTCTCAGTGAGTGGATTGAGCCATTAGTTCGGCAATAATTTGTTCTATTAACGTTTTAGTGTACTGATTTCACGCCGTATCTCCACCATATTGTGTATAGGCTTTGGGAATTTTTGACCCAAGCTCATATCAGGGTGAAGGATTCTAAGGAAATCTAAATAATTTACGTCAATATAAAGCAAAAAACCCATCACTACCGTTAAGTAATGATGGGTTCTTTATATAGGTGGAGTTGACACATACGCCGGGTTCTGTTCCGCTTGCGCGGCGGTAACCATTCGTCTAGGCCTGCAATCGCTCACAGGCTCAAGCAATCTACCCGCCCCCATACGCGAGCAACGCAATGTGAGGGCCTATTTGATCTTGCTCCGGGTGGAGTTTACCTTGCTACGAACTGTTGCCAGTCGCACGGTGCGCTCTTACCGCACCCTTTCAGCCTTACCTGTGCCCCTTCCGAAGAAATGAGGCCATCGGCGGTCTTCTCTCTGCTGCACTTGTCGTGGGCTCGCGCCCCCCAGACGTTATCTGGCACCCTGCTCTATGGAGCCCGGACGTTCCTCCCCTCTACCAGTCTCCCGAAGGACTTCAACGTCAGTTTCCCGAAGGACCTCAACGTCAGTCTCCCGAAGGACATCAGCAAAGCAGCGATTACCCGTTCAACTCCGAGGGCGGATTGTATAGAGATTAGGGTGCAGTGTCTAGCGAGATCACAAATATGGTGCAAACCTCTAAGCAACTGCGTGATTTTTACACAATTAAGACAAAAAAAGAGGAATGACGGCAATACCATCATTCCTCACAAGCTTTTCAATACAGGTTAGCTACTCTATAAAGAGGTTTCTAGTTGTCTAGGTGCTCTAGGCCCCATTTGTATAAAGCGTTCTTTTTCAGATTGTAGATTTCTGCTGTCATCGCCGCCGCTTTTTTAAGAGGCAGCTCTTTGGTTAGAATGCCTAGTGTGCGAGTCGCTTCGTCTGGCAGTTCTGTGCTCGCTTCTTCACGGTGGCCGTGAATCAGTAACACCATCTCACCGCGTTTACGGTTCGCGTCTTCTTCAATCCACTCAATAAGTTCACCAAGTGGCAGCCCTTGGATGGTTTCGAAGGTTTTGGTTAGCTCACGCGCCAATACAACCTCACGGTCAGGGCCAAGAATCTCGAGCATATCTTGTAGAGAATCTGAAATACGGTGTGGTGATTCATAGAAGATGCATGTGCGCTCTGCCTTTGCGATCTCTAAGAACTTGTCTTTACGACCTTTGCTCTTTGGTGGCAAGAAGCCTTCAAAACTGAAACGATCTGACGGTAAACCAGAAGCACTCAACGCGGTAATCACAGCACAAGCACCAGGAAGTGGCACAACTCTCACACCCGCTTGACGACATTGTGAGACAAGATGGTAACCTGGGTCACTAATTAAAGGAGTACCCGCATCAGAGACTAATGCGATAGACTGACCTTCTAATAACCTTTCGACTAGAACTTGTGCTTTAGTTTGTTCATTATGATCATGTAAAGCGAACGTTCTGGTTGATATATTGAAGTGAGCAAGCAGCTTACCCGTGTGGCGTGTGTCTTCGGCTGCAATAACATCGACACTTGATAAAATTTCAATTGCTCTTTGAGTGATATCTCCCAAATTTCCGATTGGGGTTGGCACAATGTAGAGAGTTGGGCTCTCTGTGAGCAAGGTTTTGTTATCTGTCATTTGTTTACCATCACTTCAACGATTAATATAGATACAAATTTATACGGAATTTAAAGAACTCATGGCAACGATGAACCATAAGAGACTCAGTGTACCACGCTTACTAACTCCAATTGCATTAGCAATTACATTGGCGGCTTGTTCTTCAGGTCCTCAAGCACCAACGAGCGTTGATATTACACTAGATCCAGCGCAATCAACTGAAAGTTACATGATGCAGGCGGATAGTAGCAAAGGAAGTCTACAAAACGACTGGTTAATCATGGCACTTAAGGCTTCTGTGCAAGCTGGAAAAACCGATCAAGCAACTCTGCTTATCAAACGCTTAGCAAAACAAGAGTTGAGCGAGACGCAACAAGCGGAATGGCAATTAGCACGCGCTCAACTGTTGGTGAATAACTCGCAGCCTGAACAAGCTTATAGCCAACTGAACTTCCAGCCTTGGTGGAAACTTCCGAACGAGCAGTGGAAAGATTATCACGAGATACGCGCGAACATTTCTGAAATGCAAAGCGAGTATTTTGAAGCAAGCCGTGAGTTAGTTCTTTATTCAGAATATCTAGACGCTGACGACGAGCTCCAACAACAAGCTGCTGACCGTATTTGGCAAAACCTAAATAGCTACTCTCAATATGAGATTCTAGAGCTTAAGACGTCGCCTACAGAAGACGTTCTTGCAGGTTGGTTACAGCTGGCGATTTACATGAAGACGCTGAACTCAAACCTTCCAAACCTGCAGGAAACCCTGTCTGATTGGCTAGCAGAGAATCCTCAACACCCAGCAGCGACATACACACCTCAGGCGATCACTGACATCTTAGCGCTAGAGATCAGCAAGCCAACCAGCACTGCACTATTACTGCCTCTAACCGGTAAGTACGGCAAGCAAGCACAACTTGTGCGTGACGGTTTCATCTTTGCGATGATGAATGACAAAGAGCGTGAAGAAGATGCAACGCTGACGGTAATGGATACCAACGTGCAAAGTGCAGCTGAGATTAAAGCGACACTGGAAGAGAACAACGTTGATTTCATCGTTGGCCCGCTGATCAAGAGCAACATCACTAAGCTTCAGCAAGCGCAGAAAAACCACGAAAACTCGATTCCAGCTTTAGCTCTGAACATTCCAACGCAACTAGAACCTGATACTAACATTTGTTATCTCGCTCTATCGCCAGAACAAGAAGTTGCTCAGGCAGCGAAACACCTATTTGCTCAAGGCTACAAGTATCCGCTTATCCTTGCGCCAAGAGGACGTTTAGGTGAGCGTGTTGAGCAAGCGTTTAAAGAAGAGTGGAAAAAATACAGCAGCAACGATGTGGCTATCAGCTTGTTCTCTGACAAACGCCAACTGCAACGTAATGTGAATCAGGTATTTGGCTTGCAAGAGAGCCAACAACGTATCGCTCAAATGGATGGGTTACTGAACCTAGACCTAGAAACAGAGCCACGCAGCCGTCGTGATATCGATTCTGTCTACATTGTGGCTAAGAACTCAGAGCTAACGCTAATCAAACCCTTCATTGAAGTTGCAATTAACCCAGATGCGAGCCAACCCGCTCTGTTCTCAAATTCACGCAGCAACAGCGGTGATAAGCAGTATGAAGACCTAACCGGCGTGTTCTACAGCGACATCCCACTATTGGTTGAGAACAAAAACGAGCTTAATAAAGAGCTCAACGACCTATGGCCTGCACACTCAAACGGCCAAAAGCGTCTGCAAGCACTGGGAATGGATGCATACTACCTAATGGATGCACTGCCACAGATGAAAGCCGTACAGGGTTACAGCATTCCAGGTGAAACGGGTGTGCTAACCATCGATAACAACTGTGTGGTTCAACGTGAAATAAGCTGGGCAGAGCATGGGGCTTTTTAGCCGAAAGTTCCTATCCAAACCAAGCATCACCCACAAACAAGTGGGTGATAAATACGAGACCGTGGCAAAATCTTATCTGATTAACCACGGTTTATCGTTAATAGAACAAAACTTCATAGCAAAATGTGGCGAGATTGATCTTATAATGCGCCATAACAATACGGTTGTGTTTGCTGAGGTAAAATACCGCAAGCAAACCCGCTACGGACATGCCGCCGAAATGGTGACTGCCAAGAAGTCACAGAAACTGCTCAAAACAGCCAATGTTTGGCTTATGCAGCAAGGCTTGTCGGTGCACTCTACAGATTTCAGGTTTGATATTGTTGCCATTGAAGGGCCGAATAACACTATCGACTGGATTCAAAACGCGATTACCCAAGGATAAACATGCTAGACAGCATTAAAGAAAGTTTCACAGAAAGTATTCAAATCCAAATTGCTGCTGCAGAAGCTCTGCCTGACGCAATCACGCATGCCGCTCAAGCCATGGTTGCGACCTTGCTTAACGGAAACAAAATTCTTTGTTGTGGTAATGGTGGTTCGGCGTCGAATGCTCAGCAATTTGTATCGTGCCTACTGAACCGATTTGAAACAGAGCGCCCTAGCCTTCCAGCAATGGCACTCACAGCAGACAACACCACGCTAACGGCTGTGGCTAACGACTACCACTATGAAGAGATCTTCTCTAAGCAGGTGCGTGCGTTTGGCCAAACTGGTGATATCCTGTTGGCGATCTCGACTAGCGGTAACAGCAAGAACATCATCAAGGCAATGGAAGCGGCGGTAACTCGCGACATGACCATCATCGCCTTTACCGGTAAAGATGGTGGTGAGATGGCAGGTTTGCTTGGTGAACACGATGTAGAGATTCGTATCCCTTCACACCGTACAGCGCGCATTCATGAAGTACACATGGTGACACTACACTGCCTATGTGACCTAATCGATCAAGTACTCTTCCCTGCTCACGAAGAGTGATATACGGAGCATCACAATGAAATCATTAACCTCTATGAGGCTGTTTAAGCTGATTAGTGTTTCGCTACTTACACTGTCTCTGTCTGGTTGTGCTGGCATTTTCATTGCTGGTGCTGCAACCACTGCAAACCTAGTCACAGATACACGAACCACCAAAGAGATTTGGAACGACAACAACATCGAATTTGAAGTTGCAGCGATTACCAATAAACAACCATTCCGTGGCAACGTGCGTGTCACCGCAAGCTCATACCGAGGTTCGGTGGTACTGATGGGGCAAGCGACAACAGATTCAGAACGTCGCGCTTTTGAAAACCAAGCCAAAGAAGTGGCTGGCGTTGAGAGCATCCACAATCAAGTTCGAGTGAAAGAGCCATTGTCTGTGAGTGCGATCAGTAAAGACAGCTGGATTACCACTAAGGTGAAATCAGCTCTACTTGCGAATGCTGAGCTTAACGGCATCAAAGTAAAAGTGATTACTGAGGATTCAGAAGTATTCCTGCTTGGACTCGTGACTCGAGAGCATGCCGATATCGCGACAGAAGTTGCACGTAATATCTCTGGCGTAAAACAGGTCATTCGAGCGTTTGAATATGGTGAAGAAGAGACGGCTGTTAACTAGCCTAAAGCCAGTCAATTGAATGCTATAAAGCAGAAAAGAAAAAGCAGCGACGAGTCGCTGCTTTTTTATTTGGTTCGTTATTTAACTAACGTTATTTGATAACACGAAGGCTTGGGCGACCTTTCGCTGGACGAGGTGGCTCAGGATCTGAGTCAGGCTCTTCTGCATCTACGTCTGCCGTTGCTACGCTCAAAGATGGGCCTTTTTCTGGTTCTTCAAAAGGACTTTCTTCAATCCCTTCTTCAAACGCTTCCATGTAAGCCTCTTCAGGTTCAAACATGGTACCAGCACCATTTTCACGAGCATAAATCGCTTGTACTGCGTAAAGCGGAACGATCACAGAGTGTGGACGACCACTAAAGCGAGCACTAAACGTCACAGCTTCGTTACCCAGTTCAAGTTGTCCAACCGCACGAGGCGCGATGTTCAGAATGATCTGACCATCTTGAACAAACTCTTCTGGAACTCGCACACCCGGTAATGTTGCTTCAACAACAAGGTGCGGAGTTAGTTCGTTATCAACCAGCCACTCATAAAATGCACGAAGCATGTATGGTCGGCGTGGAGTCATATTAGAAATATCCATAAACGCTTAGCGAACGAGTCGCATCTCACGCTCAGCTTCAGTTAGAGAAGCTAGGAATGAATCACGTTCGAATACGCGGTTCATGTAAATCTTAAGCTCTTTAGAACCAGGACCAATTAGTTCGATACCAAGCTCAGGTAAACGCCATAGTAGCGGAGCTAGGTAGCAGTCAATTAGGCTAAACTCTTCGCTCATGAAGTATTCATACTCAGCGAAGATAGGAGCAAGAGTCAGTAGGTCGTTGCGCAGTTTAACGCGAGCTGCTTCAGATTCTTCAGCGTTGCCTTTAACGATCTTCTCTGCAACTGAATACCAGTTACGCTCAATGCGGTACATCATTAGACGGCTGTTACCACGAGCAACCGGGTATACAGGCATCAACGGTGGATGAGGGAAACGCTCATCTAGGTATTCCATGATGATCTTTGAGTCATATAGAGCAAGCTCACGATCAACAAGAGTAGGTACTGATTTGTACGGGTTCAGTTCAACAAGCTCTGCTGGTAGATTTTTTTCATCAACCAACTCAACTTCAACACTTACGCCTTTTTCAGCAAGAACGATGCGCACCTGATGGCTATACATATCAGAAGCACTTGAGAAAAGAGTCATTACAGAACGTTTATTGGCAGCTACAGCCATGGAGCCCTCCAGTACACTTTAAATAAAAACAATGGAGGCCTAAAGCCTCCATTGAACATTAACATAATTTGGGAATTAGCACGGTATTATAGCACAATTAGTGCACATCACGCCAATACTCTTTCTTCAGCAAAATCACGATGATAGTGAAGATTACTAAGAAGGCCATTACCCACCAACCCATAGCGTGACGCTCAAGTTGAACTGGGTCGCCCGAGTAAACCAAAAAGTTAACAAGGTCACGAACTGCTTCGTCGTATTCACCAGCACTTAATTCGCCAGAGCCATCAGTCTCAGTGCCAACAACCACCGTCACTTCCTCGCCATCTACCATATGAGTATCGTAGATTGGTGTTGGGATACCTTGCAGTTCTTCAAGAACGTGCGGCATACCAACGCTTGGGAAAACAATGTTGTTCACGCCAAATGGACGAGACGGATCTTCATAGAAAGTACGAAGGTAAGTGTACAGCCAGTCTGCGCCACGAACACGAGCAACCAATGTTAGGTCTGGTGGCGGAGCACCAAACCAACTTGCCGCTTGATCAGAAGGCATAGCATTAACCATCAGGTCACCAATTTTCGCTTCAGGGTCGAAAATCAGATTTTCCTTCATAAGATCAACTGGGATCTCTAAATCATTCGCAACACGTTCATAGCGCTGGTACTGCGTTGAGTGACAAGCAAAACAGTAGTTCATGAACATCTTAGCGCCATTTTGCAATGAAGCTTTGTCTGTTAAATCATTGTTCGCTTTGTCTAATGGTACGTTTGCACCCGCTGCCATCGCCAGTGACGGCAACATAGCAAATAAAATTACAATCCACTTTTTCATTTGAATGTCACCCTTTCTGGTAATGGTTTCGTCGCTTCATTTTTACTGTAGAACCACAGTAGAACGAAGAACATGAAGTAACCTAAGCTAAAGATTTGAGCCAGTAGTGTGTATGTTGGCGTTGCTGGAAGCGCACCAAGTACACCAAGCGCAATAAAGCTTATTGTGAATTGGATGATGTTAATCAAATGAAGTTTGCTACGGTAACGGTAAGAACGCACTTTACAACGGTCGAACCATGGTAGTAGGAATAGCACAACAATAGATGCGCCCATTGCTACAACACCTAGCAACTTATCAGGAACAGCACGCAGAATTGCGTAAAACGGCGTGAAGTACCATACCGGAGCGATGTGCTCTGGTGTTTTCAGTGGGTTAGCAGCTTCAAAGTTTGGCGGCTCAAGGAAGAACCCACCCATCTCTGGGTTAAAGAACAGCACATAACAGAAGAAGAATAGGAAACCGGCCACACCAACCATATCTTTCACGGTCCCGTATGGGTGGAAAGGAATAGAGTCAATGATGTCGTATTTCTTAGTGTAATCCTTGTGGAATGGGAACTGCGTTTTGTAGTCGTCGCCCATTGTGCCTTTAGGAAGTTTCGTCTCGATACCGTCTGGGTTGTTCGAACCCACTTCGTGCAGTGCTAGTACGTGAAGTACGATAAGCAGCAGAAGTACGATTGGTAGAGCGATAACGTGCAGTGCGAAGAAACGGTTCAGCGTTGCACCAGAGATGATGTAGTCACCACGGATCCAAAGCGTTAGGTCATCACCGATAACAGGGATCGCACCAAACAGAGAAATGATTACCTGAGCACCCCAGTAAGACATTTGACCCCATGGTAGTAGATAACCCATGAAAGCCTCAGCCATAAGCACTAAGAAGATCAACATACCGAAGATCCAAAGTAGCTCACGAGGTTTTTGGTAAGAACCGTAAATTAGGCCACGGAACATATGCAGGTAGATAACAACGAAGAATGCCGAAGCACCTGTTGAGTGCATGTAACGTAGTAGCCAACCGTATTCCACATCACGCATGATGTATTCAACAGAAGCAAATGCACCCTCACCTGACGGTACGTAGTTCATTGTTAGCCAAATACCCGTAAGGATTTGGTTAACCAGTACCAACATTGCCAAAGAACCGAAAAGGTACCAAAAGTTAAAGTTCTTAGGCATTGGGTATTCAGATAAATGCTTTTTATAAGCATTCATCGCGGGTAGACGTTTCTCTACCCAATCAAGCAATCCTTGCATTACGCGTCTCCCTCGTCCACACCGATCATGATCTTAGTGTCACTCAAATACATATGCTTTGGTACAACAAGATTCAATGGAGCTGGTACGCCTTGGAATACTCGACCTGCCATATCAAACTTTGAACCATGACAAGGACAGAAGAAACCAGACTTAACACCCTGAACTTGTTCTGCAAAAGAATCCGGCAGGTAAGTTGGAGAACAACCTAAGTGCGTACAGAAACCAACAGCAACGAAGAATTCCGGCTTAATTGAACGGAACTCGTTCTGTGCGTATTCTGGTTGTTGTTCAGCTTCAGATTGAGGGTCACGAAGTTGACCACCGATCGATTTTAGGTTTTCTAGTACCGACTCAGCACGGCGTACAACCCATACAGGTTTACCTTGCCACTCGACACGAACCATTTGTCCCGGTTCTAACTTACTGACTTCCACTTCCACCGGCGCGCCCGCAGCTTTCGCCTTGGCACTCGGATTCCATGATTTAATAAAAGGCACGGCTACAGCAGCTGCTCCTAAACCACCAACAACGGCTGTTGTTGCGGTTAAGAAACGCCTGCGACCGTTATTTAAAGGCGCGTTGCTCATCCAAACATTCTCCCATTTGCTCCTTGTGGATTGAAATAATTCCGATTAAAGAGCATGGCTAACAAAATATGTATTTAGTTCTATTTATTGACGGCAAATGATAAATAAAACCCTACTTTTTGACAAGATAAAGCTACCTTTTTGTAACAATCATGAGGCAAAGCGCACATTGGGTTACAAAAGCTTTCTAAATATAAGAATTTGGAAATAAAACGAGGGAGGGAAAGCGTTTAGAGGGGGTATAAAAACAAAAAGCCCGGCATATAGCCGAGCTTTGAACCACAATTCCAGTCGTAAAACTGGGAGCGTGTACTTTTTCGTAAAGAAAAATTAACGCTTAGAGAATTGAGGTTTACGACGTGCTTTACGTAGACCAACTTTCTTACGTTCAACGCAACGAGCGTCACGAGTAACGTAGCCAGCTGCACGTAGAGCAGGACGTAGAGTTTCATCGTACTCCATAAGAGCGCGAGTGATACCGTGGCGGATTGCGCCAGCTTGACCAGAAATACCACCACCAGAAACAGTGATGTAAAGGTCAAGTTTCTCAGTTAGTTCAACTAGCTCAAGAGGTTGCTTAACAACCATACGAGAAGTTGGACGACCGAAGTAAACATCAAGGCTACGCTTGTTGATTACGATCTCACCAGAGCCTGGTTTGATGAAAACACGAGCTGCTGAGCTTTTGCGACGACCAGTGCCGTAGTATTGATTCTCTGCCATTTTCATAATCCCCTTAGATGTCTAGTACTTGTGGCTGTTGAGCAACATGGTTGTGCTCAGTACCAGCGTACACTTTAAGCTTACGGTACATCGCGCGGCCTAGAGGACCACGTGGAAGCATACCTTTAACTGCTAGTTCTAGAACCATTTCTGGTTTCTTAGCAATTAGCTTTTCAAAAGTGATAGTTTTAAGACCACCTGGGAACTCAGAGTGACGGTAGTAAACCTTACCCTTAGCTTTGTTACCAGTTACAGCAACTTTCTCAGCGTTAACAACGATGATGTAATCACCAGTGTCTACGTGAGGAGTGTATTCTGCTTTGTGCTTGCCGCGTAGGCGAGAAGCGATTTCACTTGCTAGACGGCCAAGAGTTTTGCCTTCAGCGTCTACAACATACCAGTCGCGTTTTACAGTTTCTGGTTTAGCAACGAAAGTTTTCATGCTAATAATTACCTATTTAAAAAATTTACACTTAAGGAATACTCGCGTATTCCCACTGTCTAAGAGTTACCATTCATCACCCCTTCGAGTGTTGGAAAACTCTTGGCATAACGTGATTTTACTCATCGCTAGAGGCCCGCAGTAACGGTAGGTCGCAGGATTATAGAGAAGAGCGAAGAAAAAATCACCTCTTTTTGAACAAAATCACGATTTTTTTAATTCTATTTCTTATTCGAGATAATCAAAGCTAACTTAAGTGTTCTTTTGCCAAATATTCATGACTCTGCATTTCAATTAAACGCGACTGACAACGTTTAAATTCAAACTCTAGCTGACCATGGGTGTATAGCTCTTCTAGCTCCACTTCCGCTGAAATAATCAGTTTCACATTGCGCTCGTAGAACTCATCAACTAATGCAATGAAGCGCCTCGCAGCGTCATCTGAAGTCGCGCCCATTTGCAACACATCCGCCAATAGAACCGTGTGATAAACCCGAGACAACTCAATATAGTCGTTCTGGCTACGAGCCGACTGACAAAGCTGAGCAAAAGTACCATGCAGTACGCCATCACTCGCTTCGACTACATCTAATTGACGGTGATTAACCTCTATCTGCTTAAGCTTCTCTTTATCTTCGCCAACCAGCTGAGCGTAATACTTTTCGAGATTGATATTCGCTTGGCTATCTAGCGGGTAATGGTAAATCTCAGCCTGTTCTAAGGTGCGTAGACGATAATCAATGCCACTATCGACATTAAGGATATAACAGTTGTCTTGAATGAGCTTAATGGCCGGTAAGAAACGCGCTCGCTGTAACCCGTTGCGATACAGATCCGCAGGTGGGATATTAGAGGTCGCAACCAAGATAACGTTTCGAGCAAATAACTCTTGGAACAAGGTTCCTAGGATCATCGCATCGGTGATGTCTGAAACAAAGAATTCGTCGAAACAGATAATGTCCGCTTCTTCCTTCAACTTGTCTGCGACTAAAGGCAATGGATCACTCACATTACCTAGCGCCTTTAGCTCATCATGAACTCGATACATAAAGCGGTGAAAGTGAACACGCATTTTTTTAGTGGTCGGTAAGGCATCGTAGAACGTATCCATTAAGTACGTTTTTCCTCGCCCTACGCCCCCCCAAAAATAGAGACCTTTCGGTGGCTGTGGCAGTTCTGGCTTTTTGCCCAGTAATTTCTGGAAGCGAGTCAGTTGAGGAATGGGCGTATTCATGTAATCTTGAAATTGATGAAAGAGTTCATCTAAAGATTTAACGGCTTGCTCTTGTGCTGGATCTCTTTGAAATCCATGTTCTTTTATATCTTGTTCGTATTTTTTAATGGGATTCATGACGACATTTCCACAATGAAAGCAATATCAGACAACAACTAAAAATGAGCCCAAACAGTACGAGGAATAACGTGATGTGGTGAATAATGCAGCATCAAACTGCTAACTAGCGCACACGCATTTCTCTTTATACTGCGGCTTTCTCATAGTACCATGGAGCCGTATCACGTGTAACTAAGCAGTAACAAACATGTTAAAAAACAATAATAAGGAGCTGTTATGCCTTGGATGTATGCCGTTGCCGGTTTACTAGTCGGAGTTATTTTAGGGGTCGCTATCTCTCGTCTCATGACACCTGAATACAAAAAACAAAAGAACGTACAGAAAGAATTAGATAGCGCAAAGTTTGCCCTTGAGCAGCAGCGACAAGAGCTGGCTGATCACTTTGCGAAATCCGCAGAAATGTTGGACACCTTAGGTAAAGACTACACAAAACTGTACCAACACATGGAAAAAACAAGCTCAGAGCTGATTCCTAACCTGCCAGAGCAAGATAACCCGTTTGTGAAAACAGCCGCTGCCCATTCGGACAAACCACAAGAGAAGTCTTCAGCAAAAGAGGCGACACTTGAGGAACAACCGAAAGATTACGCTAATGGCGCAACCGGTTTATTTACAGAGCAGAAGAAAGAAATCATGGATGCTCCCGATGTTGTAACAGCAAAAGCATCGTAAACATTTAACACTTCTGTGAACTTTACAAAGGTTTTTGAGTCATAACTTTCACTCAGGTCATTTGAAACTTCTCATACTTATTAAACGTATAAGAGGGTTAAGACCTTAACTAGAGAGGAGTTTATGATGAAAAAACCTTTGCTTGCTTTATCAGTACTGACTTTAAGCTTAAGTTCAATCATCACCCCCATTCAAGCAACAGCCGCACTGCCATTAAGTGTGGGTAATGAACAATTACCGAGCCTTGCTCCTATGCTTGAACAAGTGACCCCCGCTGTGGTTAGTATTGCCGTAGAAGGCAAACAGGTACAACGTCAGCAAATCCCTGAACAATTTCAATTCTTTTTTGGTCCCGAACAAACACGAGAGCGTCCATTCCGCGGATTAGGCTCTGGAGTCATCATTGACGCCAAGAAAGGTCATATCGTGACCAATTACCATGTCATTAATGGCGCGGACGATATAAAAGTAAAACTGCATGATGGTCGAGAGTACGATGCTGAGCTTATCGGCGGCGACCAGATGTCTGATATCGCACTGCTAAAATTAGAAGAAGCCAAGAACCTTACCCAGATAAAAGTCGCAGACTCAGACAAACTAAGAGTTGGTGATTTTAGTGTCGCGATCGGTAACCCATTCGGACTTGGGCAAACCGTAACATCCGGTATTGTTTCTGCGCTCGGTCGTAGCGGCCTGAATCTAGAAAACTTTGAAAACTTCATTCAAACCGATGCAGCAATCAACAGCGGCAACTCTGGTGGCGCGCTAGTGAACCTCAACGGTGAGCTAATTGGTATCAACACCGCCATTCTTGGCCCTAACGGAGGTAATGTCGGTATCGGCTTTGCAATCCCTTCTAATATGATGACAAACCTGACAGAACAAATTCTCGATTTCGGTGAAGTAAAACGCGGCATGCTTGGCGTTCAAGGCGGAGAAGTGACCTCCGAATTGGCAGAAGCACTCGGTTATGAATCAAGTAAGGGCGCCTTTGTTAGCCAAATCGTCCCTGACAGCGCAGCAGATAAAGCAGGACTGAAAGCGGGCGATATCATTGTCTCTATTAATGGCAAACGCATTGATACCTTCAGCGAGTTAAGAGCTAAGGTCGCAACACTCGGCGCTGGTAAGCAGATTGAGCTAGGTGTGGTTCGTGACGGTAAGAGCAAAACCTTTGATGTGACGCTTGGTGAATCCACCAATAATAAAACACAGGCTGAGAAGCTCCATGAAGGACTGGCCGGTGCTGAGTTAACCAACACAACAGAGAGTGACTCGGCAACGGGCGTCAAGGTATCGAATGTTGCTCAAGGCTCACCAGCCGAAGCCTATCAACTTCTGAAAGATGACATCATCATCGGAGTAAACCGTCAAACGGTTAAGAACCTTGCTGAGTTTAGAGAGATTCTTGAAAAACAACCTGGTGTACTGGCGCTTAATATCCAGCGAGGCGACCGAACTATCTATCTTGTAATTCGATAGTCTTACGTCAGCGCAATTACAGGGAGGCTCAGTAAGTTTGCTTTAAACTTACTCAGTCTCCCTTTTCTTTAGATCAATCAAAATGCTATGCTTCACTTGTAATCAAGTCAGTCATCCATTGATGGAGGCTTCACACCTTACTTGTTGAAGAGGGAAACATGCTGTCCTTTCTATTTCGTTCTATTTCCCTTGGACTCGTTTCAGCGGCGCTTATTCTTCTCGCATTCCCGAGCTTAAGACCAGCGATTGTTGCTGACGTCACTAGCCCTAAAGTCGATAATATTGGCTCTCTTCAGATTTCATTTAATCAAGCAGTTCGCCGTGCGGCACCTGCAGTGGTTAACATTTATAGCCGTAAATACGCTGAAAGCGATCGCAACAAACTGCTCACTCAAGGTTTGGGCTCTGGGGTGATTGTTAGCGAAAAAGGCTACATCATTACCAACTTCCATGTAGTGGCTCAAGCAGACCAAATAGTTGTGGCACTTCAAGATGGCCGAGTTGCCGCTGCACAATTGGTTGGCTCAGACAAGCGCACCGATATCGCGATACTTAGAGTCAGCGGTGA
Source organism: Vibrio sp. 1CM24A (assembly GCF_023161725.1). NCBI lineage: Bacteria > Pseudomonadati > Pseudomonadota > Gammaproteobacteria > Vibrionales > Vibrionaceae > Vibrio > Vibrio sp. 1CM24A. The sequence continues at coordinate 145,650 of NZ_JALNTS010000008.1, forward strand.
CAACCTACCAGTGATCCCACTCAATCCTAATTACAAAGCCAACGTCGGTGATGTAGTACTGGCTATCGGTAACCCATACAACCTAGGTCAAACAACAACCTTCGGTATCATCTCTGCAACCGGCCGCTCTTCGATCAGTGCTGATGGCCATCAAGCCTTTATCCAGACCGATGCGGCAATCAATGAAGGTAACTCAGGTGGCGCGCTGGTGAACTCACAAGGTGAGCTAGTCGGTATCAATACCGCTTCTTTCCAACAAGCTACCGACATGGAAACCTATGGGATCTCATTTGCTATCCCCTATCCGCTTGCTAATAAAATCATGGAAAAAATCATCGCCGATGGTCGTGTGATTCGTGGCTATATTGGTATCGATGGACAAGACATCAACTCAGTCACCTCACGCATGTTGGGTACTAAGAATATCGGCGGGATCGTTGTGTTGGGGATAGACCCTAATGGTCCGGCTGCCGATGCGGGTTTTGAAGCTCAAGACATTATTGTCAGTATCAACGATAACCAAGTAAATGGTCGCCAGAGTGTAATGGATATCGTTACCGACCTGCGACCGGGTACAGTTATCGATGTGGGTATATTGCGCCAAGGTGAAAGCAAAACCTTAAAGGTGACCATCGCCGAAGATACTCGCCTGTAGAGCAAACTCTGTAAGCAGTGATTCAAGCTGCTAATACACAAGTACAAAAAACCCAGCTCATAGGCTGGGTTTTCTTTTATCTAAAGATTGTTTCAAGTATCTCTACGATTCACTTTGCTCTTCGATATCGATGCGAGTCACTCGCTGTAGTCCTCTAGGCAGTAGACCACCACGACGACCACGTTCACCACGGAAGTTTTCAAGATCCGCAGGTTTCAAACCAAGCTTACGTTTACCGGCGTAGATAGTCAGCGTCGCATTCTCTGGGATAGCCATAAGATGCGAGACAAACTCTTCACGCTCTTTTGCTTTCGCAGAAGGAATGTTGATGATCTTGTTACCCTTACCTTTACTCAACTGAGGTAGGTCTTTAATCGGGAACAACAACATGCGGCCTTGATTAGTAATCGCCAGAATCTGGTTACTGTCCAAGTCAGCAATCGGGCTTGGCAACATCACTTCAGAAGCTTGTGGCAAGTTAACTAACGCTTTACCACTCTTGTTCTTAGACAATAAATCACTGCCTTTACAAACAAAACCGTACCCAGCATCAGAACCCACTAACCATAGCTGCTCATTCTCTCCCATCACCACTTGGCGAATCGAAGTGCCAGGGCTGACGTTCAGGCGGCCTGTAATAGGCTCACCTTGGCTTCGAGCCGACGGTAATGAATGAGACTCAAGGGAGTAACTTCGACCATCACTGCCCAGGAATACCGCTTGTTGGTTACTCTTACCCTTAGCGCTCGCCAAGAATTTATCACCAGATTTGTAGTTCAAGCCTTCAGCATCAACCTCATGCCCTTTAGCATGACGAATCCAACCTTTCTCAGACAACACAACCGTGATTGGTTCGCTTGGTACTAAGTCGCGCTCTGTTAGCGCTTTCGCTTCAGCACGCTCAATCAGAGGCGAACGACGATCATCGCCATATTTATCCGCATCTGCTTGGATTTCTTTCTTGATCAGCGTATTCAAGCGACGCTCTGAACCGAGTAGCTTTTCAAGCTTTTCACGTTCAGCTTCAAGCTCTTCTTGCTCAGCTCGAATCTTAAACTCTTCTAACTTAGCTAAGTTACGAAGTTTAATATCAAGAATCGCATTGGCTTGAATTTCAGAAATGTTGAAACGGCTCATTAGCACAGGACATGGTTCGTCTTCTGTACGAATGATCTCAATCACTTCATCGATATTAAGATAAGCGGCAAGCAAACCTTCTAAGATGTGCAAACGTGCTAGTACTTTATCTAAACGGTACTGCAAACGACGGCGAACCGTTGTGCGACGGAACTCAATCCACTCTTTCAGGATTTGAACTAAGCCTTTCACTTGAGGACGGTTATCTAAACCAATCATGTTCAAGTTAACGCGGAAGTTTTTCTCTAGATCTGTAGACGCGAACAAGTGACTCATCAATTGGTCACAGTCGATACGATTTGAACGAGGAACGACAACAATACGCGTTGGGTTCTCGTGATCCGATTCATCACGCAAGTCGTCAACCATTGGCAGCTTCTTAGCGCGCATCTGGTTGGCGATTTGTTCTAGTAACTTCGCACCTGACACTTGATGAGGTAAAGCCGTGATAACAATATCAGAGCCTTCCTTGTGCCAAACCGCGCGCATCTTGATGCTGCCACGTCCAGTACGGTAGATCTTTTCGATGTCCGATTTCGGAGAGATAATCTCAGCTTCTGTCGGGTAATCTGGACCTTGAATGAAACCCATCACATCTGAAAGCTCAGACTTAGGCGTATCAATTAGGTGAATGGCTGCATTAGCGACTTCACGCACGTTGTGTGGTGGAATATCGGTCGCCATACCTACCGCGATACCAGTGATACCGTTAAGCAGGATATGAGGCAGACGGGCAGGCAACATTTGAGGCTCTTTCATGGTGCCATCAAAGTTTGGTTGCCAATCAACAGTACCTTGACCTAGTTCACCTAGAAGAACCTCAGCAAACTTAGATAATTTCGCTTCGGTATAACGCATCGCAGCGAACGATTTCGGGTCATCCGGAGCACCCCAGTTACCTTGACCATCGACCAATGGGTAGCGGTAAGAGAAAGGCTGCGCCATCAATACCATCGCTTCGTAACAAGCAGAGTCACCGTGTGGGTGATACTTACCTAATACGTCACCAACGGTACGTGCTGATTTTTTGTATTTCGATGCAGCCGACAAGCCTAGCTCAGACATCGCGTAGATAATACGACGCTGTACTGGCTTCAAGCCATCACCGATATACGGCAATGCACGATCCATAATCACGTACATTGAGTAATTTAAGTAGGCATCTTCGGTGAACTTGCGCATTGGCAGCTGTTCAACGCCATCATATGTAATTTCGTTAGACATCCATTATACCTCGGCCATATCACCGTTAGTCTGTAGCCATGTACGGCGATCATCTGCACGTTTCTTACCAAGCAGCATGTCCATCATCTCGTTGGTCGCTTCGCTGTCATCAATCGTTAACTGAACAAGGCGACGAGTGTTTGGATCCATGGTGGTTTCACGCAACTGAAGTGGGTTCATTTCACCCAGACCTTTGAATCGTTGCACGTTGATCTTGGCTTTCTTCTGCGATAATCGCTCAAGCACACCGTCTTTCTCTGCGTCATCAAGTGCGTAGAACACTTCTTTACCGCAATCGATACGATACAGAGGAGGCATTGCCACATAGATATGACCCGCTTCAACCAATGCATGGAAATGGCGGGTAAACAATGCACAAAGCAGTGTCGCGATATGAAGACCATCCGAGTCCGCATCGGCAAGGATACAGATCTTACCGTAACGCAGGCCTGATAAATCATCGTTGTCCGGGTCGATACCCAGAGCCACCGAAATGTCGTGCACTTCTTGCGAGGCCAATACTTGGTCTGCTGACACTTCCCATGTATTTAGGATCTTACCGCGAAGTGGCATCACCGCTTGGAACTCACGGTCACGAGCTTGTTTAGCAGAACCACCCGCCGAGTCCCCTTCCACGAAGAAGATTTCGGTACGGCTTAAATCTTGAACTGAACAGTCAGTTAGCTTACCCGGCAGTGCTGGGCCTGAAGCGATTTTCTTACGCACTACCTTTTTGCTTGCGCGCATACGGCGATGGGCATTCGCAATACAAGCTTCTGCTAGCTGTTCTGCCAGTTGTGGCTTTTCGTTCAACCACAGGCTAAACGCATCTTTTACCACACCAGACACAAACGCAGCAGTTTGACGGGAAGACAAGCGCTCTTTTGTTTGACCAGCAAACTGCGGATCTTGCATCTTCACCGAGAGTACGTACGAACAGCGATCGAAGATATCGTCGCCCGTTAACTTAACGCCACGCGGCAGCAAATTACGGAATTCACAGAACTCACGCATTGCATCAAGAAGACCTTGGCGAAGACCGTTTACGTGTGTACCACCTTGTTTAGTCGGTACTAAGTTCACGTAACTTTCGGTGATCATGTCGCCGCCTTCTGGCTGCCAGATGATCGCCCAGTTTGCCATTTCTGTTTCAGCAACGAATTCGCCAACATACGGTTCTTCAGGCAGCAAGGTGTAACCTTTCACGCCTTCGGCAAGATAGTCTTTTAGGCCATCTTCATAGAACCATTTATGCTCTTCACCACCGACTTTGTCGATAAAGGTAATTTCTAAACCTGGGCAAAGCACTGCTTTTGCACGTAGGTTGTTAATCAGACGAAGTGTCGAAAATTTAGGGCTATCGAAGTACTTAGGATCAGGCCAGAAATGTACTGATGTACCGCTGTTACGATGACCACAAGTGCCCGTTACAGTAAGCTCTGTTACTGCATGACCGCCTTCAAGTGCGATCTCGTGAACCTGACCTTCTCGGCGTACGGTCACTTCAACACGTTTTGACAGCGCGTTTACAACCGAGATACCTACACCGTGCAGACCACCAGAGAACTTGTAGTTGTTGTTTGAGAATTTACCGCCAGAGTGGAGCTTAGTTAAAATCAGCTCAACACCTGAGATCCCTTTTTCAGGGTGAATATCGACAGGCATACCACGGCCGTCATCGGTAACTTCTAACGATTGGTCTGCATGAAGTACCACTTTGATCTTCTTAGCGTGTCCCGCTAGTGCTTCATCGACCGAGTTATCAATGACTTCTTGGGCAAGGTGGTTAGGTCTTTCTGTCTCGGTATACATTCCCGGGCGGTGTCGCACAGGATCGAGACCTTCAAGTACCTCGAGGTCTTTTGCATTATATTGTTCAGTCATAATACGGAGTTTACTCAAAAAGTTTGCGTCAGTTCGCTAGCTCCAGTTTCACTAAAGCAGAATCATTACTATGAACCGTCATAGTAGAGCGAACGAGCGAAGTATTGGGGAATATAGTCTGGAAGCTGAGTAATGATGTCAAGCTAGTTCAAAAACTAAGACATCAAACTATGATATTTCACCATTGATAGATGAAATAACAGGCAAACAAGAGAAAATCACTTGGTTGGTGGAACAGATTAAAGATTTAGAAAGGTGATGATTTGTTGTGGGTAGCGTTCAAAATCAACAAAGCTATGATCCCCGCCCTCTTCTACTGTCTGTGTTGCACCTTGGTACTTCTCTACCGCTTGTCGGTAATCCAGAACTTCGTCTTCCGTTTGCTGAAGTAACCAGAAGTCGCTCGGCTTAGCGATAGCCGAAACCTCTAACGCCTTCAGTTCATCAATATGCTTTGTTTCCAGTACATATCGTTCATCTGTGTATGGGTTTACTTGTTCACCTAAATAGTCAGCAAGAAGTTCATACGGCTTCACTGCTGGGTTTACAACCACCGCCTTAAAACCATAGTGACTATTCAGCCATGTTGAAAGATAGCCACCCAGCGAGCTACCGACCAACGCTATTTGATATTGCTCTTTGTATTGCTTCACCAGCTGCTGCAAATGAAGTGCCGCTTGCTGAGGGAAACTCGGCAGTTGAGGAGTTACAACTTTAATATCAGCGCGATGCTCCGCACAGTAATCTGCCATCACATTCGCTTTATGAGAACGTGATGAGCTGTTAAACCCATGAATATAGAGAAGCAGTGATGGCTTAGCGGTTTGCTGATTAGAGCCTGTCATCAATAACCACCTTCATTAGTAACCAGCAGCCTTAAAATCAGGCAAGAACTGCCCATGAGGCAGACGACGAACTTGCGTGCTCACTGTTCCGTCTTGATGTAATTCAATCTCTCTCCAACCCGGAGACAAAGTATCGACCGCGAAGTCATCTGAGTTAGGTTTGAATTGCACACAAGTCGATGGGGTTGCCATGACTTGTACACCATGATGATCTCGGTTCATGTCTTGATGAACATGACCACAAAGTACCGCTTTAACATTGGTGTGCTGTTGAACCACATCCCAAAATTGATCGGCGTCTTTTAGGTTATGTTGATCCAACCATGCGCTGCCAACCAACAATGGATGGTGGTGCAATAGAACCAAGGTATTACGTTCAGGGAACTCCGTCAGCTTCTGTTCTAACAGGTCAAGCTGTTGATCGCTGAGGCGACCATGAGGCACACCAACCACCTGCGAGTCTAGCATCACCATCTGCCAGTTATCGCCTAGCAAGACATGCTCAACACACTGTATTTGTGGTGATGGTAAAACACTGCCCATATTAGGCTTAAAGTCATGGTTCCCTGGCAGCCAATAGCATGGCTTTTCCAAAGGTTGAATCCCTGACTCAAATTTCTGGTACGACTCAGCACTGTGATCTTGAGAGATATCACCGGTTGCTAAAATCGCTTGATAGTCAAAACCCTGACTAACAATGCCATCGACTACAGCACGAAAGCTATCTTGAGTGTTGATGCTTAATAAGCTGCCATTGCTCGGCGCAAATAAATGCGTGTCCGTTAGCTGCACCAGCTTAATAGTGCTCTCATCAAATTTTGAAGTGTGTGATAATTCCAAAATAACAAATCCAGATACGTTACTGTTTAGACTTTAAAAGTGTTGATAAATCGGCTCAATTAAAAGGCAATTGGGGTTCGGCTGATACCAGTTTTTAAACAAAACGTTAACCATTCCCCAAGAAATTTATTCAATTGAAATTTCTCGTCCTTTTGCAGAAGCTTAGTGTTGGGATAGTCATATTTCGCTTTGACTCGCGAAAAATCCCCGCTAGCGCACACTTCTGCAACTCGAGCGTCGTGATATAGCCTGACAGACATTTTTGGCAAAGGAAACACTGGCATCGCGTCACTCTGACATATATCTATTAATGTGGTGTATTTTGTGACCTCATTCACTGTCAATTGATACACCATATTAACGGCTTGGTAACAGCGAACGTCACCAACCTCATGCCCAACAGGTAACAAAGCGTTCAGTTTGGCATAGTTAGTCTCGTAAACTCGCATCAATTCAGCAAGATCAACATGATACGGTTTTTTGACCGCGATATTTGGCATGACGTTAATCTATCCACTCTGACTGTAATTCTTGGTAGTTCAATTGTAGCCACTGTAGCGCAATGATCGTGGCTCCATTTTCAAATACACCATCTTTTACCAACTGATAAGCTGCTTCGCGACTCATCACTTGTACACGAATGTCTTCACCTTCGTAGTCCAATCCGTGTACCCCTTTGGCTGTCGTTGCATCAACACAGCCAACAAAGACGTCGAGCTTTTCAGAGCAACCACCAGATGAAGGGTAATACGAAGTAATAGGCAACACAGACCCGACTTCGACTCCGGCTTCTTCCATCGCCTCACGACGAGCGACATCTTGTGGTGATTCATCGGTATCAATGATCCCAGCAACAATTTCGTATTGCCATGGGTTCTCATGCTCTAGGGCACCGACACGGATCTGTTCAACGATCACCACTTCATCTCGCACAGGGTCATAAGGTAGCAAAGCGGCAGCGTGTCCACGCTCAAACATCTCACGCTCTATTGGTTGGCTCCAGCCGCCCTCAAACAGTCTATGTTTAAATGTGTACTTAACCATTTTGAAAAAACCACGAAACAGCGTCTCTTTTGAGACTATTTCCACATCTTGCGGAGTAAACTCATGTCGTTGATTGTCATACTGTTGCATTTGGTACCTCACTAAGTGATCTTTATAGTTTACTCATTGTCCGAGTTAACTACCAAGGATAAGGTTCAACTTTTTATATAAAATTTATAATTAAAGTTAAGTTTTAAAAAATAAATATTGCACAAGTGGACAGTTAACTGTAAAAAAGTGCAAAGTTTCGAGTAAATTACCACCAAACTGGGTTAAACTCTTCTAAAGAAAATTCCATAAAAGGCAGGAATAGGAAAATGAAAAAACTGCTTCCACTATTTATCAGTGCAGCAATTGGCAGCCTGAGTTCGTCAGCTTTTGCTGATACGCTAGCTGAAGTTTACGACCAAGCAAAACAGAACGATCCACAACTTCTTCGTTCAGCAGCGCAGCGCGATGCCGCTTTTGAAGCAGTAACGTCAAGCCGTAGCTCTTTGTTACCGCAAATTAATCTAACAGCTAACTACGATATTAATCGTGGTGACCGAAGCGATATGAGCAATGATAACAACCAATGGGGTGTTGGCATTGGTTTCAGTCAGGAGCTTTACCAGCGTTCTTCTTGGATCACTCTAGACACGGCAGAGAAAACTGCTCGTCAATCTGATTCAGCTTACGCGGCAGAACAACAAGCCTTGATCCTTCGTGTTGCGACAGCATACTTCGAAGTGCTTCGAGCTCAAGATAACCTAGAGTTTGTTCGTGCAGAGAAAGCAGCGGTTGCTCGTCAACTAGAGCAAACTAAACAGCGTTTTGAAGTAGGTCTTTCAGCAATCACCGATGTGCACGATGCGCAAGCTCAGTACGATGGCGTTTTGGCTGATGAAGTTCTTGCAGAGAACGACCTAACGAATAGCTACGAAGGTCTTCGTGAGATTACAGGTCAGGAACACTCTAACCTAAGCATCCTAGATACTGATCGTTTCTCAGCAAGCAAATCTTCTGAGTCTGCAGTTGCACTTGTTGAACAAGCAGAACAAAAGAACCTTAGCTTATTGGCTGCACGTATCTCTCAAGATGTAGCGAAAGATAATATCTCTCTAGCAAGCTCTGGTCACCTACCAAGCTTAACGTTAGATGGTAGCTACGGTCTTGCAGAACAGACTGACAGCTCTAACAGCTTAAATGACTACGACTCTGACAACCTAAACATCGGTTTGAACTTAGTTGTACCTTTATACACGGGTGGTAGCACAACTTCTTTGACTAAACAGGCTGAATACAACTACGTTGCAGCAAGTGAAGACCTAGAAGCGACTTACCGTAGCGTTGTAAAAGACGTACGTGCATTCAACAACAACATCAGTGCTTCGATCGGTGCTCTACGCGCTTACGAACAGTCTGTAGTGTCTGCTCAGTCTGCTTTAGAAGCAACAGAAGCTGGTTTTGATGTAGGTACTCGTACTATCGTTGACGTACTAGATTCGACTCGTCGTCTATACGATGCGAACAAAAATCTTTCAGATGCTCGTTACAACTACATCCTAAGTGTACTTCAGCTTCGTCAAGCGGTTGGTACGCTAAGCGAACAAGACATTGTTGATGTAAACGCAGGTCTAAAAGTAGCAAGTAAGTAACTCTTAATTACTCAAGTTACCGTTACAAAAATGCCGCTCATTGAGCGGCATTTTTATTATCTATTGAAAGCTAATTCTCAACCTAACTCAAAGTTAAGCCTTGAGACTAGAAAACGAGAAGGCTAACAGTTAGCCTCGACCACCTTTAATCGCTTTAATGATTTCAGTGGTAGAGCAACCATCTTCAAAGTTAAGTACTTTCACTTCACCACCAGCTGCAATCACTTCCGCACCACCAGCGATCTCTTCAGGTTTGTAATCACCACCTTTCACAAGAATGCTTGGCAGTACCTCAGAGATTAAACGTTGAGGGGTATCTTCAGAGAATGGTACAACCCAATCAACTGCACCTAAGCCAGCCAATACCGCCATACGACGATCAGTTGGGTTCACAGGGCGACCTGGGCCTTTCAAGCGTTTCACTGATTCGTCCGTATTCACCGCAACGATCAAACGGTCACCCAGCTCAGCCGCGTGATTCATGTAAGAAACATGACCAGCATGCAGAATATCAAAGCAGCCATTGGTCATCACCACTTTCTCGCCTTTCGCACGAGCACGTTTCACCGCTTCAACCAGTGCCGCTTCAGAGATAACGCCGTAGTCTGTGTCTTGGCTACCGTGAATCGCTTCCGCTAACTCAATCGTAGATAGAGTAGATGTACCAAGCTTACCCACTACCACACCTGCAGCAGCGTTCGCCAGTGCACACGCCTCGTCCAGTGGCTTGCCAGCAGCAACGGAAGCCGCCAGTACCGAGATAACCGTATCGCCCGCACCCGTCACGTCATACACTTCTTTCGCTTGAGTCGGCAAATGGAATGGAGCCTGACCTTTACGAAGCAGCGTCATACCATGTTCACTGCGAGTCACCAGCAATGCTTCAAAGTCGTATTTTTCGATCAAGGCAATGCCCTTCTCGATAAGGTCTTCTTCTGATTTAACTTTACCTGCAACTAGCTCGAACTCCGCCATATTTGGCGTAAGCAAAGTCGCACCACGGTAGCGCTCTAAATCCGCGCCTTTTGGATCGATGAATACTGGAACATTCGCTGCGCGTGCTTTTTGAATGAAGCTCTGTACATGCTCTAATGCACCCTTCGCATAATCTGACAAGATAACCGAACGGACATTTGGCAGTGCTTGCTCCATGCGAGACAGAATAAGCTCTGGATTAGTGTTTTCAAATTTGTCTTCAAAATCAAGACGAATCAACTGCTGACCACGGCTCATCACTCGTAGTTTTGTGATGGTTGGATAGTCTTCTAACTCAACGAAATCACACTTAACCTTTAGTGCGCCCAAAGTGTTTTTTAACACCTCGGCGGGTTCATCTTTACCAGTTAAACCAACAACATGAGCATGACCACCAAGAGAGGCAATGTTCATTGCAACGTTGGCAGCACCACCTGGACGCTCTTCGTTATTTTCTACTTTTACAACGGGTACAGGTGCTTCTGGTGAAATACGGCCAGTTGGACCATACCAGTAACGATCAAGCATGACGTCACCGACAATAAGAACACCTGATTGGCTGTAGTCAGGTAGAATTGGTTTCATTGTTGAGCTCCAAAAATCGAATCTGGCTAGAGTCTAGCACACTGATTACAGTGGCTAAACCTTAGAAAAATGAGTAAAGCCTACCTCGATAGGCACTGTGATAGCTAAGCAAAAGACAAGCTACGCTTCCATCCACTGCTTCCATGCTCGTACCACGTGTTCTCTTTCCATTTCAAACTTATTAATTGCCACATCCGCATCAAGATTGAGTAGATTGCGGTGGTGGATTTCATCTCTTAACGTTGTATAAGCATGGGTTAATGCCATGCCTTGTTGCTCGTCCATAATCCCTTGTGACAGCAGGCTTTCAAAGATTCGTACATTATCACACCAACGAGTAAGCTTTGGCTTCTCATTGCTGTACCGAAGGACTAAATATTGCGCCAAAAATTCGATATCGGTAATACCACCCGCATCTTGTTTGAGCATGAATCGATCGGTTTTTTTGCCGCCTAAATGGCCGCGCATCTTTTCACGCATATCTACAACTGACTTTTTGAGTGTCGCCTCATCACGCGCCAAGCACAGAACCTCATGACGCGTTTTGTTAAATGCCGCAGCCAATAAGTCATCGCCATAAATCATGCGAGCGCGAGTCAAAGCTTGATGCTCCCACGTCCACGCATCATTGTGCTGATACTCATCAAAGGCATCAGTTGGACTAACCAACAAACCAGATGCACCAGAAGGGCGTAGACGAGTGTCGACTTCGTACAGAATGCCAGAAGCGGTTCTGGTCGAGAAAATATGAATAATACGCTGTGCCAACCTCAGATAAAATTGGCGTCCATCGATCTCTTTCTTACCATCAGTATAGATGTGTACCGGGCAGTCCTGCATAAACACAATGTCTAAGTCTGAGTTGTAGCCAAGCTCCCAACCACCGACCTTACCGTAACCAACAACCGCAAAACCGCGACCTTCGCGATCTTTAACATGAGTCGGCTCACCAAACTTGGCCGATACTTGTAACCAAGCTTGATTGACCCCCGCCTCAACAATCGCTTCGGCTAAGTAGGTCAAGTGATCACTGACCTTCATGACAGGTAGAGCACCCGCTATATCCGCGGCTGCAATTCTCAGGATACAGGTCTGCTTAAACTGGCGCAGGCCTTCCATCTGTTGCTCCATATCATCTTCAGGGATACGGGCTAGGTAATCACGCAGCTCTGTTTTATACGACTCCAAAGGCACTGGGTTGTAGAGTTGCTGAGGGTCGATAAGTTCATCTAACAGAATTGGGTAACGACCCAATTGCTCGGAGATCATCGGGCTAGCGGTACATAGGCGTACAAGCTGAGTCAACGCGGCAGGGTGCTCATCTAGTAGTTCAAGGTAAGTGGTACGGGTAACGATTTTATGCAGTAGATGCAGTACTCGAGACAAACCAAACTCGGCATCCTTAGCAGTGTACAGTGCTTGAAACACTTTCGGCATCAATCGATTGAGGACTTCACGACCGCGTGGGCCAAGGGTCTTCTTAGCCAAATCGGCTTTAAATTGAATAATCGTTTTCGCGGCTTCCGGTGGGTTAGCAATCGCAATATCATGCTCCAGAACATGTTCAATCACATCTGGCTTATGGGCCATATCCCACAGTTCACTAAAGTGACTCGCGATCGGGTTGGCGTCATCTTCATCAACCCCAATCAGATCTTCGAACACGGTATGTACATTGGCCATATGAGCACGAGTTGCCTCAATCAAACTATCCCAATCAGTGAATTGCATTGCGACAGCGAGTTGCAACTGTTCGAATTCACCGTCAGGTAAGGTTTGAGTTTGCTTGTCGGCCATTGCTTGCAACAGGTTCTCAAGGCGACGCAAAAACAGATAAGCCTCACGTAAGTGCCCTACCTCTTCTGCCTCTAACAGATGAAGTGATTCAATCGCGCTTAAGGTTTCCAGTAACCCTCGACCACGAAGGCTCGGTTCACGGCCACCACGAATCAATTGGAATACTTGTGCAATGAATTCCACTTCGCGAATCCCACCAGACCCCAGCTTGATGTTGTTTGATAATCCACGACGACGTACTTCGCTGCTTATCATCGACTTCATACGACGCAAAGATTGAATCGCACTGAAATCGATATAACGACGGAATACAAATGGGCGCAGCATCTGGCGGAGCTCTTGGTATTCAGGGTACATTTCGCTGCCCATCACTCGCGCTTTCACCATCGCGTAGCGTTCCCAATCGCGACCTTGCTCTTGGTAGTAATCTTCCAGTGCCGCATAGCTCATCACAAGTGGACCACTCTCACCGAATGGACGTAAACGCATGTCGACTCGATAGCAGAATCCATCGAAGGTTTGCTGATCAAGCGCCTTAATAATACGTTGCCCTAGACGGGTAAAGAACTGCGCATTGGCAATGCTGCGTCTTGCACCTTGGGTTTCGCCATTCTCTGGGTAGGTGAAGATCAGGTCGATGTCAGAAGAGAAGTTAAGCTCTCCGCCCCCTAGTTTGCCCATACCAATGATCAGCATCGGTTGTGCTTCACCTTGCTCATTACAAGGTGTGCCCCACTCTTTACAACAAATATCGTACTGCCATTGATAGGTCTCGAAAATCATTGCCTCAGCCAACATCGATAGATGATTTAGGCTCTGCTCTAGTTCCCACGAACCCATGAAATCACGCCAAGCAATGTAGGTCATTTCTCGATTGCGGAATTGACGCAGCACGCACTGACCGCTCATTTCATCGGTGCAACCAGAAAGTAATTCAGCCAGTCGTTCTCGGTACTCTTCAGCGCGTTCTTCGCATGCCAACATATCAGGTAAGTCACCACATAAAACCGTATCACGCTGCAGGCAATCACCAATAAAACAGCTTAAACCGAGTACACGTTTAAGATCTTCAGTCAGTGGCTCAGACCAAGTATTGATAGCTTCACTTTGATGCTCTAATAATTGCTCAAAAGCAGACTGGGAGTGAGTGATGAGTTGAGAAGGCAATGGCATGTTTCTTCCTTGTATAAGCTGCGCGCCGAACAATCGGTTTATCGATTCAGTTCTTCAATAACGAGTTTTCATAACTAAAGATAAGTTATACCAAAGTTACGCCAATAAAAAACGCCCACATTAGCAATGTGGGCGTTTTATCGATTAACTTATCTGGTTGAGCTTACAACTGAGAAACAGTCTCTAGGAATAAGCCTTTGACGGATGAAGACTAGGTGCTGAGGACTAAACCTTAAATTGCTTAATCTTACCGTCGAGTTCTTGCGCGTTGCTTTCCATAAGCTGAGAGGTCTCTAGCAGCTCACTAACAACAACCACTGAAGCTTCAACAAGCTCGCGTACATTGGTCAGGTTGACGCTCATCTCTTCAGCAACACTGCTCTGTTGGCCTGCAGCTGTCGCGATCTGGAAGTTCATATCATTGATTTGATTGACTTGGCTTACGATGCCGTCAAGCTCAGAACCAGCATTGGTTACCAGATCAACGCCTTCAGCCGCTTCTACAACACTCTTCTCCATCAGCTCTACCGCAGAGTTAGCGCTGCTTTGTAGATGACTGATCATGTCTTGAATCTCTACCGTCGCTTGCTGAGTACGCTGCGCAAGGTTACGAACCTCGTCGGCAACAACCGCAAAACCACGCCCCGCTTCACCGGCACGTGCCGCTTCAATCGCAGCGTTCAATGCTAATAGGTTTGTCTGTTCTGAAATGCCTTGGATAGTACCAACCACACTGCCAATTGAGTCAACGCGTTCTTCTACTTGGTTTACCGCGGCTGCAGATGCTGCGATATCTGAAGATAGCTCACTCATCTTAGACACTGACCCTTGAACGAACTTCTGACCAGTAAGAGCTTGGCCTGATGCCTGTTCAGTCAATGACGAAGCGCTTTGCGCATGCTCAGCGACAGTTTGCACCGTCGACGTCATCTCACTCATTGCTGTTGCCAGCTGATCGATCTCGTTGAACTCTTCTTGCGCTGACTCTTTGGTTTCAGACATGCTGATGGTCATCACTTCCGTCAGAGCAAACAGCTCATCAGAAGAGGCCACCTGAGTTTTGATCATGTCGTTCAGTTGAACGCGAGTTTTTTCAAGTTCGCGTGCCACATCGCCGTATTCATCTTTACAGTCCATTTGAATCGGCACTGATAAGTTCTTATCTGCCATGGTTTTAATGGCGTCATTAAGGTATTGAGTCTGGCGCAGCATAACGCGCGCCGCTGCTAACAGAAGAACCACAAACACAATGATCATCAAGGCTGTTTGCCAAGCCACTTGAACTAGGTAAGTCTCGTAATGCTGTTGTGCGACTTGCGCATTGTTCGTTACAGCAAGCAATGAATCGTAAAACGTACTTGCGTCCCATAGCTGCTTCGAAATGATCAAGATAGTGCTGAATATCATCAACATGACCATTTTTGGAACGAGACGAACGTCAGAGATTACCCTTTCCCACGGCTTGAATGACAGTTTAGTCATTGTCAGTTCTCCATTAATTCTTATATATTGATGGCTTCTATATCCGCGAGGTGGCTATGTCAGTCAAAGTTCGCGATTTATTTTGAGCCTCGTATGAATGTTGAATAATACCAAAGACGCCACCAAGCCGATGAGCTTATTGTCACTGATTCTCTCTTTCTTAGCGTTATTTGTGATCTCAGGCTTATTGTTCGTACCGATCGATAAAGAATCGAAACAAGTCCTTATCGGCCTCGATTTTATAATCTGTAGTGTTTTTCTTTTTCAGCTCACAATTGATCTATTCAGATCACAAAACAAAAAAGAATTTCTAAAAGTACACTGGATCGATTTCTTAGCAAGCATCCCAATGATCGAGCCTCTTCGTTTCGCTCGCATTTTTCAGATCCTGCGTGTGATTCTTGTGCTTCGCTCGGGTAAACGCGTTTTCAGAGAGCTATTCCGCAATCGCAAAGAAACCACCCTCGCCTCAATTATATTGTTGCTGGTCATTCTCCTGACCATAGGAGCGGGAACAATACTGCTGTTAGAACACAAAGATCCCACTGCTAACATCACCACTGGGCAAGATGCTTTATGGTGGGCATTTGTGACCATCAGTACGGTGGGATATGGCGATCATTATCCAGTCACGAGTTCCGGAAAATTAGTCGCCTCTCTGGTGATCATTTGCGGAGTGGGTGTATTTGGTATGATTTCAGGCTTGATTACTTCTTTGATCACCTCTCCAACTCATCATGAGAATCAACGAGCGGAAAACAAAGAGAAGCACCTTGAGAAGATCATCGAGCAACAACAGAAGATCTTAGAACGACTCGAAAAGCTTGAGCAACAAACAAAAAAATAGGGCCGGAGCCCTATTTTCAAATTCATACTTATATTGATATAGATATTGAATCTAGTCTTGCCAGTATGGCTCAACCTCAACACTGATTTGGCGTGTCTGTTCCATCGCATGCAGAATGGACACTTCTTGACGAGCCAGCCAACGCTCTAGCTGAACCTTCTCATCGCCTTCCAACTTCTCAGTCAAAGGCTCTAATGTTTTAAGTGCCAGCAAGTCATCAATGCCTTGCACCATATCGGCCCAAGGTAAACGGAAACTGTTTCGCTCAGCGTCATCATACAAACTCGCGAAACCAACACCAGAATATAGGTTTCGCATCAAACGGTATTGCTGCTCAATATACGCTTGGCTAGTCATCACTCGCTCTGGTGGGAAAGCTTCCATCAAGTCTGCCCATGTGCGATCGAGTTGCTGCACGGAAAACCATTCAATACCACGACCCATTTGCTCACGCGCTTTCTCATCTAAGAAAGGCTGCCAGCCACGAGACAAGATCCAACGGCTCAAATCTAACAATAAACCGGTGTAACGAGCAGAGCTCAGCAAGGTAAGCAGATCTTCACGATCTGGCAGTTGCTCTTGCATCTCTTTAAGCTCAGCGACTAAGAACTTACGCGCATCGAGTTTACGTAGTACATGGCCTTTATCTTCCAGCAAGTCTTCGAAGTGATCATAGCTTTTCAGCCAGTCGAGCTCTTGCTCAAGCCACTTCAACTCTTGACGTAAAATAGCACTCGCGCGTCTTGGGACAATGCCACCATAGATAGTGAAGGTTTGACGAATAAAACTCAGCGAGTGGCTGATCTCATGTAGCGCTTCAATCGATTGGCGCTCAGTGAAAATCTGCTCGTGATAGTGCCAATGAGCGAGAGCATGCTCTAAAGATTGAATGAAACACGATTCAACGGTATCACTTTTGTCAGTATCAACTAAGGTCAAAGGAGTGGCTTCATCTCCTTGATAACCTTGAGCAAGGCGGTAACCCTTAGCTGCTTTGCTTAGGTTACCCAAACGCATGCCACCTTGTTCGCAGAATTGGCGAGACAATGTAAATAGCGCATCCGTCTGACCGGATTTAAGTTCCAATTCAACTTCGCAAATCGGTTCTTGCAGGTCGCCTGATTCAACAAAGCCTTGATCGAATGCGACCTCGACTTGGCTACCATCAGGCATACCAATCAACCACTGCTCACGCGTGAAGTTAGTAGAGAACAGAGGAGTCAGCTCAGCTTGCAGCGTTTCGATGTCTTTACCTGCTGGCCAGATATCCTCTGGGTGCAAGGCTAGCTTAGGTTCGTTGCTGTCGTGCTCTGCATTGTATTCAGGCCTTTGGTGCAGGCCAGCAACCACACGACCAGCAGTCTTTACGGTTTGTACAAATACGTCATCAAAGCGTCGAATGCGTAAGCCTGTATCGTGCTTACGTAGCCAGTTGTCAGCGGTGTCAAAGTAGATGTTACCTAGCTCACGACAACTGTGCTGAAGTACTTTAGTTTCAGCAATTTTATTGCGTAAAGTCTCTGAAAATTCAGGAGAAACAAAAAACTTCAGTTCTATCTCGGTTTCCATAGTTATACCTTTCTGTGAAGATAGGGACAGGATATTGCCAATTTGAAAAGTCGGCAAGTCAGAAATATCGCCCTTATGATGATCTAAAACAGTTTTAATGAGAGATTGATTAGGTTAACATGCGCGACTTTGTAGCCATCGCTTAACATTTCACCATGAATATGGTGTATGTTGTTTTAAGGTTATTATTTATTAGGTTGGATGACCATGCCAGTAAATACAATTATGGGGTTATTTGCAAAGTCCCCAATTAAACCTTTGCAGCGTCACGTAGTATGCGTGAACGAATGTTGTTCTCACCTAGTTAATTTCTTTGAAGTTTCTTCAAAAGGTGACTGGGAAAAAGCATCAGAAATTCGAGCTCAAATTTCTCACCTTGAGAAAGAAGCTGACGTACTAAAACGTGAAATTCGCCTTAAACTTCCTCGTGGTTTGTTTATGCCAGTTGATCGCACCGATATGTTGGAGCTATTAACGCAACAAGACAAACTCGCAAACCTAGCGAAAGACATTGCTGGCCGTGTATATGGTCGTCAACTTGTCATTCCTGCTCCAATGCAAGAAAACTTCATCGCTTACGTTAAACGTTGTCTAGATGCAGCGAACCAAGCACAAAACGTAATCAATGAATTAGACGAATTACTTGAAACTGGCTTTAAAGGCCGTGAAGTAACACTCGTTGCCGAAATGATTCATCAATTAGATGTAATTGAAGATGACACGGATGCGATGCAGATCGAACTACGCCAACAACTAATGGCAATTGAAGGCGATCTGAATCCAGTTGATATCATGTTCTTATACAAAATTCTTGAATGGGTTGGTGGTATTGCAGATCAAGCACAGCGTGTAGGCGCTCGTCTTGAAGTAATGCTTTCTCGATCTTAAATCATACGTTAACCATATAACGAAGAGCATTTTTTGAACAAACCACTTATGCGCTGAGTATTTCTCTCGCTGAGCGGTTTTTTGCGTCTAAATTTGTTCCGCTTGTTATCAAACAACTAGGTATTACGATGGATATCCTTGCTAACTACGGCACTGTCCTGATTATTGTTGCAGCAGCTTTCGGTTTCTTGATGGCTATTGGTATTGGTGCAAATGACGTTGCGAACGCAATGGGCACCTCAGTAGGCTCTAAAGCTCTAACCGTTAAACAAGCGATCATTATCGCAATGATCTTTGAATTCGCAGGTGCTTACCTTGCGGGCGGCGAAGTAACAGACACGATCCGTAAAGGTGTTATCGAAACGTCTCTATTCGCTCATCAACCTGATGTACTTGTGTACGGCATGATGTCAGCACTTCTTGCTGCTGGTACATGGCTACTTCTCGCTTCTTACATGGGCTGGCCTGTTTCTACGACTCACTCAATCATCGGTGCAATCATCGGTTTTGCGTGTATTTCTGTAGGTACTGAAGCTGTAGACTGGAACAGTGTTCAAGGTATTGTGGGCAGTTGGATTATCACACCCGTTATTTCCGGCTTCTTCGCTTACGTGATATTTGTAAGTGCTCAACGACTGATTTTTGATACAGAGAACCCGCTATTCAACGCGAAACGCTTTGTACCGGTATACATGTTCATCACAACGATGGTGATTGCACTTGTAACCATCAAGAAAGGTCTTAAGCACGTTGGTCTTCACCTAAGCAACACTGAAGCATGGGTTTGGGCTGCTGCCGTTTCTGCGCTTGTTATGGTCGGCGGTTACCTATACATCCAGAAGAAATTTGCTAATCGTGAAGAAGACCACGGCTTTGCCGGTGTTGAAGGCATCTTCTCTGTACTAATGGTTATCACAGCTTGTGCGATGGCATTTGCACACGGTTCAAACGACGTTGCGAACGCGATTGGTCCACTGTCTGCTGTTGTATCAACCGTTGAGCACATGGGTGAAATCACAGGTAAGAGTACTATCGCATGGTGGATTCTTCCTCTAGGTGGTTTCGGTATCGTTGTTGGTCTTGCAACAATGGGTCATAAAGTAATGGCAACCGTTGGTACTGGTATTACAGAACTAACACCAAGCCGTGGCTTTGCTGCACAACTTGCAACTGCATGTACAGTTGTACTAGCTTCAGGTACTGGCCTTCCAATCTCTACTACACAAACACTCGTTGGTGCTGTTTTAGGTGTTGGTTTTGCTCGTGGTATCGCAGCACTAAACTTAGGCGTTGTACGTAATATCGTGGCTTCTTGGATTGTGACACTGCCTGCAGGTGCTCTACTTGCTGTTGTGTTCTTCTACGGAATTCAAGCTGCGTTTACTATGTAATCGCGACTGCGCTAGTGAATACTAGCGTCAGAACAGTGTGAGCTTCAGTAGCGATATGTAAATGCCATGTCATTATTGACTCAAACGCACAGAAAGGGAGGCTTTGCCTCCCTTCTTTGTTGCACCGCATAAAGAAACTAAATATTATTTGCTGATTGAGGCTGACTCATACGCCTACCCAATTTGAATCGTTAAGGGATTTACTGTGAAAAAACTGATTAGCTTAGTTTTGTTCGCAATGCTTGCGGCTCCAGCTGCCTTTGCACAAGACCGTTATATTGCTGACAAACTATTTACTTATATGCATTCTGGCCCAAACAACACATTCCGTATCATCGGTAGTGTTGATGCTGGTGAAAAGATTACATTCCTACAAACTAACAAGAGTACGGGTTACACCCAAATTCAAGACAACCGTGGTCGTAAAGGTTGGGTTGAAAGTAAGTTTGTGAGCACTCAAGAAAGCATGGCACTGCGTATGCCTAAGCTAGAGAAAGAGCTGACGGAAGTTAAAGGTAAGCTAGCGAATGCTCGTCAGAGTGCTGACAGCGAAAAAGCTGGCCTAGCAAGCTCTCTAGATTCTCGTAACAAGCAGATTGCTGAACTAGAACAGAACTACAGTGAAATTAGCCAACAGCTAACGAGCTCTCAAACAGAGAACCGTGAACTGCGCGCTAAGCTAGACACTCAAAAAGACGACCTGCTATTGAAGTACTTCATGTACGGTGGTGGTGTTGCGGGTATTGGTCTACTTCTAGGCCTTGTTCTGCCACACATCATGCCTCGTCGCAGAAAATCACCAAACGGTTGGGCGTAGACGTAACGCTTGTATCAGGTACAGTAAATTCAGTATCGAATATCAAAAAGGAGCACCGAGGTGCTCCTTTTTATTTGTCTGTTATCTAGATACCTTTAGAGCTCGCTAGCCTTTCCACTCGTAAAGAGCTGGGATTTCTATCTTCTGCTGATTGAACTCTATGATCACCGATTGTGGCTTAATCTCCAGTAATTGAATGTCTTGTCCAATCCAATCTCCTTGCGCCACTTCTTGACCGTTCACTTTTACCCAACGCTTAGTTTCGCTACTCGAGTACATATGAGTTTGTAGGTCTAACTTAGGAAGGACTCCTGATAAGCTATTGGTGTGCGTTTCCAACTCAATAACCTGAGAGCCTCTTTGCCCTGCGGGTCTAGAGTCCATCGGCTCAGGAGCGCTTTGTTGCTCACCCATAATGGATTCAAGCTTCAATGCTAAATCAGGTGGCAACTCACTGAGGTCTAGCCCTTGCAGCAGATCGCTGTCTGATTGCTGATAATTGCCTTTATCGCTTACACCAGGTCCAACTTCAGGCTCAGCTAATGACAGCTCTGAATCATCTATCGTTCGCGTACTGCTCTCGGCTATGACTACCGGCACAGTAACTCCACTAGAGAGGTTAGTGCTGTCAAAATAAACCTGAGCATAAACCTCTTGCCGAGGTAACGACTTTAACGCCTTACTTGTCGGAGCTGAACGCACCACAAACAGAGGCCCATCTTCCATTTCTTCTTCCGCATTCAAGTCAGCCGTTTCGACATCCTTGAATTGAGCTGGCTGTGGTTCTGTGTTCGAAGTGGTGACAGCTTGGCTAGCCGTTTGCTGTTGATGGTAAGATTGATAAGCCAGAACGCCACCTACCAACAAAGAAGGAACCAAGATTAAGAGTAGCCCCATCGCTAACGATGAACCTCGCTTGTTGCTCATCCCTTTTGCAGAATTAGGAACATGATGATTCTGGTAGCCTTTGAAGTTTAGTTTGCTAAGAGAGTGCTGATTAATAGAAGACGGCTTGTGAGACGACTGTTTAAGTTCGTGCATAATACGTGACATTAACTTTCGTCCCCTTCTAGTGACATCAGCTTAGGCGAATCGAGTTGAGCTAATCTCTGCAACCTTGCCAAGGTGCGCTTACCTGCAATGCCATCAACAGACATACCCTGCCACGTTTGAAATGCTTCGATTTTCATTTTTAACTCATAGTCAAATACATCACTACCGGAAACAACCTCTCCTAATACTTCAGAAAGCAGTAGATCAAGTAAAGCAACCGCTTCACCTTGATAGCCCTCTTTGAGGGTCTCTCGCAGCGGCTGTTTCCAAATAGCGACATAATCGCCTTGCCAGATTTTCTCTAAGGATTGCTTCGGCATCACCAACAACTTTTCATTCACCAGTAACTCGACAGAATCCTCAGACACACCATACAGCACAGCAAACACTGGCTTTTGGTCTATGTCGAGATTAAGTACCACAGGCACACCTAGTTCTAACAATGTATCCAAATTGGCCTGTTGCAGCTCGCATACAAAGACACTTTGTGGCTCACTTAAGCACAAGCCATCACGCAGTGAAGATTGATACCCCCACAGCGTATACAAGTCTTTGATAGCAAGAGAACGATTGGTCCCCTGCATCAAATGTTGTTGAATGTGTTGTGGCAATTCAAACTTGGCAGGTTTTGGCTCAGCTACCAACTTAGGAACATCTGATACCAAAGAACGCTGAGTACGTGCTAACACTTCCGTCTTCGCTTCATCTGAAGCATCCGTAGGCAACCAAGCATTGATATAGCCTGGAGCGAAGTTAAAGGTAGCTATTGCAAGACCAACGCTTAACGTCGCAATCTCTGCGTATTGGAATAACTTGGGCGCAGCACGAGAAGTTCGAGGTTTCTCGACATGATAGACATCGGCCTGAAAGGACATAACCTGCTGACATGCTCGGTTAACCGTTTCATTGCTCGGTAGCTGCTCACCATCATGAAAAGCCAACTGCAGTGCTTTATCACACACCAAGTTAATGAGCCTTGGAATACCATGCGTATATTGAGCAATCAGCTTGATAGAACGGTTCGAAAACAACATCTGATCGCCACCCGCCGTCTCCAAACGAAACGCGATGTACTTACCCGTTTCTTCAGTATTAAGAGGCAGTAAGTGATAACGACCAGTAATGCGCTGTGCTAGCTGACGTAGCTGCGTAGTTTGTAAGTGCTGTTGTAATTCCGGCTGGCCGACCAACAGTACTTTTAACAGCTTGCGACTGTCGGTTTCCAAGTTTGTTAGCAGGCGTAACTGCTCCAACACATCGGCAGCGAGGTGTTGGGCTTCATCGATCACCAATAGGGTTTGAATGCCTTCGGCATGGCTATCAAGTAGAAAATAATGAATAGCCTGACTGAGCTGTTTCAACGATGCCTGTTCTGGGTACTCGACCTCAAACTCATCGCAGATAGCTTCAAGTAAATCCGTATTGGAAAACGTAGGGTTAAGTATAAGGCCAGCCTGAGTATGACTATCCAATGAAGACAACATCGCCTTAGCGACCGTTGTTTTCCCAGTACCAACCTCACCAGTAAGCATCGCAAAGCCCCCACCCTCGCCTAAACCGGCTTGTAGGTTCTGCATAGCTTCTTGATGGCGCTGACTCAAAAACAAGTAGCGAGAATTTGGTACAATCGAAAATGGCATCTCAACGAAGCCAAAATATTCCTTATACATGTGCTGCCCTATAATTACGATTAATGGAAAGTACCATTGCTTGCAGTAAAGTCCAGCAGTGATAAAACATTTCGAGGTGATAAGTTGCAAATTTACGATAGCCTACCAAAAGACAACGGGCTACAACGCTATCTAGTCGGTGGAGCAGTGCGCGATAAGCTGCTCAATATTGATAGTTATGATAGAGACTGGGTCGTGGTAGGGAGTACCCCTCAACAGATGGAAAACCTTGGCTTTACTGCTGTGGGAAAAGATTTCCCCGTATTCTTGCACCCAAAAACCAAAGAAGAGCACGCACTGGCTCGCACTGAGAGAAAATCCGGTTCCGGTTACACTGGCTTTGAGTGCTACTTCGCTCCAGACGTGAGTTTGGAAGAAGATCTGATGCGTCGAGATCTGACCATCAACGCTATAGCTCAAGATGATAAAGGCCAACTTCACGATCCTTACCATGGTCAGAAAGATCTCTCAGATCGTATCTTAAGACACGTTTCAGACGCTTTTGTTGAAGACCCTCTTCGTGTACTGCGTGTGGCTCGCTTCGCCGCCAAGCTTCACCATCTTAACTTTACGGTTGCCCCTGAAACCATGGATATGATGAGTGAGATCGTCCAATCTGGTGAGCTGGCACATCTTACTGCAGAACGAGTTTGGCAAGAGTGGCATAAGTCTCTTAGTACGCCGCACCCTGAAGTGTTCCTCTCTGTATTGAAAGAGTGTGGTGCATTGGCAGTCGTATTACCTGAGATTGACGCTCTATTTGGCGTCCCTCAACCTGAAAAATGGCACCCTGAAATAGACACGGGTATTCACACTCTGATGGTTGCTCAGCAAGCCGCACTATTAAGCCCATCGCTACCGGTACGCTTTGCTGCTCAAGTGCATGACTTAGGTAAAGGCGTCACGCCAGAAAGCGAATGGCCAAGCCACAAAATGCATTGCCACACAGGTTTGAAGATCATTAAGAAGCTGTGTGAGAGAGTCAGAGTGCCCAATGAGTTCAGAGATCTTGCGTTGTTAGTGTGCGAGCAGCATTCTAATATCCACCGCGCAGGTGAACTAAAGCCAACCACCTTTCTCAAGGTTCTCAACAAGTTTGATGTTTGGCGTAAGCCAGATAGACTCGACGATATACTGCTTTGCTGCCAAGCCGATCACGCAGGCCGAAAAGGATTAGAAGATCAGCCGTATCCTCAAAAAGCGCGTTTTGAAGTAGCTTACCAAGCGGCGCTTCAAGTCGAAGTCAAAGCGATCATTGCCGATGGTTTTAAAGGTAAAGATATTCGAGAAGAACAAGAGAAACGTAGAGCCATCGCAATTGAAAGTGCCCTATCAGAACTCGCTGCCAGTTAATCGTCACCGCTCTAACTAAAACGCATTAAAAAGCCCGCTGTTAAGCGGGCTTTTTGTTTCAATCTTTACAGCGAGACCGTTGTCCGCGTCTGTTACTGCATCATTAAGAAAGCAAACAGACCACAACCTAGAATCAGGCGGTAGATAACGAACGGTGTCATGCCCATACGAGAGATAAGCTTCAAGAAGAAGTGGATACAGATGTAAGCACTGATGAAAGACACCGCAACGCCCGTTAGCAAAGTGCCAACATGGATTGGGTCACCGCTTGTCACCAACTTAAGACCTAAATAACCACCAGCCAGAGTGATGATTGGGATAGACATTAGGAAAGAGAATCGAGCTGCCGCTTCACGTGTGAAACCAAGGTAAAGCGCCGCGGTAATGGTTGCGCCAGAACGAGACGTGCCCGGAATGATCGCCATTGCTTGAGCAAGACCAATAAACAGCGCCTTTTTCCAACCCGCTTGGTATTCGTCATCGCGCAGGCTTGAGTTCTTGTCCACCCACCATAGCAATAGACCAAAGATAATCGTTGTCGTCGCGATCACCCACGCACTGCGCAAGTAAAGCTCAACAATATCTTTCATCAACAAGCCAAAGATACACGCAGGAATCGTTGCGAGAATGATCATCCACGCTAGCTTCGCTTCTTTACTGCGATCACCTTTAAACACTGAACCAAAGAATGCGCTCAACAGAGAGACCACTTCTTTACGGAAATAGATAACCACGGCTGCCAAAGTACCAACGTGGACAGCAACATCAAAAGCCAAGCCTTGATCTTCCCAACCTAAAACAGCAGAAGGAAGGATTAAATGTGCAGAACTGGAAATAGGTAAAAACTCAGTAAAGCCTTGCACCAACGCCAACATAAACGCTTCAAAATAACTCATTACTTACCTTAAAAATTATAGTTTTATATCTACGACAGAGAGCGAGTCTAATTGCTGCATCTTCTGCCATATTTCACTGACGGTTCTTCCGTCTTGCGGGATCACTCTCGCAGGACAAAGATCATAAAGCGGTTGTGTTACAAAAGGATATTTGTAGATATCACTGCGTGGTAATTCTGGTTCGCGCTCAGAAACCACCTCTCCAAACAGCACAATATCAAGATCGAGTTTTCGATCTTGAAGTTTGTGCGCATCTTGAGAGCGACCCCATTTAAACTCAATTTTACGCAGCTGCTGTGAAAATTCAGTCAATGAGAGTGACGTGTCGAGCTCTATCACAAAGTTATAAAACGGATGGCTATTAAAACCCACGGGCTCACAGTGATAGACTTTAGAGCATTTAAGGTTAGTCCCTAACGATTGAAGCTCTGTCCATGCCACCCTTGCATGCTTATCGCGGTCTATGTTCGTGCCAACACCAACATAGGCTACTGTCATGCTTGACCTCGTTCGATGATCACGCCAACGGCTTTTGCTTGTGGCACTGCGCCAGGTTTCGCTAAGCGGATTTTAATCCACGGCACAGAGAATTGAGCCATGATCAATTCAGCGACTTCTTCTGCCACACGTTCAACCAATAGGAATCGGCCATTCGCAATGTGATCAAGCACAGCTGTACTCACAGTCGAGTAGTCCAAAGCATCGACTACATCATCACTCTTACCCGCTGGGCGGTTGTCATGAGCCATTTCAATATCAAGCACAAGTTTTTGTTTAATCTCTTGTTCCCAATCGTAAACACCGATCGTTGTAATTACTTCTAGCTGTTCAATGAAAACTTTATCCAGTGCCATGACTTGTCCTTTTAGAGGTCGGATACCCATATGGGGGAAAAAAACGTATTATTTGCGTAATTCGAGATATGATATCAATTACTCTTGGATTGAGCATTATTTTCCCATCGTTAGGCTTATAACCGTTTAAGGAAAGACATGACCCCATTGGCACTAATCATGATCATTGCAGCCTATTTGCTAGGTTCAATCTCTAGTGCGGTCTTGATATGCCGAGTCTTAAGACTTCCTGATCCAAGAACGGTAGGCTCCAATAACCCGGGAGCCACCAATGTCCTGCGCGTTGGCGGTAAAGGCGCCGCTGCTGCCGTCCTCCTGTGTGACATGCTGAAAGGCACTATCCCTGTCTGGCTTGGCTACTACCTCAAGATCGACCCAATCATTCTTGGGGTTGTCGCAATTGCGGCGTGTCTAGGTCATATGTATCCGATCTTCTTCCACTTCAAAGGTGGTAAAGGCGTGGCAACTGCACTCGGAGCTATCGCCCCAATAGGATTCGATCTAACCGGAATGATCATGGCAACTTGGTTAGTGGTCGCGTTTTTGTTTCGTTACTCTTCTTTAGCTGCACTGGTTACTGTGCTACTTGCCCCTTTCTACGCTTGGTTAGTCAAACCTCAATACACACTGCCTGTAGCCATGTTGTGTTGTTTGATCGTGTTGCGTCACCATCAGAATATCCGCCGCCTACTCGATGGCAGCGAACCAAAACTCGGACAAAAAAAATCGGCTTAAACTGTCACGTCTAAGCCGAACCATAATATTCAGTATTTAAAGCTTACAGCAGATGTTTATCTAAAAACGTCTTCAGCATTGTGTTCACAAACTCTGGTTGCTCTAACGAGCTAATATGACCTGCGCCAGGAATCACCACTAATTCACTGCCCGTAATGCAATCGTGCATTAGGTATGACTCAAGTACCGGACGTGGTTTATCTTCTTGTCCTACAGCAATCAAAACAGGCAGAGCAAAGTTCTCTACCGATTCAATCATATCGCGACGTCCAAACACCATTCGACCAATTCGTGCCACTTCTTCAGCGTTGTCGCCCTCAAGAGCTGATAACTGCTGAGTAAAACCTTCAACTAAAGCTGGCGTGTTGGTTTGAGCATCATTAGCGAAGAACAGTGGCACAACCGCTTCAACAATTGGCTGAGGAACCGTCTTGGTTTGAGTGATGGTATCTAACATGCTGAAGTACTTAGCGTGAGCAACTTCTGGCTCTAAACCCACAAAAGTATCCATTAGAACCAAAGACTTAATACGTGAAGGTGCAAGTTCCGCTAACTCAGTACCCCACATACCGCCAACCGATAAGCCAACCACTGAGAATTCTTCGATCTCTAAATGATCAAGCAGAGCCAAAACGTGCTGAGCGTAATCTTTCAAGTTACGCATCGAAGTGGGTGCTGCTTGAGATTCACCATGAGACCAAAGCTCTGGAACAATACAGCGATACTGAGTTTTTAACGCTTCGATCTGCGGCTTCCACATTGCACTATCCCAAAGGTAGCTGTGGCCGAGTACAACAACAGGGCCTTGACCTTCATCTAGGTACGCCATCGATTGATTGTCTACTGTGAACTTGTTCATTTTCTTCCCTAATCTCTATCAGCAATTATTTATCGACATACAGTCGGTAAGCTAGGATATAAAAACGGCCGCACAAGGCGACCGTTTATCGAAACACTATAGTCAATTACGCAATTGGCTCTAGCTGGTCAATAGGCCAACGCGGTGTGGCATGAACAGACAAATCAGCCGTTTCGCCATTCTTCAGGCGCTGCATGCCCGCATAAGCGATCATCGCACCGTTATCTGTACAGAACTCAGTGCGTGGGTAGTACACCTCACCACCGATTTTCTTAGCAAGAGCTTCAAGCTCAACACGCAGTTGCTTGTTGGCACTTACACCGCCAGCAATCACTATACGTTTCATGCCTGTTTCTACCAAGGCGCGCTTACACTTGATTACTAAGGTTGCACAAACAGCTTCTTGGAATGCGTAAGCAATATCAGCACGAGTCTGGTCATCATTATCGTTATCACGAATGGTATTCGCTGCGAACGTCTTTAGACCAGAAAAGCTCATATCTAAACCCGGACGATCGGTCATTGGACGCGGGAACTTAAAACGACCCGGAGTGCCTTTTTCTGCCAAACGAGATAGCAGTGGACCACCAGGGTAATCTAAGCCCATCAGTTTCGCGGTTTTATCAAACGCTTCACCCGCTGCATCATCAATCGATTCACCAAGGATTCGGTATTCACCAATACCTTTCACTTCTACCATCATGGTATGGCCGCCAGAAACCAGCAGAGCCACAAATGGGAATGGAGGTGGGTTGTCTTCTAACATTGGCGCAAGAAGGTGACCTTCCATATGGTGAACAGGCACAGCAGGCACGCCCCACGCATAAGCAATACTGCGACCAATCGTTGCACCTACAAGCAAAGCACCCACTAAACCAGGGCCAGCTGTGTAAGCCACACCATCAATGTCTTTCGACGTTAGGTTCGCTTCAGCTAATGCCGCTTTAATAAGAGGAATTGTTTTTTTCACGTGGTCACGCGAAGCTAGCTCAGGCACCACACCACCGTAATCGGCGTGCAGCTTTACTTGGCTATATAATTGATGAGAAAGCAGCCCTTGCTCATCATCATAAATCGCGATTCCTGTTTCATCACAAGAGGTTTCAATACCAATAATGCGCATAATTTTCTCGGCACGCTTTCGTCTAAAATGGGAAATTAGCGCAATATTACCCTGCCTAAGCTCTTCAAACAAATATTGTACAGACTATAATCGACAAAGTGCTTTACAAAGCCACTGTGATCGGATTAAAATTCCGCACCATTTTTGATCAAGCTGGTTAATGGCCAAACGCGAATAGAGAGTTAGCTCGATGGGTAACTTCTCTGATTTGGTACTGAGTGGCCAGCGATAATGAATAACCCCTGAGGTGAAAGGCATATGCCAATAGTTAAAGTACGTGAAAACGAACCGTTCGACGTTGCACTACGTCGTTTCAAGCGCTCTTGTGAAAAAGCAGGTATCCTTTCTGAAGTTCGCCGTCGCGAGCACTACGAAAAGCCAACTACAGTTCGCAAACGCGCTAAAGCAGCAGCTCAAAAGCGTCACGCTAAGAAGCTAGCTCGCGAAAACGCACGTCGCGTTCGCCTGTACTAATAACTTAATCCATAAGGACTGAGTTATGGCTCTTATTGAACAACTCAAAGAAGAGCAAAAATTAGCGATGAAAGCCAAGGACAAACCGCGCCTTGGCACTATCCGCTTAGCTCTTTCAGCAATTAAGCAACGTGAAGTTGACGAACGGATCACTCTGAACGACGACGACATTCTTGCTGTATTAGTTAAAATGGTTAAGCAACGTCGCGATTCTGTTGCTCAATATGAATCGGCAAATCGTCAAGATCTTGCTGACGTGGAAAAAGCAGAAATTACGGTACTTGAAGGCTTTATGCCTCAACCGCTAACTGATGAAGAAGTTATTGCACTACTTGATAGCGCAATCGCCGAAGCTCAACCAGCGGGCATGCAAGACATGGGTAAAGTAATGGCTATCTTGAAACCACAAATTCAAGGGCGTGCAGATATGGGTAAAGTTAGTGGTTTAGTTCGTTCTAAACTCGCTTAATCCCAAATCAAATTGCAACAAGCCGTGCAATCCTTCGGAACGCACGGCTTGTTTGTATCTGTAACCTATTCAAACTATTATTATCCACACTCTCAGTTAGTGCATTTTTCTAAGGTTTTATGGCAGGACACATCCCGCGTAGTTTCATCGATGATCTCCTAGCGCGTCTCGACATTGTCGACATTGTGGACGCACGCGTGAAACTTAAGAAAAAAGGCAAAAACTATGGTGCTTGTTGCCCATTCCACAACGAAAAGACCCCTTCTTTTAGCGTAAGCCAAGAAAAACAGTTTTACCACTGCTTTGGTTGTGGCGTACACGGTAATGCTATCGACTTCATTATGGAGTTCGAACGTCTCGATTTTGTTGAAGCTATTGAAGAGCTAGCCTCTTTCTTAGGCCTCGATGTTCCTAGAGAACAGCGCAGCGGCGAGATATCAACAGCACCAAGAGCCAACAGCGAACAAAAACGTAACCTCTACGATTTGATGGGCGGCATCAGTAATTTTTACCGCTCTCAACTGAAAATATCAGCCAACAAACCTGCGATAGATTACCTAAAGAATCGTGGCCTTTCGGGCGAGATCGTCCAGAAGTTTGGTATTGGTTATGTGGCCGATGAGTGGGACTTAGTTCGTAAGAACTTTGGCCAACAGAAAGAAGCCCAAGACATGCTCGTGACTGGCGGCATGCTAATTGAGAACGATAAAGGTAACCGATACGACCGATTCCGTGGACGCGTAATGTTCCCGATTCGTGATCGTCGTGGCCGTGTGATTGGTTTTGGTGGTCGTGTATTAGAAGACGGCACACCAAAATACCTCAACTCACCAGAAACACCTATATTCCATAAAGGTAAAGAGCTTTACGGCCTTTATGAAGTGCTGCAAGCCTACCGTGAACCGCCGCAAATACTTGTGGTTGAAGGTTACATGGATGTAGTGGCACTCGCGCAATATGGTGTCGATTACTCAGTAGCATCACTGGGCACCTCGACAACTGGCGACCATGTTCAAATGTTGTTCCGTCAAACCAGCACTGTGGTTTGTTGTTACGATGGTGACCGAGCAGGTAAAGAGGCCGCATGGCGCGCACTAGAAAACGCACTTGAGTATCTGAAAACGGGCAACACGCTTAAGTTTCTGTTCTTGCCCGACGGTGAAGACCCAGACAGCTATATTAGAGAGCATGGCAAAGCCGCTTTTGAACAGCTAGTCCACAATGCGACGCCGCTTTCGACCTATTTGTTCGATAACCTGATTGAAATACACAAGTTGAACTTGGGAACAACCGAAGGGAAATCAGCACTGCGTGCACACGCCAGCGCCTTGATTAACAAAATTCCTGACAGTTACTTCCAAGAATTGCTCGAAAAACTGCTCGATGAGCGAACTGGATTTGATAACCAATTGCGACGTGCGCGTGTTCATACACAGAACCCGACACCTCAACCGCATAAAGAGCTGAAGCGCACTCCAATGCGTGAAGTTATCGCTTTGCTTATCCAAAATCCGAGCTATGCTGATATGGTACCGGATTTATCAAGTGTCAAAGGCTTACAGTTGCCTGGACTAAGTTTATTCGTCGAAGTACTTGATAAATGCCACGCGCATCCCCATATCAACACAGGCCAATTATTAGAGCATTGGCGACACAATAAACATGAGGCTCTTCTGTCTCGTCTCGCGAGCTGGGAAATCCCCCTCGACGAAGACAATCAAGAAGACATATTTTTAGACTCATTGGACAACATACTTGCCCAGTGCGTTGAAAAACAAATTGAAAACCTGCAGGCCAAAGCAAGAAGCGTCGGTTTATCAGCCGAAGAAAAAAGGGAGCTACTAGCTTTAATGCTAGATCTAAAAGCGTAACCCTGTTTGATTAGTCAGCATTTAATAAATTTGTTAACATAATTGGTTTGCATTTGAGAATGCAACGTCCTTCACCAGACCTGAAGTTGGATATCATCTATGGATCAAAATCCGCAGTCACAGCTTAAATTACTTGTTATTAAAGGCAAGGAACAAGGCTATCTGACCTACGCCGAAGTAAACGACCACCTACCTGCAGAAATCGTGGATTCTGAACAGGTAGAAGACATCATTCAAATGATCAACGACATGGGTATCAAGGTAGTTGAAACTGCACCTGATGCTGATGATCTAGCACTTAATGATGACGATGCCAATATAGATGAAGATGCAGCCGAAGCTGCAGCTGCTGCGCTTTCAAGCGTAGAAAGCGAGATTGGCCGTACTACTGACCCAGTTCGCATGTACATGCGTGAAATGGGTACGGTTGAACTACTGACTCGTGAAGGCGAAATCGACATTGCGAAACGTATTGAAGATGGTATCAATACAGTTCAACTATCGGTTGCTGAGTACCCTGGCACTATTCCATACATCTTGGAACAGTTTGACCGCGTACAAGCAGAAGAGATTCGCTTAACAGACCTAATCAATGGCTTTGTTGACCCTGACGACGATGGCACAGCTGCGCCAACGGCGACTCACATCGGTTCAGAACTTGCTGAAACTGATCTGGAAGACGAAGACAAAGAAGACGCTGAAGACGACGAGGAAGAGGAAGAAGAAGATACAGGTATCGATCCTGAACTTGCTCTTGAGAAGTTCACAGCGCTTCGTACTAGCTACCAGAACCGTCAGCTAGCGATCAACGAGTACGGCCATGAAAGCCCGAAAGCAATGCTTGCAACAACAATGATGCAAGACGTATTCAAAGAGTTCCGTCTAACACCAAAACAGTTTGATTACCTAGTAAACGAACTGCGTAACTCAATGGATCGCGTACGTACTCAAGAACGCCTAATCATGCGTCAAACGGTTGAGTACGGCAAAATGCCGAAGAAATCTTTCATTGCTCTATTTACTGGCAACGAATCTAGCGAAGCATGGTTGGATGAAGTTCTTGCTTCAGACAAGCCATACGCAGAAAAGATCAAACGTAACGAGCACGACATCCGTCGCTCTATCCAAAAACTGGATATGATCGAACGTGAAACGTCTCTTACTGTTCAAAGCATCAAAGATATCAGCCGTCGTATGTCTATCGGTGAAGCGAAAGCTCGTCGTGCGAAGAAAGAGATGGTTGAAGCGAACTTACGTCTAGTAATCTCGATTGCTAAGAAGTACACAAACCGTGGTCTACAATTCCTGGATCTAATCCAAGAAGGTAACATCGGTCTGATGAAAGCGGTAGATAAGTTTGAATACCGTCGTGGTTACAAGTTCTCTACTTACGCTACGTGGTGGATCCGTCAAGCAATCACTCGTTCGATTGCCGACCAAGCTCGTACTATCCGTATTCCGGTTCACATGATCGAAACGATCAACAAACTAAACCGTATCTCTCGTCAAATGCTACAAGAGATGGGTCGTGAACCACTTCCGGAAGAACTGGCTGAACGCATGCAAATGCCTGAAGACAAGATCCGTAAAGTACTGAAAATTGCTAAAGAGCCAATCTCAATGGAGACACCAATCGGTGACGACGAAGATTCGCACCTAGGTGATTTCATCGAGGATACAACGCTAGAACTACCTTTAGACTCTGCAACGGCAACAAGCCTACGCGGCGCAACTAAAGACGTTCTTGCTGGCCTAACACCTCGTGAAGCTAAAGTACTGCGTATGCGTTTCGGTATCGATATGAACACTGACCACACTCTTGAAGAAGTGGGCAAGCAGTTCGACGTAACTCGTGAACGTATCCGTCAGATCGAAGCAAAAGCACTGCGTAAACTTCGTCACCCAAGCCGCTCAGAAACTCTGCGTAGCTTCCTAGACGAGTAATCACACGCTTTAGTGCGGTTAGCTTTTAAGCATAAATAAGAAAAGGTGAGCGTTGGCTCACCTTTTTTTTATCCGCATGATTTAAGTGGCTAAGATGTAAGCGGAATTGCCCCTTATAGTGTCTAGACACCACTGAATGCTTCCCCTATAATCTATGCCCTACGGCCCCTTAGCTCAGTGGTTAGAGCGCACGACTCATAATCGTTCGGTCCCCAGTTCAAATCTGGGAGGGGCCACCAAATTAGAAAAGCCAGAACAGTTCACACTGCTCTGGCTTTTTGCTTTTCTGATTCAGTACCAATCACGCCCTGCACTTCCTAACCAGAAACGAATCGTCCCGCACACAATTCCAATTGCCTCTCTGTGACTAAACATACTTTTCTTTTATAAAAAAATCGGCAATATGAGAGTACATAAATCGCTCAATAGTTCAGGGAAGACTCATGAAAGACGAAACACTCTCGATTCACTTCGGTTACGACACTGATCCAACAACCAAATCCGTTGCCACACCTATCTACCAAACCGTCGCTTACGAATTCGATGACGCACAACACGGCGCCGACCTCTTCAACCTTGCGGTACCAGGTAATATCTACACTCGCATAATGAACCCAACCAATGATGTGCTAGAAAAGCGCATGGCAGCCTTAGAAGGGGGTATTGCAGGGTTAGTGGTAAGTGCGGGCAGTGCTGCGATCAACTATGCGATTCAGACGTTGGCGAAAATCGGTGACAACATTGTTTCAACGCCTCAGCTTTACGGTGGTACTTACACCCTGTTTGCTCATATGCTGCCAAACCAAGGGATCGAAGTTCGTTTTGCTAAAGACGATAAACCAGAAAGCTTAGCGGCACTGATTGATGAAAAAACCAAGGCGGTTTACTGCGAAAGTATCGGCAACCCAGCAGGTAATATCATCGACTTAGAACGTGTTGCAGAACTTGCTCACGCTCAAGGCGTGCCTGTGATTGTTGATAACACGGTGGCGACGCCTGTGCTGTGTAAACCTATCGATTTTGGAGCCGACATCGTGGTGCATTCACTAACCAAATACGTGGGTGGTCACGGTACAACGTTAGGTGGCGTGATTGTCGATTCAGGCAAATTCCCGTGGGCAGAACACAAAGACCGCTTCCCTGTGTTTAATCAGCCAGAGCCCTCTTACCATGGTGTGGTTTATACCGAGGCCTTTGGTGAGGCTGCGTTTATTGGTCGTGCTAGAACGGTTCCCCTACGTAATACAGGTGCGGCACTGTCACCAATGAATGCTTTCATGTTGATGCAAGGTTTGGAGACCTTGTCGCTACGCATGGAGCGACACACAGAGAATGCCTTGAAAGTAGCGGAATACCTCAAGCAACACGAGAAAGTCAGCTGGGTAAGTTACGCTGGCCTGCCTGATTCAGAATTCTATCCACTCGCTGAAAAGTACATGCAAGGTAAGCCATCGGCCATTCTATCTTTTGGTTTAAAAGACGGTTATGAAGCCGGCGTTCGCTTCTATGATGCACTGCAAATCTTCAAGCGCCTGGTTAACATTGGCGATGCGAAATCTCTCGCTTGTCACCCAGCTTCGACGACACACCGTCAACTAAGCGAAGCTGAACAGAAACAAGCCGGTGTATCACCGGAGATGATTCGCCTCTCAGTAGGTATCGAGCACATTGACGATATCTTGGCTGACCTAGAGCAAGCACTGAGCGCTTAATGACGCTACAGCTAGCTCTAACACTGCTCGTTAACTAACAGACATAAAAAAGCCCATCACAGGATGGGCTTCTTATTATCTATGTCTTAGATAAGCTGTGGATTACTCAACTGTTACCGCTTTCGCTAGGTTACGAGGTTGGTCAACGTCGGTACCTTTGATTAGTGCGACATGGTAAGACAACAGCTGCATCGGTACTGTGTAGTAGATAGGCGCTGTTACTTCACTTACGTGAGGCATCTTGATGATCTTCATGTTCTCATCGCTTTCAAAGCCAGCGTCTTGGTCTGCGAATACATAAAGTAGACCGCCACGAGCACGAACTTCTTCAACGTTCGATTTCAGCTTCTCTAGCAAGTCGTTGCTTGGTGCAATAACGACTACAGGCATATCTGCATCGATAAGAGCCAAAGGACCGTGCTTAAGCTCACCAGCAGCGTATGCTTCTGCGTGGATGTAAGAGATCTCTTTCAGTTTAAGAGACGCTTCCATCGCGATTGGGTAGAACTCACCACGACCCAAGAACAGTGTGTGGTGCTTATCAGCAAAATCAGGTGCCAGTGCTTCAATTTCTTTATCAAACGCTAATGCTTTCTCGATATCAGCAGGCAGTTGGTGAAGTGCTTGAACGATTTCCGCTTCTTTCTCTTCATTGATACGACCCTGTAGGCGACCAATTGACGTTACCATCATCAGCATCGCGGCTAGTTGAGTTGTGAAAGCTTTAGTAGAAGCAACACCGATCTCTGTTCCTGCGCGAGTCATGAAGGCAAAATCAGATTCACGAACCAGCGAAGAACCTGCAACGTTACAGATGGTCATTGCTGACATGTAACCCTTCTCTTTTGCAAGACGAAGTGCAGCAAGCGTATCCGCCGTTTCACCAGACTGAGACAGAGTCACCAATAGGCTGTTCGGGCGAACAACGAAATCACGGTAACGGAACTCAGAGGCGATCTCTACGTCACAGCTTACGCCAGCTAAAGATTCAAACCAGTAACGCGCTGCCATGCCTGAGTTGTAAGACGTACCACATGCGATGATCTGCACGTGTTCAACCTTGCTTAAGATCTCTTCAGCTTTAACACCGATTGCATTAGTGATTACAGAAGTGTCAGAGATGCGACCTTCCATTGTGTTGATCAGCGCTATTGGCTGTTCGAAGATCTCTTTCTGCATGAAGTGACGGTATTGACCTTTGTCACCAGCGTCATGTTCAGCGTTTGATTCAACGATTTCACGCTCAACACGCTCACCCGCGACATCAAATACAGTTACATCACGACGAGTTACCTCAGCAACATCACCTTCTTCTAGGTACATGAAGCGACGAGTTACGCTCAGTAGCGCCAGTTGGTCAGAAGCAAGGAAGTTCTCACCGACACCAAAACCGATAACGATCGGGCTACCAGAACGAGCCACAACAATGCGGCTAGGATCTTTACGATCAACCGCAACCGTGCCGTACGCGCCGTCTAATTGTTTTGCTGTTTTCTGTAGCGCTTCAACCAAAGAAGCTGAAGTGCGAAGTTCCCACTCAACTAAGTGAGCAATAACTTCTGTATCCGTTTGTGAAGTAAATACGTAGCCACGCTCTTGCAGCATAGCGCGCAGTGCTTCGTGGTTTTCGATAATACCATTGTGTACAACGGCAATATCACCAGACATGTGTGGGTGTGCGTTCGCTTCAGATGGCTCACCGTGTGTCGCCCAACGTGTATGAGCGATACCTGTACCGCCAACCACTTGTTGCTCTTCTACCGCGTCCGCTAGCTCTTGTACTTTACCTAGGCGGCGCACACGAGTTAGGTTAGATTCAGTATCGACTACAGCGACACCTGCTGAATCGTAGCCACGGTATTCTAGACGACGAAGGCCTTCTACTAAAATTTCAGCTACATCACGCTGTGCTACTGCACCAACAATTCCACACATAGTTTCACTCCATCAATTTTGTTTTATTCCTATTGGCAGCAAGCAAAGGCCAGATCTTTATTAAGATCAATTATAGGAAGGTAAATGCATAATACTTAAATTTGTTTTTACGCTGGATCGGTCAGGATCACTCGAACATCATGTGATTCGATACTTGCTTTGGATTCTTCGCCTAAGTCTGTATCGGTAATTAAGATGTCAATGTGTTCCCATGCCAGCTCTAAGTTCGGGATCTTTCGTCCCACTTTTTCCGACTCAACCATCACGATCACTTCTCGTGACACTTCAGCCATTACTTTGCTCAGGCCAACCAGTTCATTAAACGTGGTTGTGCCTCTATCAAGGTCGATACCATCAGCCCCAATAAATAGTTGGTCAAAATCGTAAGCACGAAGCACCGACTCTGCGACTTTGCCTTGGAAAGAGTCCGAATGGGTATCCCAAGTGCCGCCAGTCATTAATAACGTCGGCTCGCTTTCAAGCTCATTAA
Source organism: Vibrio sp. 1CM24A (assembly GCF_023161725.1). Classification (NCBI taxonomy): domain Bacteria; kingdom Pseudomonadati; phylum Pseudomonadota; class Gammaproteobacteria; order Vibrionales; family Vibrionaceae; genus Vibrio; species Vibrio sp. 1CM24A. The sequence continues at coordinate 183,878 of NZ_JALNTS010000008.1, forward strand.
GCGCATTAGCAACGTGCAATGAGTTGGTCATCACAACCAAGCCACGTTTAGCATTAAGCTGCTGAATTAGGGCACCGGTCGTACTGCCACTATCGATCACGATACGGTTATGGTCGCGAATTAAATCTGCAGCGGCTTTTGCCAATGAAACCTTTCGAGTCGAAACTTGTTGACCCAGTTCTTCGTTGACAACCTCTTTCGGTAACGAAATCGCACCACCATAACGGCGTAAAAGCTGACCGTTTTTCTCTAAAGACGCCAAGTCCTTTCTAATAGTGACCTCTGAGGTTTCAAACTTAGCGGATAATTCATCAACACTAACCTCCCCTTTTTCATTCACTAGGTTAGAAATTGCATGTCTTCTGAGCTGGGTGTTTCGTTTCGACATTTAAAAAAGGCCATTAAGTTTCGATATGAAACATATTATAGTTACAACGAAACTATTTAGTCCATTTATTTTGATCCAAAAAATTAATAAATAGCGATAAAACCTTGTCCTAAGACAATTGTTAAGCAGTGATATTGAACTCATTAGGTGGTAGAATCCGCACCCGAAAAGAAAAAAAATTACAAAACTGACTGTTATTTTTTTGCAACTTACCCCCTATACAGTGGGGTAAGTCACAGAAAACCGATGTTGAATCAAAATCTTTTAGTCATAAAATGACTAAAATTGATGAAAGACTTACAACTCTGAAGGACATATTGGAAGTCCCGCGCTTTTACACAACAGGCACAAAATGTTGATGTAGCGGACCAATCTTCAGAACTTAAATAAATTTCAAATTGTAACAATACTTACCGGAGAGTACCTTCCATGAAAAAGACCAAAATCGTATGTACGATTGGCCCTAAAACTGAATCTGTAGAGAAGCTAACTGAACTAGTAGATGCTGGCATGAACGTTATGCGTCTTAACTTCTCTCACGGTGATTTCGCAGAGCACGGCACTCGTATCGCGAACTTCCGTAAAGTAATGGAAAACAAAGGTGAGCAACTTGCTATCCTTCTAGATACTAAAGGTCCAGAAATCCGTACTATCAAACTTGAAGATGGTAACGACGTAGATCTAGTAGCTGGTCAAGAGTTCACTTTCACAACTGACGCAACAGTTGTTGGTAACAAAGACGTAGTAGCAGTAACTTACCTAGGTTTCGCTAAAGACCTAACAGCGGGTAACACTATCCTTGTTGATGACGGCCTAATCGAAATGGAAGTTATCGCAACAACAGAAACTGAAGTTAAGTGTAAAGTTCTTAACAACGGTGCTCTAGGCGAAAACAAAGGTGTTAACCTTCCTGGCGTTTCTGTTCAACTTCCAGCTCTTTCTGAGAAAGACAAAGCTGACCTTAAGTTTGGTTGTGAGCAAGGCGTTGATTTCGTTGCTGCTTCTTTCATCCGTAAAGAAGAAGACGTTAAAGAAATCCGTGAGCTTCTAAACGCTAACGGCGGCGAGAACATCCACATCATTTCTAAGATTGAAAACCAAGAAGGTGTAGATAACTTCGATTCAATCCTTGAAGCTTCTGACGGCATCATGGTTGCTCGTGGTGACCTAGGTGTTGAAATCCCAGCTGAAGAAGTAATCTTCGCTCAGAAGATGATGATCGAGAAGTGTAACCGCGCACGTAAGATGGTTATCACTGCAACTCAAATGCTTGACTCTATGATCAGCAACCCACGTCCAACTCGTGCTGAAGCGGGTGACGTTGCGAACGCAATCATGGATGGTACTGATGCAGTAATGCTTTCTGGTGAAACTGCTAAAGGTAAGTACCCAGTTGAAGCTGTTACTATCATGGCTCAAATCGCGAACCGTACTGATTCAGCTCTTAAAGCTGAGCTAGGTTCTCGTCTAGACAGCCCACGTCTACGCATCACTGAAGCAGTATGTAAAGGCGCTGTAGACACAGCAGAGAAGCTAGCTGCTCCTCTAATCGTTGTTGCAACTGAAGGCGGTAAGTCTGCACGTTCAGTACGTAAGTACTTCCCAACTGCAAACATCCTTGCTCTAACAACTAACGAAAAGACAGCTGCACAGCTAGTTCTTACTAAAGGTGTTAAGCCAGTTCTTGTTGACTCTATCGAGAACACAGACGCGTTCTACATCAACGGTAAGGAAATCGCTCTACAATCTGGCCTAGGTAACAAAGGCGATATCGTAGTTATGGTTTCTGGTGCTCTAGTAGCTTCTGGTACTACAAACACGGCATCTGTTCACGTTCTATAAGAATGAACCGATTCGCATAAAATATAAAAGAGGGCTTCGGCCCTCTTTTTTTATGAAACAAAATCTTGCCTAACTTTTCAGTACGCTGTATTATCAATCACAATAGAACTACGTACTGTTAACTTCCAATTGGCTCTTTCTAAGAGACGGATTAGCAGACTAGAAATCAAATATAGATGAGGTTTGTAATGTCTAGTCCTACGCTCACTGACAAAGTATCAAAGATGATTCGCCAAGATATTCTTAATGGTGAGTTAACCCCAGGCCAAAAGCTCGTTGTTGCTGATCTAAAAGCACGCTACAACGTTGGCGCATCCCCTATTCGCGAAGCCTTGGTACAGTTATCTTGGAGCAAATACGTAAAGCTAGAGCCACAAAAAGGCTGCTGGGTATCTCCTGTATCAAAGAAAGAGCTGAATGACCTATACGAAAGCCTTCGTGTTGTATCATCGGTTCTGCTTAAAAAAGCGATTTCAGCAGGTGATGAGAGCTGGGAACTGGATGTACTAACGTCTTACCATAAGCTATCGCGAGTACAGTACGTATCTGAAGAGTTTGATTGTGTAGAATGGGAAGAGCGCCACCAGCAATTCCATGTCGCACTGCTTGAAGGGGCAGATTCAGAGAACATGTTTAAGTTCTTTGATGACCTAATCAACCAAGTGAAACGCTACCGCTTCCTCGCTATGTCTGCAGAAAGCGCATCTGATGATCTGTTCAATATTGATGAACACGAAATGATCATGAAACTAGTACTCTCTAAGAATGTAGAACAAGCGACAGAACTGCTTGATCAACACTTACTAGGCTCAATGAAACGAATTGAAGAAGTTATCGAAGCGGCATAATGCCAAGATAGATTCTAACCAAATAAAAACGGAGCCCAACGGCTCCGTTTTTTTGTTTCCAGTACCACGACTGAACTACCACCCAAAAAACTCTTTGTGATGAGTATTGAGCAGCACAACCATAGGTAAAAAATACAATGCACTAAGCTGAAAGCCAAGAATGGCTAATGTGCCTATGGTTAACCTCACTAAAAAATCGACAAACATACCACGCCTCTTTTAACCAGACTGTATGATCCCCAAACTCTTGCTCCAGCTAACCTAATTCTACTGCTGCCTTTCAAGTTATTGATAAGGCTAGCTAACCAGCTGAATTAAGTTAACGGTGTCATCCTTTTACATCTGGTAAACACTCTATTTATTACATCGTTTAACACGATGTAATCTGAAGCAAAGTAGTTTACTTATTGTTCATTTTAGCTCAAATTCTCACCAGCATTAGACTTTAGTCTAACTGTATAGATTTTGTGACACAGGTCGCTCAAAAGTGAGATTCCTAATAAAAAGAGGGAAAGGAAAAAGGAGTCGGGGCGCGACTTGAAGAGGTGAAGCAAATAGAAGACAGGACTAGATAGAAGCGAACCTAAGCGACATCATCATAGCTAGGACACATAGAGACCGTATTACGACCAGACGATTTAGATTCGTAAAGCGCAACATCCGCACACTTGTACGAGCGAGTACTGTTACTGGTTAAATCCGTAAAGCCAACACTCACTGTTACCTTAGTTCCGGCGGCTAGCTCAATCTCGATTCGTAAGCGATCCAATACGCGCTTTGCTTCTGGCAATGAGGTGTGTGGCATCAAGAGTGCAAACTCTTCTCCTCCGACACGTGCAACAAAGTCCGTCCCACGAAGGCTATCTTGCAGAAGCTTAGCAACACCAGCAATCACACGGTCACCTTCGTCGTGGCCAAGTTCGTCATTGATTCGTTTGAAGTTATCGATGTCGACTAAGGCTAAGCAAGTGGTCGCTTCGTTCGGGTAACGCTCAACCAAGCGAGAATAGTAAGCCAGCTGCTCTTCGAATTTTCGTCGGTTCCAAAGATTACTCAAAGAGTCACGTTCACTTAAGATCCTCAAACGTACCTCAAGCTCCTTCCTTACGGAAATATCAACCAACGAGGTGATGTAGTAACTGACTTTGCCTGAATTGTTTTTGACCGCATGCACTCGCATGATCGCAGTAAAAGGAATACGCAGCTTGTTCTTACACTGAACCTCCCCTTCCCATACTTCTTCTTGCTCTAAATGACTCCAGATAGCTGAGCTTGAGAGTACTTGGTCGGTATTCTCAAGCAACAGTTGCAATGCATTTTGACCGATCACTTGTTTTTTGCAGTACCCAGTCATGTTCTCAAATTCGTTGTTGATCATCATTGTGCGGTGCTGCTTATCAGAGATCATCACTGCCGACATGCCATTCAATGCGGCGCGTGCCAATTTACTCTCCAGGCTTCGGCGTCGGTAGTGCGTCACCAGGTAAGCAAACGGGAAAGCGAAAATCAGCACCGTAATCAAAACAACGATCTCTTCATGGGCCAAATCATCTAGATCACGCTCAGCCCGATCCATCAGTTGCTTCTGATTAAGTTGAATCAGTAAATGGACCTTTTGACTGTTCGCGAGCATAACCGTGTTAAAGGCAAACAAATTACCATCTTCAAAAACGTATCCCACCTGATCATTGGAGATCGCATCCCACGTCTTCGGCGCGATATTTTTCAGATTGTAGCCTTTTCTTTCAGGAATAGAATCTCCGAACAACTTACCGCTGTTGTTACTCGCGATGAAGTAACCCGCGTCATTGAGCACTTCTGCTCTAAGATCGTTATCTGGTGAAAAGCTCAGACGCGACGATAGGCCCCATACATCGAGATTGATGACGAGGTAGCCTACTCTTTCGTCAGGGGTTTCTACGGGGGTAAAGACACGGATTACCGGCGAATAAGGGAAGGTGACTTCACCATGCTCCGTTTCAAGCTCAATACCCCAACCGCCAATCTGTTCGGCTTCTAGTTTTTGAGCGTATTGGAAGTAGTTAGAATCCGACCTATCTTGCAGTTGTTGAGGAAACATCACTCTACCGGTATCAGAGGAGTAGTTAACACGCACCAATTCTTTGCCAGTGACACCTAACAGATGGATTTGTGTGTACCACTTCTGATTCACCAGAACAGATTGCCAGACCTCTTCAAGTAGATGTTTGGTTTGGTCTGAGGGAGAGGAAGCAAAGTTAACCAAGCTCTGGCTATGACTGAGTAGCTCCATTACCGAGACTAACTGAGTCTTGAGAAGATCGTAATCTCGCTTGGCATACACTAACTGATGAACGGCTTGCTTAGCTGAGTAGTCAAAGCTCTGCTGTTTTACTTCTTTGTAACGCTGCAAATAATACAGACATACTGCAGAAGACAATATGATAGAGATAATCAGCAATGTAATTATTGATTTTTTATTTCGCATTGCTAACTCAGATGAATGGAAGTGCAGCGCGGGATTATAGCACTCTAAAAAATTAACAAAATAAAAGCCGCTTAAAAAAGCGGCTTTAAAGTTATTTTTTAAAGACTTATCGTCTAGGCTTTCAACGCACGTTCGCCTCGTGCGATGCCAACAACACCACTTCGAGCCACTTCAAGCACTTCCGTCACTTCAGACAGCGCCTGAATGAAGGCATCCAGTTTCTCGCTCGTACCCGCCATTTGAACCGTATATTGAGAAGCCGTGACATCAACGATCTGACCACGGAAGATATCTGCTGTGCGCTTCACTTCCGCACGAGCAAAGCCGCTCGCACGTACTTTTACCATCAATAGCTCACGTTCAATATGCTCAAGCTCAGACACTTCTTGTACTTTAAGTACGTCGATTAGCTTATGTAGCTGTTTCTGGATCTGCTCAAGCTGCATTTCGCTAGAGTTAGTGGTTACATTAAGACGAGACAGCGTCGGATCATCGGTTGGAGATACGTTCAAAGACTCGATGTTGTAGCCACGCTGAGAAAACAAGCCAACTACACGAGAAAGCGCACCAGGTTGGTTTTCCATTAGTAGTGAAATAATGTGTCTCATATTATGTTCTCTCCGTTTTGCTTAGCCACATGTTATCCATACCCTCGCCTTTGATCTGCATTGGGTATACGTGCTCGGTGTCATCCACACTAATATCGACAAATACCAAACGGTCTTTCATCGCCAGTGCTTTTTCCAAACCTGATTCCAGTTCATCCGGAGATGAAATACGCATACCAACGTGGCCATAAGCCTCAGCGATAGCAGCAAAATCAGGAACAGAGTCCATATATGAGTTAGAGTAACGACCTTGATAAACAATGTCTTGCCACTGTTTTACCATGCCTAGGAAACGGTTGTTAAGGTTAATAATCTTAACCGGGATATTGTATTGCAGCGCTGTCGACAGCTCTTGGATATTCATTTGAATACTGCCGTCACCGGTTACCACAACCACTTCTTCATCTGGCTTAGCAAACTTAACGCCCATACCAGCAGGCAGGCCAAAGCCCATTGTGCCTAGACCACCAGAGTTAATCCAACGACGTGGCTTGTTAAACGGGTAGTACAAAGCAGCAAACATTTGGTGTTGACCTACATCAGAAGCAACATAGGCATCGCCATTGGTTACTTTATGCAGTGTTTCAATTACTTGCTGTGGTTTGATGCGCTCAGACGATTTCTCGTAAGCTAGGCAGTCACGCTCTTGCCACTGCTTAATTTCACTCCACCAACTTTCAATCGCTTCTGCATCGTTAGTGCCGCCTTGCTCAACGAGCAAGTTGACCATGCTCTCTAGAACCTTTTCAGCTGAACCTACAATCGGCAGATCCACTTTTACGTTCTTAGAGATTGAAGATGGGTCGATATCAATGTGCATGATCTTCGCATCAGGGCAGTACTTATCTAGGTTATTGGTCGTTCGATCATCGAAACGTACGCCAATACCAAAGATCAAATCCGCATTGTGCATCGCCATGTTGGCTTCATACAAACCATGCATGCCCAACATACCCAAAGAGTTCTTATGAGTGCCAGGGAAAGCGCCAAGTCCCATTAGGGTGCTTACCACAGGTAAATTCAGTGCCTCTGCTAATTTTAACAGCGGCTTATCTGCCTCAGAAATAACCGCACCACCACCGACATAAAGTACCGGCTTCTTCGCTTCAAGAAGGGCTTTTAGCGCCTTTTTGATCTGACCTTTATGACCCGTAACCGTTGGGTTATACGAACGCATTTTGATCGTTTCTGGGTATTCATAAGGAAGCTTGATTTGTGGATTTAAGATGTCTTTTGGCAGATCAATAACCACAGGACCTGGACGTCCTGTCGTTGAAATATAGAATGCTTTTTTAACGACTTCTGGGATATCTTCCGCTTTCTTAACTAAGAAGCTGTGTTTAACGATCGGGCGTGATACACCCACGATGTCACACTCTTGGAAGGCGTCATTACCAATAAGGTTATTTGGTACGTTACCAGAAATAACAATCATTGGGATTGAGTCCATGTAGGCTGTTGCAATACCAGTAACGGTATTGGTCGCACCTGGACCAGAACACACAAGTACTACACCCGGTTTACCGGTAGAACGAGTATAGCCATCTGCCATGTGGGTAGCGGCTTGTTCGTGTCGTACTAATACGTGTTTAATTTCAGCAGTTTTAGCATGCAGCGCATCGTAGATATCAAGTACAGAACCACCTGGGTAACCAAAGATTTGTTCTACACCCTCTTCAATTAGAGACTGCACCACCATCTCAGCGCCGGATAACATTTCAGCGCCGGATGACATGGCTGTTTCAGGTTTTGTTGTCATATTGCTCTCCTCACCAGTTTCCAATCATATTTGGTGAACATGTTGGGCTGGTTTTTCATAGTCTAGGGCTTATTCGTAGCCTAATTCGAAATACTTCCACTTTTTCGGCTATGGCTGTCTGTCGTGATAACAACAAACAGTAATACGAAACAACTTTAACGCTTTATTATCATCTGGTCTAACGCCTGTTATTCGGCAACTGTGCCAAAAAACCAACTATTAGCTAAAAGCATTAAATAAAACCCAACCCAGACCCTAAGGCTAGGTTTAAAAACTAGTTACCGAACAAAAAAAAGCACTTAATATTTCAATAGATCGCTATTTATCGATAAACCGCGAGCTTGCTGGTGTGCGCTTTCGCACATTGTGCTGTGTCATTAGATACAAAAAATCCCCCTAAAAATGCAATCACATTCGTAGGGGGATTTTTAAACAACTGAAAATTTATCTAAGCAGAAAACTACTTATCTTTAGGCTTTTCGTTGTACATTTCTTCGATTTCGTCTTGATACTTATCGTTGATAACTTTACGACGCAATTTCTGAGTTGGTGTCAGCTCACCATCATCCATAGAAAATGCTTTTGGTAGCAGTTTGAATTTCTTCACTTGCTCAAACTTAGCCAGTTCTTGCTGTAGGTCATTCACACGCTTTTCTAGCATCTCGACGATTTGGTGATGCTTAACCAGCTCAACGCGATCGTGATACTTGATATTAAGCTCTTTGGCGTACTCTTCTAGCGAGTCATAACAAGGAACAATCAGCGCAGAAACGAATTTGCGTGTATCAGCGATAACAGCAATCTGTTCGATAAAGTGATCTTTACCAATCGCGCCTTCAACCACTTGCGGTGCAATGTACTTACCGCCAGAGGTTTTCATCAGCTCTTTGATACGATCGGTAATGAACAGGTTACCATTTTCATCAAAATGACCCGCATCACCGGTTTTCAAGAAACCGTGCTCATCGAATGTCTTAGCTGTCTCTTCTGGCATCTTGTAGTAGCCACGCATCACCATTGGGCCACGAACAAGAATCTCGTCCTTCGCACCAATTTTTACTTCTGCGCCCGGCATCGACATACCAATCGAATCAGGGTTAAAACAGCGGTCATCCCAACAAGATACTGTTGCTGTGGTTTCTGTCATGCCGTAGCCAAGTTTTACGTTGATGCCGATAGCATGGAAGAAGCGACCAATCGTCTCATCAAGCTTCGCGCCACCACATGGCATGAAGTTGATGTTACCGCCTAGTAGAGCTCGTAGTTTAGATAGCACAAGCTTATCAGCTAGCGCATGGCTCTTCTTCAGCATCAACGATGGAGTACGACCTTCTTGGTGACAAACTGAAAGCTTTGCTCCCATGTTCACCGCCCAAGTAAATAGCACTTTACGAATAAATGGCGCTTTAGAAACCTTCTCGTGAATCGCAGAGAAGATCTTCTCGTAGAAACGTGGAACCGCACACATTACGGTCGGTTTCACATCACTTAGCGCATCACGTACTTGCATCGTATCTTGCAGGTAGCAGTTAGTTGCGCCTTTATAGAGAACGTAGAACGTCCAAGCACGCTCAAATACGTGTGATAACGGTAGGAAACACAATGAGACATCATCTTTGCTTAGGCTAAGGCGCTCATCGTGGCCTTCTAACTGGTAACCAATATTGGTGTAATCAAGCATTACGCCTTTTGGCTGACCTGTGGTACCAGAGGTATAGATAAGAGTCAGCAGGTCGTCCATGCTTGCGTCAGCAAGACGCACGTCAAGTTCAGCTTGTTGTGCTTCAATGCCACGCGCCATGAAGTCATTCCAAGATACGGCAAAGCTGTGTCCTTGCAGGTCGATGTCATTAGACATAGCCACAACAACTTCTAGCTGCTCGCACTCTTCAAACAGGCTAACCGCCGCATCGAATTGAACTTGCTCACCAACGAATAAGATCTTCACATCTGCATTTTGGATGATGTAAGAAGACTGTGCTGCTGTGTTCGTTGGATAAATCGGCACAGTCACAAGGCGTGCTTGTAACGATGCAAAATCTGCCACGGTCCATTGAGGCATATTGTTCGAATAGATACCGATCTTATCCTGAACTCTCAGTCCTTGAGCCAACAGTGCTAATGAAAGCGTATCGATTTGTTGTCCAAACTGTTCCCAGCTAATGCCTTGCCATACATTGTCTACTTTGTGCTTCAAAGCTGTACGGTTGCCGCCTTGGGCAATTTGGTCACGAAGTCTTTTTACGATATGAAAATCTAAATTGGCCATCTCTTTACCTTTAGGCTTACACCTGTAAGCTTTTTTGAGCGCACAAGTGTACCTCTGATCATGGAAAAGGCAACTGATGAAGCTCAAAGTTATCAGTAATAGTACGTCTAACGCTAAGTTTTCTACCCACTAAAATAGCGCGCATAAAAAAGCCCCAAGCCAGACTCCTAGCTTAGGGCTTATAAATCATAGGGATTAGTGTCTAGTTAAGTGCCACTACTTCGCCACAGATCATCATTAACTGATCTCGTAACCAAATGTGTCCTTTATCCTTTTCACTTGATTCGTGCCAGCTTAGGAAGCCAGAAATCGCCGCATTATCGAATGGGAAATCTAGAATCTGAAGCTGCTCTTTGTTTGCTGCATGTTCTACCATCCAACGAGGAGCAATTGTTACTAGTTCAGATTGGCCTACAACGTAAAGAACGTTGCTCAAGCTCGTACCTTCGTAGAAAGGCGTGCAATCTAGGTCACGGTAAGCTTGCTCAGAGAAGCTACGTTGACCGTGGATGCGAGACAGTTTCGCGTGCTTTTCGTTAAGCAGCTCTGCCGCAGAAACTTCACCGTTGATACGTGGGTGAGAAGCAGAAGCAACCACAACTAATTCGTCTTGGAAGATTTCAGTGCTTGAGAAGCCTTGCTCATCAAAACGAGCGTAATCAATAACGAAGTCGATTTCTTGGTAGCGCATACGCTCAGAAAGTTGACGATCGAATTCAGCATCCATGTGCAGTTTAACGCTCGGTGCTTGGTCGTTGATTGTCGACATAATCTTAGGAGCAAAACGCATGTCACAAGGGCTGCAAATCGCAAGTTTGAACAGGCGAGAAGACGACTCTGGAGAGAACACAGAACTTGGTAGTTCGTTGCGTACTAATTGTAGCGCTTGGCGGATTGGACCAAACAACTGACGAGCACGTTGAGTCGGTTGAATACCACGACCTTGACGCATGAATAGTTCGTCGTTAAACATCACTTTTAGACGAGCAACAGCGTTACTTACAGCAGGCTGAGACATACCCAGATTGTGAGCTGCACGTGTAATGTTTTGCTCTTGCATAACTGCATCAAATACAGTCAAAAGATTTAAGTCGACTCCACGAAGTGTGCTTTCCATTCTGTAGCTTGCAATAGCACTCATTGCGTCTTTTTTATCTAACATTCAAGTTGCCTCTTGTCGGTTCGACAGCGTTTAATTGGTAATGGTATGAGAATAGATAACCACTAATTCTTATATTTATCAGACCGATGTTTTTCGGATTGACATTACTATTAACCAATACATCTCGAGCTACCAACAAGATTGATAAAGAATAATTTTATTTTATCTTAATGATTAAATAACATCTAAAAATCAGTAATTTATAGAGTTATAAAAAAATATAAAAAGCTTAACTTATGAGTTTGATTTCGACTTATTTAGCTGTTCTATCTTTTGGTTACAATTGTTACAATTTATTGAACCGATGAATTAGTTGACCAGCTAATTCAGAAATAACACTTATGAGTTAGGTGAGCGATGCATAACTTGGAAAGTCTACCTTGTCCCAAAGTTGCTTTCTTAAGTCATCTTGACTAGACCAATTCCCCGCTAATACCCACTCAACGAGTGCACTTGCCACGTCTGGATAGGTGACCACTTCAGCCTGTTTTTCACTGAGCCAAGTACGCAAGATAGCCGCATCTAAAAAGGTCATGGTTTGAGCTAACCCAAGAGCCTCTAGCGTCGCTACATTGCTCTGTTGTTCGAACTGCCCTTCAAGTGGTTTGAGAAGCAATTTCTTCCCCAAAGTGAGGGCTTCAGATGGCAATTCAAAGCCACCATTTGCGACCACACCAGAGCACTGATTGAGGTCGAATTGGAAGCCAGCATGACTGAGTGGTTTGAACTCAATATTTTCAACTCGACTGTGCTCAATAACATCCGGGTGGTAACAGACAAAGTTGTGCGAAATAAACTTCATCAGCAGTTCTGAGATCGACTCAAGATCCTCAAATGGCAAATAGACCAACGTAAAGTCTTGTGTTGTTTTAGTTTGTTGATCACCAACCAGCGTGTGAACGATAGGCGGTAATATAGGCTGTTCAAAGTGATACCAGTGCAAGCCAATAGAGTGCTCGGTTGGGGCGAAATGTTGAATCACTGAATGTTCAATCCAGTTGCCCCCTTCTTTGGGTACATCGTAACGAAACGCATTCTGATGGCTTATCCCAATACATGGCACACCTTGTCTCTTAGCTGCCCATGCAGTGACAGGCTCAAAATCATTAATCACTAAGTCATAAGGCGTAAGATCGATCTGGTTAATCTCACGGAGAAATCGCCAGATGTTGTTCTTCATGAATGTTTTGCCGTATTTAACCTGCCCCTGCTCGCTGTAAAAAGTTAAGCCGCTGCGGGTCTGATAGTTGCCAAACGCTTCCATCGAAAAGTATTTGCTCTCATCTCGCCCAGAGAACAGAAAATCGACATCAATATTTTGCTGACGAAAAGCGACGGCCATTGCTCTCGCTCGAGCAATGTGCCCATTCCCTGTGCCTTGTACGCCATATAAAATTTTCATGCATGTTCCTTTAAATTTACCACTTAAGCTCGGCAGTGGTTACCAACAAAATGATTACAGGATGAAACTGATAGCGAGGCTGGTACAAGCGATGCCCAAGGCTGCGCCAATCAGTACGTCCGTTAAAAAGTGCACACCGAGCAAGATTCGAGAGCCTGCAATCGCAGTTGCCCACACCAAGCTAAAGAGGTACAAGTTCGGATAGAAATGCCCGATTAGGGTCGCCATAACAAAAGCAGCAGCGGAATGCCCTGAAGGCAGGCTGTATTTATCGGATGGCACAATATGAGAGTGAAGTAGTGAAGAGAATTCAGCTGGTCGACGGCGCTTGAGGGTATTTTTGGCAAACCAGTAAATAGGCAATTCGATTGCGAAGGCGGTTAAGCCCACCAATAGAAAGTCTCGACCGGTGTTGCTATCGGCCAGCAGTGCAATCAAGGCAATCAAAATATAAAGGTGTCCATCTCCAGTATGAGACACCGCTTTACTGAGCGTTGCATGTTGCCCGCCATAGCGGTTGTTTAAACAGAAAACAGAAAATGCCACATCCCAGCGGACAATAGGTTCGATAGTACGCATACGATCTCCTTAACAATCCTTATTCAGTTAAGGCTCAAGTTATGCTCAACAAATGACAGTTAAGTGACGTTTTGAATGAACTAAAATGAAATTTCCCATGCTTGATAGGCTGGTCAATGGATCAAGTCAGGATAGCGATAGAAGCAGCCGATAAAAATAAAGCGACCCAAGGCCGCTTTATTCTTCTATGATTTCACTTCTTTATATAAGCAAGCAAACGCTACTTCTATCCTGCTAATGGCTATAGCGTTCGCTAACGATAATGGAGCTCACTAATAATAGTAGTACTCGCAAATGATAATAGCGCTAAAGGCTATAGGGCTAATGGCTCGTGCTTTTTCACCAAACCGAAATCCGCCAATATCGCGTAAGCAGCAGGGATCATAAACAGTACCAGTAAGGTCGAGGCAAATATACCGAACACGATCGAAATAACCAGTGGCTGGATAACCTGAGCCTGTAAGCTGGTTTCCGTCAACAGCGGTAGCAAACCTGCCGCAGTCGTCATTGAGGTCAAGAATACCGCACGGAAACGCTCACGACTGGCTTTCACCACCGAGTCATGCACGCTATCTCCCTCATCGACATGGTGACGAATGTACTGCACCAACAAGATGGAATCATTAACCACAATACCGGCAAGCGACACAAACCCCATCATGCTTGGCATACTCAAAGAGTGGCCAAGTATCCAGTGACCAACGACCACCCCAATAAAGGCGAGTGGAATCGCTAACATCACGACCACAGGCTCTAAGTAGCTTCGGAATTGATAACTAAGAATCGCAAACACGCCGAATAAGCCAAGCAAGAACCCTTTGCCCATCGAAGCGCCCGTCTTGGCTGCATCCTTGGCCTCCCCTTCGAAATCAAAGCGTAAACCCGGGTACTTCTGAATAAGTTTGGCGGCTTCATCTTTTTGGAACTGAGCCAAAATCGCGGATGAACTCGCTTTCTTATTATCAATATCACCAAAGATACTGATGGTTCTCAGCCCATCAATACGCTGAATGCGCACGTAGTTACGCTGGAAATCTAATGTCGCCAACGTTGCTAGCGGGATCTGACTGCCATCAGCGGTAATGATTGGGAAGTTAGCTAGCTGTTGTATGTCGCCCGCTTGCTCCTTATTAAGACGCACTTCAATCGAGATATTCTCAACGCCGATTTGAATTTCGTCCGCCGTTTGCCCAAAGAAAGCCGCTCGTAACTGAGATGCAATCATCTGCCCATTCACATTATAAGTTTCGGCTCCAGGGCGCAGCTTCACTAAGATCTCTTCTTTCCCCATGCGCATATCATCAAGCACGCCATGCACCCCATCAAACTGATTAAGGTACTCCTGAATATCCAAAGAAGCAGATTTCAACGCGCTCAGGTCATCGTGTTTGGCGCGGATTTCAATAGCACGACCGCCCGGGCCCATAGTTGGCTGCTTGAACACCAATGAAATAGGATCTGCTAAGTCGCCAATATCCTCTCGCCATGCATCAATGAAGTCATCGATAATCGTATTACGGCTCTCTGCTCCGCGTAAATCTAAGCGCACTGTGGCTAAGTGTGGGCCAGATTCATTGGCATCGGCGTTAGCATTGAATTGGCTAGTGATATGCTCGACCAGTGTATTGCCTTCTTCAACCTCTTCGCTCCATTGCTTGTTTAAACGCTCAGCAGACGCGACAATTTTGTCGACCACTTTCTCGGTTTGAGACAGTGATGCGCCCGGCGGAAGAATGATACGCGCCTCGGCAATATCGCCATCCAGCTCCGGGAAAGGTTGAAACTTAACAACGCCACCCGCAATCAAGGCCACCGAAAGCAATAACAGCGTAACCACTCCGCCCATAAAGGCGTAACGGAAGGTCACGACTTTCTCAACCATGTTCATCAAAGTGGTATTACGGAAATTCTCAAACTTCTCAAGCAACACAACCTTAAAACGCAGCGCTGGTTTGTCATTCTTTTCTTTGTGTAATGAATGAGATAGGTGATTAGGTAAAATCAAGAAGGCTTCAATCAAGCTCAACGACAGCACTAAGATAAGTACCTGAGGCACAGCTTTAAGCACCGCGCCCATTTCCCCATCAAGGAACAGTAAACTACCGAAAATACACACTGTGGTCAGGAAAGAAGATAGAACTCCGGGAAGCACTTTCTTGACGCCGTTGTATACCGCGTCATCTACGTTCTGCCCCCGGTCTAAGTGGGAGGCTATCGATTCGGCGATCACGATGGCGTCATCCATCATGATACCAATCGCCATCAATAATCCGACCAACGACATAATGTTGATCGACAAACCCAGGTTGGCCATTAAGAACAGACCACCAAGAAAGGCCACCGGCAACCCCGCCGCTACCCAAAATGAATAACGTAAGCTAAAGAACAGCCACATGGTTGCAAACACCAGCACAATACCTTGCCAGCCATTGCTCACCATCATGGTTAGACGATCCCAAAGTACAGAAGAGAGATCATTGGTCATTTGTAGTGTCACGCCATCAGGAGCAATCGCGCTTTGATCTTCAACGAATCGTGTTACGTTCTCTTTGATTCGCAGCGCATCGTCTTCTTTGTTCTTACTGATCTTAAGCAGCGCCGAAGGCTTGCCATCAAATAACACCTTCTGTTCATCAAGCTCAAAGCGGTCGGTTATTTTGGCGATGTCTCTCAAACGGATCACCGAGCCATTAGGCGCGGATCCAACCACGATGCTTTCCAGCTCAACAGGCGTAATTCGTCTCTCGTCGAAACGAATCAGAAAGTTTTTGTCTGGTGTTTCAACGTTACCACTCGGCAGTTTTACATTCTGTCGACCGATTTGGTCTGCGATATCACCGACACTCAAACCCAACTGACGAATAGCTTGGGTATCCAGTTCCACTCGATATTGATGATCAGAGAAGCCGCTGACCTCGACCAAAGAGACATCGTAATCAAGCTTCATGGTACGCTTAAGATCTTCCGCGTAGGCCTTAAGTTCCGGCCACGACGTTTCGGCTGTTATAGCGATATCAACAACCGGTTCATTCCAATCTAGCTCTTGAACAACAGGCGATTCAATCTCAGTCGGGAAATCATTGATCGAGTTAATCTGGGTTTGCACATCCACCAGCATTCGGCCGATGTCCGCTTTTTCATTTAACTTTAGAATTAAACGAGCGCTGCCTTCGATCGCTTCACACTGAGTCTCTTCAATGTTGGCTAAGCCGTCTACTGCATCTTCCATTCGCACACATAAGCTCTCTTCCACTTCTTGTGGAGAGGCGCCGGGATAGACAATCGCAGCCATAATGTAAGGCGGATCGTAAGCAGGGAAGGTTTCACGTTTGATGGTTGATAGTGAGCTTATACCCAAGATCAACAACCCGAGCATCAACAAGTTTGCTGCTGTTGGGTGCCGAGAGAAAAACTTGATCATGACGCACTCTCCTGAGTATCTGACTCAAGCTCAGCCTCTTCAGAGTTCGATTCTCTCAGTAACATGCCTTCAATTGCTGGCAGGACATCATTGAGAACCAGTTTATCTCCCGTTTGTAGCTCGCCACTCACAACCACTTGATTGTCTCTGCGATAAAGCACTTCAACATTGACTACTTGCAAACGCTGATTTTCATCCATCAGGTAAACCTTATCACCATGCAGTGCTCGCTCTGGAACCACCCAACTCAGATTGGCTACACCCTCAATCTCGGCTTTGACAAACATACCGTTGACCAAAGGCGTTGCACTGTCTGGTTGCAATTGCGAGTAATCTTGAGCGATCTCGAGAATAATCCCCGCCGTCGCTTGGTTTTCATCAACCGTTTCGCTGATTCTTGCCACCTTCGCTGGCCAGCTGAGGTTCAGGTTGCCGCTGTTAAGTTGAATGCTTGCTTTGATCGGCGCTTCATAAGGATTAGGGATCCCTGCAGCATCGCGAGGAAACTGGTTAAAGCTGGAGGCTAAAGTTTGCATATCGTGAATAGAAAGTTGCGCCTCCACTTCCATGACATTAATCCCGTGAGCAATAAACATCTCTTGTTGAAGATTAACCACTTGATTTTGTTCGATATCAACCTGAGCAATTCGCATCGCTCTTGGCAAAGTGATGGTGGTCTTATCGAGAGAGCGTTGCGCCTCTTTCACTTTAGATACGTTGACCTTGATCACCGCTTCCGCGACGCGTTTTTCATCTGGCATTAACGCGATTTGGTTCGCAATATCCAACACCAGTTTCTGCTGAGACAATGCGCTTTGTTGTTGCAGGTCGACATCCGATTGAGAAGTCAGTCCTTTCTTACGCAGATCCTGTTTCCGCTGTAGCTCTTTATTGCTGATCACCAAGCGATTCTTTTCGATCTCAAGAGTCTGATTAAGGTTGTCTTCTTCTTGATTCAATTTCGCTAATGAGGTTTGGCTTGATTTTAGATCCGCCTCTGCTTGTATCAGCTTCAATTCGTAATCCAATGGATCAACCTTGAGCACGACCGTTCCTGCCGGGATCACCTGGCCTTTTTCAAGATCTGGATGTCGATAGACTATTTGTCCTGTTACCTCAGCAATCGCTTTCCATTCAACTTTCGGCACCACTTTGCCAAAGCCAACCGCTAACGGTGCTATCAGTTGTTCTTCTAGGCTCACTGTATCAACTAAGCGAGCCCTATCACCCGCAGGTTTGGTGGGAAGATCCGGCTTCAAGTTAATCGCGGCGACAAGGCCAATCACACCAACCGCAAGTGCTGGAAAGAAGAGTAGTTTTTTATTTATTTTCATTATCATTGGTCCTGCACGGAAGAAGGGCTCGGTGCGTTAATAAAGCCTTCAGTCATCAATTGAATGTTGTGTTCGATTAAACGATTAAGAAATTCTTCATTAATCTCAATCCCATGAATTGCCAATAAAGGCGGCGGAGCGATGAAAGGAAACACCATCAAGCTTACATACGAAACACGGCACAATTTTGGATCCATGTTCTGTTTTAAGATGCCTTGTTCAACCAACTTTTCAAAAATGACATCTTGGGCTGGCTTTGCAACATCGAGGAAAACCTTTTCGAGCAACTCTCTTTGCACTTCAGAGGGAGGCATATTCATCACTTGGGCTATCAAGCGAGGAAACTTCGGCACCTTGACCATCTCTTTGTAGTAAGTCCGCATTAAATCAAGAAAGTTCTCATGACTGCTTTCTTCAACCAATCTCTGCATCTGCAATTGCATCGGTCGTAGCGTTTCACGCAGCATCGCTTCAAACAACCCGGCCTTACTGCCAAAGTAATAACGGATCATCGCAATGTTGACACCCGCACGCTCAGCAATCAGGCGCGTCGAGACCTTGTCGTATGGCTGAACGACAAACAGATCACGAGCATGCTCAATCAATAACTGTCGAACATCTAAGTTCTTTTGAGGTCGCCCCGCTTTTCGTGCCGTCATGGTAAAAATCCATCTCTATAATTAATCATCTGATTAATTATAGAGATAAACAGGTGTAACAGTAGAAGATTAATTACTCACTATTTAATCAAGTGATTAATTAGTTTGGTCACGCTTGTGATTTTTTTGGTGAATCGTTCCATCAAAAAGATTTACTACAAAGTTTTAACCTACACATAAGCCAAACGATAAACTAACCCCCCAATACAAAACCACCAATCAGATGATTTACCCAATAACGCCATACAAAACAGCACAAACCAAACCAAAACGTCGCCAATGCACGCTGATATTGGATTTTCTTGTTTGACGCTCAGAATAAATTGCGGTAAATATGGTGTTAACAGTTTATTTACGGATATTTGTGTAATGATTTTTTCTTCTTCTCGACTGCTGAAACTTCTCCTTATCGTGAACCAATCGCGCGGGTAAGTTGTGGGTCAAGAACTACACAAATATTAAAACCCGCGCTGAGCGGGTTTTTTTGTAACTGGCACTTTTAAAAGAACATCATTCTTAATAATAATTTGGATAGCAATCGATTCATTATCGATATAAGGAAGCACCCATGAACGATCAAGTGATAATTTTTGACACGACCTTACGTGATGGCGAGCAAGCGTTGGCAGCAAGCCTTACGGTAAAAGAGAAATTACAGATCGCTTATGCACTTGAACGACTGGGTGTAGATGTTATTGAAGCGGGTTTCCCTGTGTCATCGCCAGGCGATTTCGAATCAGTACAAACCATCGCAAAAAATATTAAAGATAGCCGCATCTGTGCGCTTTCTCGTGCCGTTGCAAAAGATATCGACGCCGCTGCCGAAGCACTAAAAGTGGCTGACCAGTTCCGTATTCATACCTTCATCTCAACATCAACAGTTCACGTACAAGACAAATTACGCCGCAGCTACGACGATGTTGTCGAGATGGCAGTGAAAGCAGTAAAACATGCGCGTAACTATACCGATGATGTTGAGTTCTCTTGTGAAGATGCCGGTCGTACACCTATCGACAACCTATGTCGTATGGTTGAAGCCGCTATCAACGCTGGCGCAAAAACCATCAACATTCCAGACACCGTAGGCTACACAGTACCGAATGAATTTGGTGGCATTATCCAAACGCTATTTGATCGCGTACCAAACATCGATCAAGCGATCATCTCTGTTCACTGTCACGATGACTTAGGCATGTCGGTTGCTAACTCAATTGCTGCCGTTCAAGCAGGTGCTCGACAAATTGAAGGCACAATCAATGGTATTGGTGAGCGTGCGGGTAACTGTTCTTTAGAAGAAATTGCAATGATCATCAAAACTCGTCAAGAGCTATTAGGTGTTCATACCGGTTTGGACCACAAAGAGATTCACCGTACCAGTAAGTTGGTTAGCCAGCTTTGCCATATGCCAATTCAAGACAACAAGGCAATCGTAGGTGCTAACGCATTCAGCCACTCTTCAGGTATCCACCAAGACGGCATGCTTAAGAACAAGAACACTTACGAGATCATGACACCTGAGTCTATTGGCTTGAAAAACAAAGCATTGAACCTAACCAGCCGCAGTGGTCGTGCCGCAGTTAAAAGCCACATGGACGCAATGGGCTACAAAGACAATGAGTACAACCTAGATTCATTGTATGAAGACTTCTTGAAACTGGCTGACCGTAAAGGCCAAGTGTTCGATTACGATCTAGAAGCACTAATGCACTTCGCAAACCTACGTGACGAAGATGACTTCTATAAACTTAACTACCTAAGCGTACAATCTGGTAGTGTAATGTCTACCACCAGCATCAAGCTGCAATGTGGTGACGAAGAGAAATGCGAAGCGGCTGTCGGTAACGGCCCGGTTGATGCTTTATACCAATGTATCTACCGCTTAACGGGTTACGAAATTGCATTGGATAAATTCGACCTTACCGCGAAAGGTGAAGGCGAAGATGGCTTAGGCCAAGCTGATATTATTGCTAACTATAAAGGCCGCAAGTACCACGGTACGGGCGTTTCAACGGATATCGTTGAAGCCTCTGGTCAAGCGCTACTGCACGTTATTAATAGCATTCAACGCGCAGACACCATTGCTGAAATGAAGCAGCAAAGAATCGCAACAGTTTAAACACCCAATAACAGAGCCCTAGAGCCGATGTTGTTGGCTTTAGGGACAAAATTTAAAACGAGCGAAAGAGCTCAGTAACAAGAATTAAAGGATTAACATGACTGATAAATCATACAAGATTGCCGTACTACCTGGTGATGGCATTGGCCCAGAAGTAATGCAGCAAGCACACAAAGTGCTAGACGCGATTGAAAAGAAGCACGCGATTAGCTTCTCTCGTGAAGAGTATGATGTTGGTGGTATCGCAATTGATAACCACGGCTGTCCACTCCCAGAAGCGACAGTAACAGGCTGTGAAGAATCTGACGCAGTACTATTTGGCTCGGTTGGCGGACCTAAGTGGGAACACCTTCCACCAAACGATCAACCAGAGCGTGGTGCCCTACTTCCTCTACGTAAACACTTCCAATTGTTCTGTAACCTACGCCCTGCACAAATCCACAAAGGTCTAGAGTCTTTCTCTCCTTTGCGTGCTGACATCTCAGGTAACGGCTTCGACATCGTTGTAGTTCGTGAACTAACAGGCGGCATCTACTTCGGCCAACCTAAAGGCCGTGAAGGCGAAGGCGCAACTGAGAAAGCTTTTGATACAGAGGTTTACCACCGTTACGAGATCGAACGTATTGCAAAGATTGCGTTTGAATCTGCACGTCTACGCAACAAAAACGTTTACTCAATCGACAAAGCAAACGTTCTGCAGAGCTCTATCTTATGGCGTGAAGTGGTTGAAGAGATCGCAAAAGATTACCCAGATGTCACGCTAAACCATATGTACATAGACAACGCGACCATGCAGTTAATCAAAGACCCATCTCAGTTTGACGTAATGCTATGTTCAAACATCTTTGGTGACATCATCTCTGATGAATGTGCAATGATCACAGGCTCTATGGGTATGCTTCCTTCTGCAAGCTTAAATGAAAGCAACTTCGGCCTATACGAACCAGCAGGTGGCAGCGCACCAGATATCGCAGGTAAGAACATTGCGAACCCAGTCGCGCAAATCCTTTCTGCAGCGCTAATGCTTCGTTACAGCCTAGGCGAAGAAGCGGCAGCACAAGACATCGAAGCAGCGGTTTCTAAAGCACTTTCTGCAGGCGAACTAACGGCAGACCTTGCAGGCAAGAACCAAGCACTGACTACCTCTGAAATGGGTGACAAGATCGCCGAGTACATCTTAGCTTCATAAGCTAAATGCTCCGATTAGAAGCAAGTACATAAGAATAATATCAAGCCAAGTCAGCGTAAACCGCATGACTTGGCTCGAAACAAACACTGGGACTGATGCTCCCAAGGAAGAAAAGCTATGTCGACAAACCAGCAAGCAAAAACCTTATACGAAAAAGTTTATGACGCTCACGTTGCGGTTGCAGCGAAAGGCGAAACGCCAATTCTTTATATCGATCGTCACTTAGTCCACGAAGTAACGTCGCCACAAGCCTTTGATGGTCTGCGTGAAAAAGGCCGTAAAGTTCGCCAAGTAGGCAAAACTTTTGCGACCATGGATCACAACGTATCGACACAAACTAAAGACATCAACGCTTCTGGTGAGATGGCTCGTATCCAAATGGAAACGCTATCGAAGAACTGTGAAGAGTTTGGTGTCACGCTTTACGATCTAAACCACAAATACCAAGGTATTGTGCACGTAATGGGCCCTGAGCTGGGTATTACACTACCGGGCATGACCATCGTATGTGGTGACTCGCACACGGCTACACACGGTGCATTTGGCTCACTAGCATTCGGTATCGGTACTTCAGAAGTGGAACACGTTCTAGCCACTCAAACGCTAAAACAAGCTCGCGCTAAAACCATGAAGATCGAAGTAAAAGGCAAGGTTGCTCCGGGAATCACAGCAAAAGACATCGTGCTAGCGATCATCGGTAAGACAACGGCAGCTGGCGGTACTGGCTACGTGGTTGAATTCTGTGGTGAGGCAATTACCGACCTTACGATGGAAGGCCGTATGACGGTATGTAACATGGCAATCGAGCTTGGCGCTAAAGCAGGCTTAATCGCTCCAGATGCAACGACATACGAATACATCAAAGGTCGCAAGTTCTCTCCACAAGGTGAAGACTTAGAAGCGGCAATCGAATACTGGGACACATTGAAAACCGATGCTGACGCTGAATTCGATGCAGTTGTTACACTAGAAGCGGCAGACATCAAACCACAAGTCACTTGGGGTACCAACCCAGGCCAGGTTATCTCAGTAGACACACCAATCCCTGCACCAGAAAGCTTCGCAGACCCTGTAGAAAAAGCGTCGGCTGAAAAAGCGCTGGCTTACATGGGCCTTGAAGCAGGTAAATCTCTATCTGATTACAACGTAGATAAAGTGTTCGTGGGTTCTTGTACTAACTCTCGTATCGAAGACATGCGTGCAGCAGCAGCGGTTGCGAAAGGCCGTCAAGTAGCGAAACATGTTCAAGCGCTTATCGTTCCGGGTTCAGAGCAAGTTAAAGCACAAGCTGAAGCTGAAGGCCTAGATAAGATCTTCATCGAAGCCGGCTTTGAATGGCGCTTACCAGGCTGTTCTATGTGTCTTGCAATGAACAACGACCGTCTAGGTCCACAAGAGCGCTGTGCTTCTACATCAAACCGTAACTTTGAAGGTCGCCAAGGCCGTGATGGTCGTACGCACCTAGTTAGCCCAGCAATGGCAGCCGCAGCGGCTATCGCTGGTCACTTTGTCGATATTCGTGAACTTTAATTAGAGGATCTAACATGTCAGGTTTTCAACAACACACCGGATTAGTCGTTCCTCTAGATACGGCCAACATCGATACTGATGCGATCATTCCAAAGCAGTTTCTACAGAAAGTAAACCGCATCGGTTTTGGTAAGCACTTGTTCCATGATTGGCGCTTCCTAGATGACGCAGGCCAACAACCAAACCCTGAGTTTGTAATGAACGAAGCTCGCTACCAAGGCGCTTCAATTCTTCTAGCTCGTGAAAACTTCGGTTGTGGTTCATCTCGTGAACACGCACCGTGGGCGCTTGCCGATTACGGTATTCAAGTGATGATAGCGCCAAGCTTTGCCGACATTTTCTACGGCAACTCGATCAACAACCAAATGGTGCCCGTTCGATTGACTGAGCAAGAGGTGGATGAACTGTTCCAATTCGTTGAAGCGAATGAAGGTGCAGAAATCACGGTTGATCTAGAAGCAATGAAAGTTAGCGCGAACGGCAAAGAGTACTCGTTTGAAATTGATGAGTTCCGTCGTCACTGCTTACTGAATGGTTTAGATAATATCGGCCTTACACTTCAACATGCCGATAAGATCTCAGAGTTTGAAGCTAAGATTCCTAGCTTCCTAAAATAATGAGACGTTTCTGAATAAATCTAAAGGTTGGCCAAGTGCCAACCTTTTTTATTTGGCTAAGCTCTTAACTTAACTTCATATGTTTATTTAAATGAAGGGCAATGAAAGAAAATGGTAAGCCTTAAGGTCTTAGTAGTCAGTCATCAGGAGAATGCCATGAAACAACTACTTTTTATTGTCAGCCTACTTTTCTCAACCTTAGCTTGGTCGGCGCCGAAATCTGAACTTTGGCCATACTGGAATCAAAGCGACGAAACCAATCTAGAACAGGTATCTCACCAAAATTGGCAGCAATTTCTCGATAACTACTTAGTTAAACAAGGGCAAAATACCCTAGTGCGCTATCAAGCAGTGAACACTGCCGATAAGACAAAGCTCAAGCAGTACATCAAGAGACTAGAACAGGTGAATCCGCTCGACTATTCAAAAGCGGAGCAGTATGCCTATTGGGTTAACCTATACAACGCCGTGACTGTTGATTTGATTCTTAATGCATACCCAATTAAATCTATCACTAAGCTCGGCGGACTATTTAGTTTCGGGCCGTGGGGAGATGATGTGGTAGTCATTAACGGGAAATCACTGACACTCAACGACATTGAACACCGAATCCTAAGACCGATTTGGCAAGATCCTCGTACACATTATGCAGTGAACTGTGCCAGCCTAGGTTGCCCTAACTTACAACCTGACGCTTTTACCTCTGACAATACTGAAGCCTTGCTAGAGCAAGCTGCAACTGAGTTTGTAAGCAGTAACAAAGGCGTGCTGGTTACAAACGATAAGCTTCAACTATCATCGATTTACGAATGGTTTGCAGTGGATTTTGGTACAGAGAAACAACTTATTCAGCACTTAGAACAATATCGAACTGAAGCAGTAACCAATACTCAAAACATCAGTTATGAATACGATTGGTCGCTTAACCAAGCAAACTAGCTCTAAGGCTAAAGTTGATCACTAAAGCAAAAAAATAGGCTATAGGTTTTTATTAACCGCTAGGGCGTGTTGACCTTTCGCGGTTAAATTTTGTTCGAGATAAAAGCGTTTTAATCGCGGCGAGGGGGAAGTAGCCTAGTCATTCTAAGCCAATCCCCCTCAACAAAGAGTAAAACGCTTTTAGCCGAACCCTTTGGGCAGCGTTTGCTGGCCATTTCTACTACGTTATCGGCTTCTCATGTAGGCTAGCTACACATCAAAGCCTCTGCCTTGTATAAATACCCAGCAACTCGCTGCAAAAATCAGCTCGAAAGGTCAACACGCCCTTGCCTCTTTTTTATCTATTGAACTGTGTTTCTACTATTAAAAACTTGAGCCCGGTTGCTGCAAGAATTCAATTTCTTCGGGAGTCGAATCTCGCCCTAACACTTCATTACGGTGCGGATAGCGACCAAATCGCTCAATGATAACCTTATGCTTGAACTCAAAATCCAGATTATGTTCCAATCCCGTTTGAGAAAAGAGCTCCACAGCTTGTTCATGGACTAACAAAGATTCACTGTGCATATAAGGCATGTACAGGAAGCTTTTTTGTTGCTCGTTAAGCTGGTGATCAAAACCACCCGCTACCGCTTCTTGGGCTAGAGCCAACGCCATCGGATCAGCCGAAAAAGCTGCCGGACTGTTTCTACCAATATTTCGAGAAAACTGATCAAGCACGATAATCTCAGCCAATCGCCCTTGTGCGTTTTGTCGCCATTCAAATAGCTCGCCTTGAATGGCTGCTTTATGCAATTCAGAAAATCGAGACTCTATCAAAGTGTCAATCTCGGCGCCGCCAGTAAACCAATCTTTAGGCGTCAACTCATCGAACCAAAACTCTAGAACATCCTGATACGTTACCGTCATATAATTCCCTTTAATAAAAAACCGAGTAACGTTGTTATTACTCGGTTTAGTGTTCGATTACTTAAAACCTTTGACCTTCTTTATCAGGTCATAAGCATTTTGAATTTCTTGCGATTTTTCTTTCGCGACATTCATCATCTCAGGCGGTAAGCCCTTCGCCATCAGTTTATCTGGGTGATGTTCATTCATCAGCTTGCGGTAGGCTTTCTTCACCTCTTTACCGTCAGCACTTTCACTCACACCAAGAACCTTATATGCGTCGCCAAGCTGGTTCTGTTGCGAAGCCTGTTGCCAACCTGATGATTGCCCATGACCCTGATGGCCACCAAAGCTTCCACCTTGTTGTTGGAAACGGAACGCAGCTTCTTGCATCTGCAAGCGGCGTTCTAGTTGTTCTGCCGAAAACCCAAGCCCTTGCGCTATTTTATGCAGAACTTGACGTTCACTCGGGTGCAAACTTCCATCCGCAAATGCGGCAGATACCTGAAGCTCTAGAAAAAACTGCAGAAGATCAAAACGACCACCCGATGAGATTTTCACTCGCTCAAGTACGTCGCTCAGTGGGAAGTCGCTCTCTTTGCCGTCACGGAATGCATCTTGCGCAGCTTTGCGCTGTTCGCCATGCAGGTTCATACGCTCCATCATGGTAGAAGCGAGTTGAATCTCTTCTGGCGTTACCTGCCCTTTCGCTTTAGCAACGTGCCCCATAACCGCAAAAGCGGATTTAAAAAACTCGTTCTGTCTTTCTGCTTGGCTTGGACCTCGACCAAAACCAGAGCTATTGAAGCCTGATTGGTTCAATCGGCGAGCTTTATCGAATTGGTGTCCTAAAAACAGACCAAAAACTAAACCGAGCGGCCCTCCAAATAAAAAGCCAAAAAACGCGCCCAAAATTTTGCCAAATATTTGCATTATGTGTTCTCTATCTATGAATTTTATCTGAGTAATGCTGTCTGATGATGCTGAATGCTATTATTTCCTTTATCATAAGGAAAATGCTTTATTAATTGGATTGATACTAGATCAACCCTTCATCTAGTGACACAGGATAGTTCAACTTCATGCAATCTTTTTCCCGCACCTTGTTAGCCGCGTCTATAAGTACGGCGTTATACGTGTCGACAACTCAAGCTGAAACAATCACCGATAGTAGTGTGCAGGAAATGCCCTCTATAGATCAATGCTTGATCGAGCCCGCTGCAGAAAACGAGACACAGCTACCCGCTCACGTTGAGTCAGATCGCTTAGAAGCTATCAATGGTGACAAGGCAATATATTCAGGTGACGTAGTCGTTACGCAAGGGAACAAGACCATCCTTGCCGATAACGTAACCCTGCACCAACAAGAAAATATCGTTGTAGCTGAAGGCAACGTAAACTTTAGTGATGGTCAAATCAAATCTATCTCAGACAGAGCGACCAATAATCTGACTACAGATGAAATGACGCTTGAGAACACCGATTACGAATTCCTTTGCGAGCCCGGTCGTGGAGATGCTGTTTATATCGCAAAAACAGGTAAAGCGGTTTATGAGATTGAAGATGGCTCCATTACGTCTTGCCCTATCGGCGATAATGCTTGGCGCCTAAGAGCATCAAGTATCAGTGTCGACCAAGACGAGGAACAAGCCACCTTTTATAATCCACGTTTTGAAATTCAAAGTGTTCCTGTCTTTTACTTACCTTACTTAACGGTACCGGTGGGTGATACACGTAAAACCGGTTTCTTGTATCCAACAGTTTCGTATGGTTCAAGCGATGGTTTTGAAGCTGAAATCCCTGTTTATTGGAACTTAGCGCCAAACTACGACTTGGAAACCACCTTCAAGTACATGCAAGAGCGAGGTACACAACTTAACAGTAAATTCAGATATTTGAGCGATTTTGGTTCGGGTAGTATCAAATCTGAATACTTACCTGATGATAAAAAGTTCGAAGAGAAAGGTGACCGCTGGGGTGCTCAACTAGAACACTCAGGAATATTCCAGCAATCTTGGTTATTTGAGATTGATTACTCAAAAGTTAGTGACATCGATTACTTCACTGATGTGAGCTCAAGCAGCATTGGTAACCGTGAAGATGGCCAACTACTTCAGGAAGGCCGAGCGACATACCGCTCCCAAAACTGGGATGCATCGGTACTTGTTCGAGATTTCCAAGTTCTGACTACAAGCAATAACCTACCTTACCGCCTAATGCCACAGCTAGAGTACAATTATTATGCTCCTGAGGTGATGGAGTACTTAGACTTCGACATGATTAGCCATGTATCTCTGTTTGATACAGATGCTTCAGGTAAGCCTTCTGCGACTCGTGTTCACGTTGAGCCAGGGATCACGATCCCTGTCGGAAATACCTGGGGCACATGGACAACAGAAGCTCGACTACTTGGTACTTACTATCAACAAGACCTTGACGGCGTTGATACAGGTGCGGGTTCTGATTATGAAGGCTTAGAAGAATCGGTAAGCCGAGTTATTCCAGAGTTTAGAAGCCACGCCGGTATCGTCCTAGAACGCGACACCACTATTGTTGGCAACTATACTCAAACACTCGAACCGCAAGTCCAGTATCTTTACGTGCCAGAAGAAGATCAAAGCGATATTGGTCTTTATGATACTACGCTGTTACAAACCGATTACTACGGCCTATTTAGAAGCCGTAAATACAGTGGTGTAGACCGTATCGCATCTGCGAATCAAATTAGTTATGGTGCATCGTCTCGTTTCTTCGATGATGAGTATAAAGAGCGTTTGAATATTTCTTTTGGTCAGATTTTTTATATCGATAAAGATACAAAACAGACTTTAGACAACGACGACTCTGATAAGAAAACTAATTATTCGTCTTGGGCTATTGAAATGGATTTCAACTATGATGACTATCTGTTCTACCATGGTGGCGTGCAATACGACATCGATACCACTGCGATGCAACTTGCAAACAGCACATTAGAATATCGCTTCGCAGGCGGTTACATACAAACCAACTACCGCTATGTAACAGAAGAGTACATAAATGAAACTGTAGATTTTGACGTATCATCAATTACGAGGGATGGTATCTCACAAGCAGGTCTACTCGGAGCCTACCAAATTTCGCCAAAGTGGAATACCAGTGCTCAATATTTCTATGACTTAACCACACAAGAAGATCTAGAGTGGTTGGCTCGTTTAAACTACAAATCGGATTGTTGGTACATCGGCTTTACTTATAGTAACCGTTTAACAAACAACATTAGTAATCCAAATACTACGCCTGAATATGAAAATAACTTCAGCGTTAACTTCGGTATTGTAGGCTTTGGTACCAACATTGGTTCTGACTCAGGAGCCGTTGGGGATAGCAGCTCTGACAACTCTCTAAGCTATGGTCGCCCATTCTTCTTAAACAACTAATTTTCTTTACTGATAAAACATCAGTAAATTTAAAGGATTACACATGACATTGTGGAAACGCACATTAATTGCTATCGCAGCGACTTGTACTTTATCAACAAGCTTTGCAGCGCCGGTCGAGCTAGACAGCGTAAAAGTTATCGTTAACGAAGGCGTTATCTTACAAAGCGACATCGATGCCTCGATGAAGACGCTGCGCGCAAACGCTAAGAAAAGCGGGCAAACATTGCCATCGCAAGACGTGCTTAATGAGCAAGTGCTCGAAAAACTGATCATCGATACTATTCAAACTCAAGAAGCGGAACGTATTGGTGTACGTATCGATGATGCTCGACTTGATCAAGCAATCGAAGGCATCGCGAAAGACAACAACCAAACCGTTGAACAGCTTACCGCATCGGTTGCGGAAGAAGGCCTTAGCTACAATGCATTTCGTGAGCAAGTAAGAAAAGAGATTGCAGCAAGTGAAGCTCGCAACGCCTTAGTTCGTCGTCGTATCAATATTCTACCTGCAGAAGTCGATAACCTAGCGGATATCTTAGCGCAAGAGACTAACGCGACCGTTCAATATAAAATTGGTCACATTCAGCTGCGCTTTAATGATGACCAAACCAAAGAAGAGTTAGAAGCTCAAGCGACTGAACTAGTCGAGGAACTGAACTCTGGCAAAGATTTCAGCACCATGGCTTATACTTACTCTAAGGGTCCTAAAGCGCTGCAAGGTGGTGATTGGGGTTGGATGCGTAAAGAAGAGATGCCAACCATTTTTGCTGACCAGATCAAAATGCAAAATAAAGGCAGCATCATCGGTCCTTTCCGTAGCGGTGTAGGTTTCCACATTCTAAAAATTGAAGATGTGAAAGGCTTAGAAACCGTAGCAGTGACTGAAGTGAATGCTCGTCATATCTTGATTAAGCCAACTGTCATCTTGAGTGACGATGGCGCAAAAGAACAACTTGAAGAGATCACGCGCCGCGTAAACGCAGGTGAAGCGAGCTTTGGTGACCTTGCGCAGCAATACAGCCAAGATCCAGGTTCTGCCGTACAAGATGGTGAGCTAGGCTACCAAACACCAGATTTGTATGTACCAGAGTTCAAGCACCAAGTAGAAACCCTGCCTGAAGGCAAGATCAGTGCGCCATTCAAAACCGTACACGGTTGGCACATTGTTGAAGTACTAGATCGTCGCGAAGTAGACCGTACCGATTCGGCTTTGAAAAACAAAGCTTACCAAATTCTATTTAACCGTAAATTCAACGAAGAAGCGGGAGCTTGGCTGCAAGAAGTCAGAGCAAGTGCCTTTGTTGAAATGGTTGAGGACGACCAAGATGACAACAACTAAACGTATTGTCATAACCGCAGGTGAACCTGCTGGGATAGGTCCAGATTTAACTTTGGCTCTATCTCAAGAAAGCTGGCCTCATCAACTCGTGGTTTGTGCTGATAAAACACTGCTATCCGAGCGAGCCAAAATTCTTGGTATCGAAGTCGATCTGCTAGATTATGACGCAAACGCAGCTAAGCAACCGCAACGTGCTGGCACACTGGTAGTGAAACACGTTCCACTTGCTGAAACGGCAGTTGCAGGCCAACTCAACGAGGCTAATGGTCATTACGTATTAAATACTTTAGAAACCGCAGCAATTGGCTGTATGAATGATGAATTTGATGCTATTGTCACCGGCCCCGTTCACAAGGGTGTAATTAACCGAGCTGGCGTTGCTTTTAGTGGCCATACCGAGTTCTTTGCAGAGAAGTCCAACACACCACTGGTGGTGATGATGTTGGCAACTGAAGGGCTGCGTGTTGCGCTAGTAACAACGCACATCCCACTAGCTTATGTATCTCAAGCTGTGACCGAAGACAGATTAGAGCAAATTATTGCTATTCTGAATAAAGATTTGGTTGAGAAATTTGCGATTGAGAAACCAACTATCTACGTATGTGGCTTGAATCCACATGCTGGTGAAGATGGTTGTTTAGGGCGTGAAGAGATTGAAACCATCACCCCGACGCTAGAAAAAATTCGCCAAAAAGATGGCATAAATTTAGTTGGCCCATTGCCAGCAGATACCATCTTTAATGAAAAATATTTGCAAGATGCAGATGCTGTTTTAGGTATGTATCACGACCAAGTACTCCCGGTATTGAAATACAAAGGGTTTGGTCGCTCAGTGAACATCACACTTGGCTTACCGTTTATTCGTACATCAGTCGACCACGGTACCGCCTTAGACTTGGCAGGGAAAGGCCAAGCCGATACAGGGAGCTTTAGAACAGCGCTCACGCACGCCATTGAATTAGTAGAGAAAAAGCAATGAGAAATGATGTCCACTTAGGGCACAAAGCGCGTAAACGTTTTGGTCAAAACTTCCTTAACGATCCATACATTATTGATGGCATCGTATCGAGCATTAACCCACTACCCGGTCAAAACTTGGTAGAGATCGGTCCTGGTCTAGGCGCAATTACTGAGCCTGTAGGTAAGCTTGTCGATAAATTTACCGTTATCGAATTGGATAGAGACCTTGCAGAACGTCTTCGTAACCACCCAGATCTGGCTGATAAGCTAACGATCCGTGAAGGTGATGCGATGAAGTTCGACTTCCAAGAACTGGTTAAGCCAAACAATAAGCTACGTATCTTCGGTAACTTGCCATACAACATCTCTACACCATTGATGTTCCACCTTTTTGAATTCCATAAAGACGTACAAGATATGCACTTTATGCTTCAAAAAGAAGTGGTTAACCGTTTGGCGGCAGGCCCTGGCAGCAAAGCTTACGGTCGCCTTACTGTAATGGCTCAATACTACTGTAAAGTGACACCTGTGCTAGAAGTGCCACCAACGGCCTTCGTTCCGCCACCGAAAGTAGACTCAGCAGTCGTTCGCTTACAGCCATACGAAGTGCTACCTTACCCGGCAAAAGATCTGAAATGGCTTGATCGCGTATGTCGTGAAGGCTTTAACCAGCGTCGGAAAACGGTTCGTAACTGCTACAAGAGCTTGATCGATAAAGAAGTACTGGAAGAGCTAGGTATCAACCCAAGCATGCGTCCTGAGAACTTAACGCTTGAGCAGTTTGTCGACATGGCAAACTGGTTGTACGACAGCCACAACGCTGACAAATAAATAAAAAAGGCTCCTACACTTCGGTTAGGAGCCTTTTTTATGTAATACTTTAATTACATTAAGTATATCAACAACAAAAGGTGCGAATATGGATATATCTACGCCTTGTATCAAATGCCAGGTTCACTCTAAGTATATAGAAGAACAATCTGAGCCAACGAAGAATCGTTATGTCTTCGCCTACATTATTACCATCAAAAATCTAAGTAAAACAACGGTGCAACTTATGTCTCGCCGCTGGTTAATTACCGACTCTAACGGCAAGCAACTTACCATTGAGGGTGATGGTGTGGTAGGGCAGCAACCCGTGATTGAAGCCAACGACGAATACACTTACACAAGTGGCACTGTCATCGAAACCCCTGTTGGCGTAATGCAAGGTCACTATGTGATGACCGATAACAAGGGCATTGATTTTATTACTGAAGTTGACCCATTCAGACTCGCAATCCCTAATATTCTTAATTAGTCGTACATACGTATCTACAGGAAATTATTGTGTCGAATTATATTGTCGGAGACATCCAAGGGTGCTTCGACGAACTTCAATTACTGCTTGAAACTATCAGCTTTGATAAACACCAAGATACGTTATGGGTCGCCGGAGACTTAGTTGCTCGAGGCCCTAAATCATTGGAGACGCTACGCTTTATTCGTAGCCTTGGTGACGCAGCTAAGGTTGTATTAGGCAACCACGACTTACACCTTCTGGCGGTGTCCTTAGGGCTATTTCCAGCGAAACCAAAAGATAAGACTCAAGCGATTCTTGATGCTGAAGATCGAGAACTGTTACTCGAATGGTTAAGACAACAGCCTTTGCTTCAGGAACATCCAGAGTTCGTGATGTGCCACGCAGGTATCTCACCGCAATGGGGCCTAGAAAGAGCACGTGTTGAAAATCGAGAGATCGTATCCTTGTTAAAGTCCGATAAATGGCAATGGCTAATCGAAAACATGTACAGCAACGCACCTGATTTATGGCATCAGGATTTACATGATATTGAGCGCTATCGCTATGCGATCAATAGCCTGACAAGAATGCGTTTCTGTTTTGAAGATTGCCGACTCGACATGGCATGTAAGCTACCACCGAATGAAATTACCGATGAACCATTAGTGCCGTGGTTTGACCTTCCTCAACGCATAAAGCTCGATAAAACCGTTGTTTTTGGACACTGGGCTGCACTTGAAGGCTATAACGGAAAAGACGTGATTGGACTTGATACTGGGTGCGTCTGGGGAGGAGAGTTGACGATTCTTCGCTGGGAAGACAAACAGTTTTTCACTCAGAAAGCGCTATAAAGATACGAGAAGCTTGCGCTACCTTGGTAGAGTAACGCAAGCATTTTTCAGAGACTAGCTATTGATAACCACAGTTAACGTTCGAGAATTACAAACTCCATGTTGTGTTTGTTTTTCTCGTCAGCTTTATAGGTTTCGCTAAAGCTCTGCTTCCAACCCGCTCCCCAACTTGGGAATTGTGTATCGCCATCGACGTCGAAATCGATGTAAGTCAGATACAACTTGTCCGCTTTAGGTAAGCAGCTCTCATAAATAGAGCCGCCACCAATGATCATCACTTCTTCAACATCACTGAGCAGCTCTAATGCCTGTTCAATCGAAGTAACCGTCGTTACACCTTCAATCTTTAAACTCTCATCACGGCTGATTACGACATTCAACCGCCCCGGCAAAGGGCGACCAATTGAGTCATAGGTCTTACGTCCCATCACTACGGGTTTCCCCATAGTCGAGCGTTTAAACCATACGAAATCCGCAGGCAAATGCCAAGGCATCTGATTGTCTTTACCAATTACACGGTTGTTCGCCATTGCCGCTATCATGCTGATGATCATAAATCGAAAGTCCTGTCCCTAAAAAGAAAATTAACGCTAGACGATAGGTCTACGGCGATAGAATAACAGTCCAGGCACCGCCAAGCCAATCGCTAGCCCCGCGATAATGAACATCGATTTTAAAAAGTTCTCCATCAACATTGCCAACAACTCAGGCGTATAGCCTGCCCTGTTAATCTCCACCATCGCAATCATCGCCTTAAAGGCAAACACACCTGGCACCATAGGAATTAGAGCTGCAACCGTAAACACCTTCGGATGTGCTAACAGTTTATGTGACCAATGAACCCCTATCATACCAACCACGGTTGCGGCGAAGAACGTCGCCCATTCGATTGGAATACCAAAGTGCATCATCAGATAACGGCTACCATGACCGATAGAACCACCGAGTGCACAGTAAATTAAAGCACGTTGCGGAACGTTAAACACCAATGCAAACCCAACCGCAGGGATCGCTGCGAAAAACATATCGTTGAGCAGACCTAAAAACAGTTCGAAAATACTCATTAACTCGCCCACCCCCAAACATCCGACAGACTCATCGCCGCGACAATGCCCAAGCTCGTCGCCAGAGTTAATAAGCTGGCCATGGTAAAGCGCGCTAACCCCATATTAATATGGCCTTTAAGCATATCAGCGACGGAGTTAATCAGAGGAAAACCAGGTACTAACATTAATACTGATGAAGCCATCACGATCGTGGGCTGACCGCCAATATTGTAAAGTACGGCTTGAGCAGAAATGGTAGTGGTAACGAATGCTGTGATAGCAAAGTTTAATAGCGGATTGAAATGGCGATGCCCAATTTCTTGTCTGACGATCATACCGCAAGCTGAAGCAATAAAAGTCATCATGAAGACTTGCCAGTCTCCGCCCGCAAGGTGGCTAAAAGAGGCGCACGACAACCCTATCATCACAACCACTAACCAACGGTTGTAGCGCTCGGGGCTGATGTTTTGAATCTTTTTATACGCCAAATCATAATCGAGAATTCCCTTCTCCATCATGATGCAAATGCGTTGAATGTCGGTGATAACCTGCATGTTAATGCCACGATCAGCACAACTTCGAGTAGTGGTAATACAGTGATCATCCATTACGGTAGTTACAACAAGCGCATTGGCTGACAGTGCGACTTCAACCTCATTCACCCCACAAGCAATACCGATGCGACGCATGATATCGCCGACCAGTGTGCTCTCGGCGCCGTGCGCCAATAACATTTGTCCTGATTGAGCGACGAGTCTTGAGATCGCTCTTTGCTTTGATGCCATGATTTCCTTCCCATAGGCGTTAATTATCTAAAGATAAATTTTGCATAAAAAACAACAAGACGTCATGATTTAGATACAAAAAAACCGCAATTTTCATTGCGGTTTAATAAAACTATCAGTGAACTTGGAAGAAGCGACCGATGCGTTATCTGAAACTAAGAAAGATTAGTCACGAACATAGATAACATGGCCGTCATCTTCTTCGTCATCCCAATCGTCCCAATCGTCGTCATCTTCAGTAACGACATTCTTACCGCTCATCGCATCTTTATGGTAGTCATCCCACATAAAGTCTACTTTTTCTTCTTCTTCAACTTCTACAACTTCGCGAGGCAGGTTTTCCATAAACTCACCTAGTTTGAAGCAAAGATCTTTGGTGCCGATTTTATTCACAGCAGAGATCTTGAAGTACTCGCCTTCCCAGCCCAAAGCATCGATGATTTCTTGAATCTTTTCGTCTGCTTCGTCTTCTGGCATTAGGTCAACTTTGTTGAACACTAACCAACGAGGTTTCTGTGAAACTTTTTCACTGTATTGCTCAAGCTCATCGATGATCGTCAGTGCATTCTGAATAGGATCAGATTGATCGATCGGCATAATGTCGATCATATGCAGAAGAACACGACAACGCTCAAGGTGCTTAAGGAAACGAATACCAAGGCCAGCGCCATCAGCAGCGCCTTCGATTAGACCTGGGATATCGGCAACAACGAAGCTCTTTTCAGGGACAACACTTACCACACCCAAGCTTGGGATCAAGGTAGTGAACGGGTAATCAGCCACTTTTGGTTTCGCAGCAGATACTGAACGAATAAAAGTAGATTTACCTGCGTTTGGTAGGCCAAGCATACCAACGTCAGCTAATAGAAGAAGCTCTAAACGCAGTTCACGAACTTCACCTTTAGTACCCATTGTCTTTTGACGAGGAGCGCGGTTAACAGACGATTTAAAACGCGTGTTACCAAGACCGTGCCAACCACCTTTACCAACCATTACTTTCTTGCCGTGCTCAGCAACTTCAGCAACGATTTCATTGGTGTGGATATCAACTGCACGCGTACCAACTGGTACTTTCAGCGTAATGTCTTTACCACGTTTACCAGTACAGTTACCGCCGCGACCATTCTCGCCACGCTCTGCATTGTAAAAACGTTGGAAACGGTAATCGATCAGTGTGTTTAAGTTCTCATCCGCTTGGATGTAAACATCACCGCCGTCACCACCGTCGCCGCCATCAGGGCCACCTTTAGCGACGAATTTTTCGCGCCAAAAGCTTACTGTACCATTACCGCCATCACCGGCTTCTATTTTTACTACCGCTTCATCAACGAATTTCATTTTTTAACTCCGCACTTACGTTGCGTTACCACTCATCAAGGAGTGATATAAATTCTAGCAGATCCGTGTTTAGATCGATCACCTAAGATCTAGGCCGACCTGCAACCAAGGAACAAATAAGGAGAGGTTCTTTGCTTCTTATTTTTTACAAAACAAACGGCTTCTTAAAAACCAAACTGTTTCTCAAAAATAAAACGGCTTCTCAAAACCAAAACAAGAGCGTCTGCTTTTTTATTCTTGCTATAAATAAAAAACCCTGCCGAATCGGCAGGGCTTTTGAATTCAGCTTGAAAGCTAATAACATAATCTAGTTAAAGATTAAATTACTCAGCTTCGATGCTTACAAACTTACGGTTTTTAGGACCTTTAACAGCAAATTTCACTTTACCTTCAGTAAGAGCGAAAAGAGTGTGGTCTTTACCGATGCCAACGTTTGTGCCAGCGTGGAACTTAGTACCACGTTGACGAACGATGATGTTACCTGCAAGAACAGATTCACCACCAAAACGCTTAACACCAAGACGTTTGCTTTCTGAATCGCGGCCGTTATTAGTAGAACCGCCAGCTTTTTTATGTGCCATTGTTAAACTCTCCTAATACTTAAGCGTTAATGCCAGTGATTTTCACTTCAGTGAACCACTGACGGTGACCAGCTTGCTTACGCGAGTGCTTACGACGACGGAACTTAACGATTTTTACTTTATCGCCACGACCGTGTTGTACTACTTCTGCAGTAACCTTGCCACCTTCAACAAGAGGTGCACCAACAGCGATTTCTTCGCCGTTAGCAACAAGAAGAACTTTATCAAATTCAACAGTTGCACCAGTTTCAACGTCTAATTTCTCTAAACGAAGTGTTTGACCTTCGCTTACTCGGTGTTGTTTGCCACCAGATTGGAAAACAGCGTACATATTTTACTCCGCTTTTTCCGCACAGCCTATGGTTGTTAATTGTACAACTCGGGTGTGCGCTAAACTAATCAATAGGGCGCAGATTCTACGGGAATCATGGCGCTATGACAAGCCATATTTTTAAAAAATTGGCGAAAACCTGTTCGCCAAAGAAAAGTGCGGCAATCATGCCCTTTAGCGATGTATTAATCAACGTTTTTTAGTGTATTATTCAACAATTAAATACAACGTATAAGCCTTACAGGGTCTAACTTCAGCCGGATGAACAATGGATTTTAAAGCTATCCAAACGCTTACTGCCAATGATATGGCAAAAGTGAATGAAACAATTCAAGCCCAACTTAATTCTGACGTAAGTTTAATCAACCAGCTTGGTTTTTATATCGTTAGCGGCGGTGGCAAACGCCTACGCCCTTTGCTTGCTCTTTTATCTGCTCGCGCACTTGGTTATCAAGGTGAAGCTCATATCACCTCTGCAGCCTTTATCGAGTTTATTCACACCGCAACCCTGCTTCACGACGATGTTGTCGATGAATCGGACATGAGACGCGGTAAAGCGACGGCCAATGCCGCTTTTGGTAATGCCGCTAGCGTTTTGGTGGGTGACTTTATCTACACACGCTCATTCCAAATGATGACAACGCTAGGATCCTTAAAGATCCTTGAGCTAATGAGTGAAGCGGTAAACGTGATTGCCGAGGGTGAAGTTCAACAATTAATGAACTGTAATAACCCGGACACCACAGAAGAAAGCTACATGCAGGTCATCTACTCGAAGACCGCTCGTTTGTTTGAAGCTGCAACGCAAATCGGTGCAATTCTTAGCGAATCATCACCAGAAATCGAAACGGCGATGCAAAACTACGGTAAATACCTCGGTACTGCATTCCAATTGATTGATGATGTGATGGATTACACTGCAGATGGTAAAGAGATGGGTAAAAACGTTGGTGACGACCTAGCCGAAGGCAAACCAACACTGCCTCTGCTTTACGCAATGCATAATGGCTCTCCTGAACAAGCAAGCATGATTCGTGAAGCGATTGAGAAAGCGAACGGCATGGAACGTCTTGACGACATTATGGCTGTGATGAAAGAGACAGGCTCTTTAGAGTACACAACAAATAAAGCCTACGAAGAGGCCGATAAAGCTATCGCTGAGCTTTCTGTACTTCCTGACTCTGAATATAAGCAAGCGTTAACCACGCTCGCACACTTGGCTGTTAAACGCAGCAAGTAAGCAGGTTAATAGACAACTCGCTTCTAGCTTCTATATAAATAACAAAAAAGAGCCTCAGGGCTCTTTTTTTTGGTTTTGAACAAATATTTGTAAGAGAGCCAAGGTTCAATATCGGCTCGCTTCTAATGATAGTGGCAGTTGAGCTTCAATTTCTTCAAGCTCTTCCATTGGCACTGCGTATTGCTCATGCCCGTTGTAAGTCTCTACCAAGGCATACTGCTCTTGCTCATCAATTACCAATACTTTTCCTAAGTGCCCCAAATATTCGACATTCATACCCTTCTGAACAGTAGCCATAACATTTACCTTCACCTTGGTTGTGGGGGTGTATACGAGTAGCTTGAACTTCAGGATCAAAAAAGCCGATCATAATGACCGGCCCTTATTAATTAGCTTTAGGCTGAGTTAAATAGCGTCTCGCTTATTTAGCGAATTCAACACCAATCTCGATGTCGCCATTTAGCGTCTCAAGCATGCTATCTAAAGCGTTACGTTCGAAGTCACTCAGCTCACCGTAGCTAAGGATCGCTTCAGCGCCCTCTTTGCCTAGTTTAACTGGCTGTGCGAAGAATGGAGCGTGTTCGCCTTCACCTTCAACGTATGCACATTCAATCACGTTCTCTTCACCTTGAAGCGCTTTCACTAGAGCAAGACCGAAACGACAAGCCGCTTGACCCATAGACAGTGTCGCACTGCCGCCGCCAGCTTTAGCTTCTACTACTTCTGTACCTGCATTTTGGATACGAGTCGTTAGTGCTGCGATTTCTTCGTCAGTGAACTCTACACCTTCAACTTGAGAAAGTAGAGGAAGAATCGTTACGCCTGAGTGGCCACCGATAACAGGAACACGGATGTCGCCTGGATCTTTGTCTTTTAATTCAGCAACGAACGTTTCAGAACGAATCACATCAAGAGTCGTAATACCAAATAGACGACGCTTGTCGTAAACGCCCGCCTTCTTCAGTACTTCAGCCGCGATTGGCACTGTTGTGTTGACTGGGTTCGTGATGATACCAACACAAGCAGTAGGACAAGTAACTGCGATTTTCTCTGCAAGAGACTTAACAATGCCAGCGTTCACATTGAAAAGATCCGCACGATCCATACCAGGCTTACGAGCAACACCCGCTGAAATAAGTACAACATCCGCACCTTCTAGTGCTGGGGTTGGATCTTCACCCGCGTAACCTTTGATCGAAACAGGCGTTGGGATATGGCTAAGATCGGCAGCAACACCCGGTGTTACCGGAGCGATGTCGTAAAGTGCAAGATCTGAACCAGCAGGTAGGCGGTTCTTAAGTAGTAGGGCTAGGGCTTGACCGATGCCACCAGCGGCACCAATAACAGCTACTTTCATTGTTATTCTCCTTGAGAGCTTTCTCTTATAGATTCTTTGTAGGGTAATTCTTGAGCTAAATCTAAGTTAAAAAACTATATTAATCACAAAGTGATTACAATCAATTAACGCTAGCTTTGCGACTTCGCGCAAGTCAATAAAACCGTGCTACACAGCAAGTTCGCATTATGGCGATAATCGACTGAAATAACAAAATAAGTCGTCGCAAATAACACATTATTCTATTAAATATTTACAGTGATATGACTAACAAATTACAGGGATGTTTTGGCTAAAATTGAATATGTATGCGAGAATATGCAAACATCTTTGTTAATGAATAAGAATGACATATGCGCAATACAGAAAAGCAAGACAACTTAGTTCGTGCATTTAAAGCCTTACTAAAAGAAGAACGTTTTGGCTCACAAGGCGAAATTGTGGATGCCCTAAAACACGAAGGTTTTGAAAGCATCAACCAGTCTAAAGTCTCGCGTATGTTAACCAAGTTTGGTGCCGTTCGAACTCGTAACGCAAAAATGGAGATGGTTTACTGTCTTCCTGCTGAGCTTGGTGTTCCGACCGTTTCTAGCTCTCTAAGAGAATTAGTACTAGATATTGACCACAACAATGCATTGGTGGTGATACACACAGGTCCTGGTGCGGCGCAGCTGATTGCTCGTTTATTAGACTCACTAGGTAAGTCGGAAGGTATACTGGGCGTAGTCGCAGGTGATGACACTATCTTCATTACCCCAACGTTATCGGTTACCACTAAGCAACTGTTTGATTCAGTGTGCGAACTGTTTGAATACGCTGGATAATTGATCGCTGTTTCATAACTATCAACCTTATTAATGGATCACGAGTATCTATTTGCTTCGTGATCCAAATCACATCCTAGAATATCCATACCTCTCTTCCAAAATCACACTAAACCATTGATTTTAAAAAACTCAGTAGCAAATCAAACACGAGATCCAGACATCATTTGTTAGATTTTTTAGCTATATCTTTTAACATTCGAGTAATTTTCTGCCAATTTTTGATATTATTCAGCCACTTTTTCATCACATGGATTGAAAAAGGTGCCGTTTCCAAATAGGAAACTCCAGAAGCAACTACACTTGTTTCAGGGTTAATAATGAATAAAGGAAGGGAAATTCATGGCATTTACCAAACTTATTAAAGTTGGTGCTATTGCAGCTGCTGTAATGGGCGCTGGCGCTGTTAACGCTCAAGAGTTCATCACGATTGGTACTGGTTCAGTTACGGGTGTTTACTACCCAACTGGTGGTGCGATTTGTAAACTAGTGAACAAGGGCCGCAAAGACCACAACATTCGTTGTTCTGTAGAGTCTACTGGTGGTTCAATCTACAACGTTAACACCATCCGTGCTGGTGAACTAGATTTCGGTGTTGTTCAATCGGACTGGCAATACCACGGCTACAACGGTACAAGTAAGTTCAAAGACCAGGGCGAATACAAGAAACTTCGCGCTATGTTCTCTCTACATACAGAACCGTTCAACATCATCGCTCGTACTGATGCTGGCATCAACAATGTGTCTGACCTAGCAGGTAAGCGTGTAAACATTGGGAACCCAGGTTCTGGTGACCGTGCAACGATGGGTGTTGTAATGGACGCTATGGGCTGGACTAACGACAGCTTCAAGCTTGCTTCTGAGCTTAAAGGTTCTGAGCGTTCACAAGCACTTTGTGATAACAAGATTGATGCATTCATCTACATGGTTGGTCACCCGAACGGATCAATCAAAGAAGCAACAACTTCTTGTGATGCAAAACTGGTTTCAGCAACAGGTCCACAGATCGACA
This sequence comes from Vibrio sp. 1CM24A, assembly GCF_023161725.1. NCBI lineage: Bacteria > Pseudomonadati > Pseudomonadota > Gammaproteobacteria > Vibrionales > Vibrionaceae > Vibrio > Vibrio sp. 1CM24A. The sequence goes on from NZ_JALNTS010000008.1 coordinate 226,242, forward strand.
AGATCGTAGCTGAAAACCCATACTACGCTTACAGCACAGTTCCTGCTGGCATGTACCGTGGTACTGACGCTGACGTAAACAGCTTCGGTGTTGCAGCAACTATGGTAACAACTTCAGACGTTTCTGAAGAAGTTGCATACAACGTTGCTAAGGCAGTATTTGAAAACTTTGACACTTTCAAACGCCTACACCCAGCATTTGCTAACCTGAAAAAAGAAGACATGGTTAAAGCGGGTATCTCTATCCCTCTTCACCCAGGCGCAGCAAAATACTACAAAGAAGTGGGCCTTCTAAAGTAACTCTACTTTAAGCCTACTACACCAATAAGGAGGCTAGCCCTCCTTATTGGCTTTTCACGTTTTATAAAAATAATTTAAGTGAAAAGAACAGCCCTTTAAGTTTCTCCAATTTGGAGGACTTACCTTCGTATCAAGCCTAAGACAAAGACGAACAAAAAACGCATTTCCCTATCCATTCACTACACTAGATAGGAAATAAATAACGTTTGGTTGTTCGTAAGAAAAGGCAGACCATCAATAATAAGGATAAAGTACATGACGCAGACAACATCACCGTCTCCAGATGTGCAAGAAATGGTGGCACAATCAGATACTGGTGCGCGTAGCCCTCGTGGTATCCAAGGCCGTATTTTATGGTTTGTGCCTCTATGTTGGTCACTGTTCCAACTTTGGTATGCATCTCCGCTGCCGTTCATTTTTAACTTCGCAATTTTAAACGACACTGAAGCTCGAGCAATTCACCTTACGTTTGCTATTTTCCTAGCCTTTACCGCTTATCCAGCTATGAAGAACTCGCCTCGGGATCGCATCCCCGCTGTCGATTGGATATTAGCGCTTGTAGGTAGCTTTTCAGCTTCTTATATCTATATTTTCTATACTGAACTCGCTGAGCGCTCAGGCGCGCCAACAACATTCGATATTGTTGCGGCTGTATTCGGTATGGTTTTACTGCTTGAAGCAACACGACGCGCTTTGGGTCCACCTCTTATGGTTGTGGCGGCAGTATTCCTACTTTACACCTTTGGCGGCCCTCACATGCCAGACGTTATTGCCCACAAAGGTGCGAGCCTAAACAAGGCAATGTCGCATCTGTGGCTAACGACTGAAGGTGTATTCGGTGTGGCACTTGGCGTATCAACGTCATTCGTATTCTTGTTTGTACTGTTTGGTGCAATGCTAGAACGTGCCGGTGCCGGTGCTTACTTTATCAAAGTGGCATTCTCACTGCTTGGTCACATGAAAGGCGGCCCAGCAAAAGCAGCCGTTGTAGCGTCTGGTTTATCAGGTCTGGTGTCAGGTTCTTCGATTGCTAACGTAGTAACCACAGGTACCTTTACGATTCCGCTAATGAAGCGGGTTGGTTTCCCAGGCACTAAAGCAGGTGCGGTAGAAGTGGCGGCTTCAACCAACGGTCAGCTAACGCCACCTATCATGGGTGCAGCAGCCTTCTTGATGGTTGAGTATGTGGGCATTTCGTATGTAGAAGTTATCAAAGCCGCGCTACTGCCCGCTCTGATCTCTTACATCGCTCTGATTTACATTGTTCACCTAGAAGCATGTAAAGCAGGTATGACTGGCCTACCTCGTCGCCACACACCAACTATCGTACAAAGCTTACTGTCTTTCACAGGTACCATTTTAGGTCTGTGTGTTATCAGTGCCGCGGTTTACTACGGTGTCGGTTGGACGAAAGATGTCTTTGGCGATGCTGCAACACCAATCGTAACGGTGGCTCTATTAGTAGCTTATGTCGCTCTGGTTCGTGTATCAGCAAAATACGCATCTGAAGGTGGCATGGAAATCGATGCGGATCTCAAAGAAGTTCCGGACCCAGGTCCAACGATTAAATCTGGTTTGCACTTCCTACTGCCTATCGTAGTGCTTGTTTGGTGTCTGACTGTCGAGCGTTTCTCTCCAGGTCTGTCGGCATTCTGGGCGACTGTGTTCATGATCTTCATTCTGATCACTCAGCGTCCTTTAATGACTCTGATGAACAAATCAGACGATCTTGCAGAGCAAACTAAAGCTGGCTTCGTTGATCTAGCAGAGAGCTTGGTATCAGGCGCACGTAACATGATTGGTATCGGTGTCGCGACAGCGGCTGCAGGTACGGTTGTAGGCGTGGTGACTCTAACGGGTATCGGCCTTGTAATGACTGATTTCGTTGAGTTCATCTCAGGCGGTAGCATCATTCTTATGTTGCTATTCACCGCGGTAATCAGCTTGATCCTAGGCATGGGCTTACCAACCACAGCAAACTACATCGTTGTATCAACGCTAATGGCTCCGGTAATTGTTACTCTGGGCGCTGCGCACGGTCTTATCATCCCACTGATTGCGGTGCACTTATTCGTGTTCTACTTCGGTATTCTTGCGGATGACACACCTCCGGTAGGTCTGGCAGCATTTGCCGCAGCAGCTATTGCGAAATCAGACCCGATTCGTACAGGTATTCAAGGTTTTACCTACGATATCCGGACCGCAATCTTACCATTCATGTTCATATTCAATACCCAACTACTGTTGATGGGCATTGATTCTTGGTGGCACTTAGCGCTAACGATTTTCTCTTCGGTTACTGCGGTACTTATCTTTGCAGCAGCAACTCAAGGTTGGTGGTTCACTAAGAACAAGTGGTGGGAAACCATACTGCTTATCGTTCTGACTTTCTCTTTCTTCCGCCCAGGTTTCTGGTGGGACATGATTTATCCAGAGAAAGTTCTTTCGCCAGGAGTTGAGATCGCTCAAATCACAGAAAATTTATCTGTGGGACAATCACTTGAATTGAGAGTAGGTGGCGAAAACTTAGAAGGTAACTATTCTGAGAAGACAGTCCGCCTTCCATTTGAAGATTCTGCGACAACAAGTGAAGACCGCATTGCTTCAATGGGCCTAATGCTGACACAAGCTGACAACAAGATGATTGTTGATATGGTTGAGTTTGGTAGCCCTGCAGAAGCCGCTGGCATTGACTTTGATTGGGAAATTAAATCCGTTATCCAAGATGCAGATCGACCAATGAAAGAGTGGGTATTCTTACCTGCCCTACTGATTTTGATTGGTTTAGCGATGAACCAAAGAAGGCGTGCTCGTAAGGATGAGATTAGCGCGTAATGGATAGAGCCAAGTAGCGCTCTACTCTATTTGGCTTTTTTACTACATGGAAAAGATAATTACAGCGTTTGGTATGTGCTAAGCGCTGCTCAAAAAGAGACGAATACATGTATAGACAAATCCTTGTTCCCGTTGATCTTAACGACAAAGGCTTTTCTGATAAAGCAGTCGAGCTAGCGGTATGGCACGCAAAACACAGCAATGCTGAAGTCCACATTCTGAACGTACTACCGGGCATTCACATGTCGATGGTTGCGTCTTACTTCCCGAAAGATGCAGCGAACCAAATGAAGCTTGATGTGAAAAATCAGCTGAAAGAGTTTGCTGACAAGCACATTGACGATGAAGTGGTGTATAAAGTTCACGTTGCCGAAGGCAAGACTTACACAACGATTCTAGACTACGCAGAAAAACTGGGCGCTGACCTTATCGTGATGCCTAGCCATAAGCGTTCGAAAATCGACAAAGTTGTGCTTGGTTCTGTTGCAAGCAAAGTGGTACAGAACTCACCTATCAATGTATTGGTAGTTAAGCCGCAAGGCTAAATCACTTAATCGACACAACGATCTAAAAAGGTTGGCCTAAAAGCCAACCTTTTTTGTTTTGTGTTCGCACCGTTTAATTCTGCAATCAACTCACTAAATTCTGCGGATTACCCGCGACAAACCCATCAATATTATCGATTAAGATATCAGACAGCTTTTGAATTGAACTGTCACTGCCCCACGCCACATGAGGTGTCAGCAGTAAGTTAGGTAGGTGACTGTTGGCCAATAGTGGGTTCGAGTTGTCAGGTGGCTCTTGTGTAAACACGTCCATGCCAGCACCTGCGATCTCATTACTTTTCAAAGCTTCAACCAAGGCCTGTTCATCGACAAGTCCACCACGGCCAGCATTAATTAACACCGCACTTGGTTTCATCATTGCTAGCTCTCGCTCGGAAATCAGGTTTCGAGTAGCTTTGGTAAGCGGACAATGTAAGCTGATCGCATCCGCTTGCTGCAACACTGTATCAAAAGGCAGATACCCCTCTCGACAAGACTCCGCGCCTTTTCGCTCAGCAAAAATCACCTTCATACCAATCGCTTTAGCTAATATCCCGGTGGCTTGGCCTAAGCTGCCGCTACCCATTAAACCTAATGTGCTGCCTGCAACATCTTGGATTGGATGAGTAAAGAAGCAGAACTGTTTATCCTTTTGCCACTCGCCGGCTTCAATGTCGTGATGGTAGCCAACAAGGTTTCGTTTTAACGTAAACAGCATAGCAATCACATGTTCAGGTACCGACTGAGTCGCATAGCCTTGCACATTAGCCACTGCGATATTGTTACCCTTGCAATAGTCAACATCGACATTATTGACGCCAGTCGCTGACACCGCGATCAACTTGAGTTGTTGTGCTTGAGCTAAATTATCAGCATTGAGCACAACCTTATTGGTGATAACAACATCCGCTCCGGCAACGCGCTCAGCAACGAGTTCTGGAGCAGTAAAGTCATACTCTACCCACTCATGTTCAAAGCTGAGAGGTTTTAAATGGATTTGAGATGGAATGGTGGCTCTGTCGAGAAAGACCACTTTCAACTTCGGCATTGTACGTCCTTGCATTGGTATTGATTTAACCATTCTAAGCTTTTAGCTTGCTGTAGTCTGGAAGCTCTGGCGCAATTTCAAAGTGCTGTTCAATTTGCAGTGATGCTTGAGGGTAAAAGTCACAAGGAACAAAGGCTTTGAAAAGCTGATTGTCAGCCGGATGATAAAAGCTCAGTTCACACGCGTGCAGAGCTAACCTATCACTATAGTTAAACGCATCTGGCGTGGCATAAAACTCGTCGCCAACGATTGGATTCCCTAGTTCCATGCAGTGAACACGTAACTGATGAGAGCGGCCAGTGATCGGCAGCAACTTCAACAATGCCGTTTGAGCCTCTTGTTGCTCCACCACATAGCGAGTCTGTGATGGCTTGCCATCCACGAAGCACACCTTTTGTCTTGGTCGATTTGGCCAATCACAAATGAGCGGCAGATCAATCAAACCTTCTGCTTCTTCTACTGAACCCCATACTCGAGCGTAATAGAGTTTGTGTGTCAGTCGATATTGAAATTGCTTCTTCAAATGACGCTCAGCTTGTTTGTGTTTAGCGAGCAGCATCAATCCCGATGTCGACATGTCTAATCGATGCACGACTTGAATCTCTGGAAATTCGACAACTAACCGACTCCACATGCTGTCGTAATGCTCAGGTAACCTCCCCGGAACAGAAAGCAGGCCTGCAGGCTTGTTCACCACAAGAATATCGTCATCTTGATAAACAATATCAATCCACGGTTCACGCGGTGGTGTGTACTGTTCTAACGCCATTGAAGCCTCTTAATTGCTAGTGAATAAATAATTTACGGTTGATTCGTTTATAAAAAAATACAATTTTCAACATTTTCGTACATAAAAGTTGACGACTTTACAAAACATGGTATTGATAGGGTAACGGATAATAAGAAGTCAGCATCAAAGGAAAAACGATGGACAGTACGGTTAAAACCACCAACACAAAAACACCAACCTCAGCTCCCCTATCAAGTTTAATTAAGTCTCTTGGCCCAGGCATTATGATGGCCGCAGCGGCTGTAGGTGGTTCTCACTTAGTCGCCTCAACCAAGGCGGGTGCGATTTATGGTTGGCAGCTTGCCGCTCTCATTATCCTCGTTAACGTATTTAAATATCCATTCTTCAGAGCCGGCATCCAATACACGCTAGGAACGGGTCAAAGCTTGGTGGAAGGTTACTCTAACCTAGGCCGCCCTTACCTTGTGATCTTTTCGATCTTGAGTGCCATATCTGCGGTCGTGAATACCGCTGCCCTGCTATTATTCAGTGCAAGCCTACTCAGTTACTTTGTTCCTTTCAATTTAGCCACTAGCACCTTGTGCATGATCGTTTTAGCGACCTGTTTGATCATTCTGTTTGCTGGCCATTATCGTGCTCTAGATACACTATCTAAAGCGATCATGGCGATCTTAACCATCACAACCTTAGCTGCTGTTGCGATTGCTATCGGCTCCCCAGTCCAGCCTGATGCTGCTTTTGTTCCGCCATCGCCTTGGTCATTGGCTGCTATTGGTTTTATCGTGGTGACCATGGGTTGGATGCCTGCGCCGATCGAGATTTCAAGCATCACCTCTATGTGGCTAAAAAGCCAAAAAGAGAAGCAGGAAGTGACCGCACAATCAGCACTGTTCGATTTCAATGTCGGCTACATTGGTACTGCATTGCTTGCTTTAGTATTTGTTGCGTTGGGCGCGCTAGTACTTCACGGTTCGGGTGTTGAACTGTCTCGCTCTGGTGTGGGCTTTACTCATCAATTGGTCGGCATCTACGCTTCGACAATTGGTGAATGGTCTCGTCCATTAATCGCTCTTATCGCTTTCTTCTGTATCTTTGGTAGCACGATTACCGTTATCGATGGCTACTCTCGCGTGCTTGCTGAATCACAGCGCCTATTATTCAAAAAAGATTCAAGCCCAAGAATGCTGCAAGGCTGGATCATCATTGTCTCTCTCGCGGCATTAGCGATTGTGATGTTCTTTAGCGCTGCACTGATGCCAATGCTTGATTTTGCGATGGTGCTTGCCTTTGCGACCACGCCATTCTTCGCGCTGCTTAACTTCATCCTAGTGAACAAGGCTAAGCTTCCAGAAGCGCTAGCCATTGGCAGCAAGCTAAAATGGCTGTCTGTCGCGGGTCTTGTTTACCTGTTTGGTTTCTTAGCAGTATTTGTTTGGTGGAAGTGGTTGATGTAGCTCCTCTACCTATACATCTTTCAACAACCAATACAGCTTTCAAACGCTAGATAAAAATAAGGCCTTCATGATGAAGGCCTTATTTCGTTGAAGCATTTCGCTAATTCAAAACTAGTTGTGAGAAACCACAATCAAGCGTAATGAGTCTAGCTGAACCTGAGCTTTGCTGATGTAACCAGTCAGTTCATTGATTTGAGCTTCGATTACCTCTAGCTCTTCATCACGAATATTAGGGTTCACGGCTTTAAGCGCTTGTAGACGCTCTAACTCACCGTTCAGGTTAGTCTGCATATCTCGTTGAGCTTGTTCACGCACTTCTTCCACTTTAGGAAGTACGTGCGTCTCACCCGCTTCGATTAGCTTATGAATCTCACCTTGTACCGAGTTAACTAGCTTGCTCGCTAAGTGACGGTTTACAGGGCTTAATTGACGGTTAAAGCTGTCGAACTCGACCTGAGCTGATAAGTCATTACCACGGCCATCCATCATCAAACGAATTGGCGTCTTAGGTAAGAACTGGCTGATACCGCTGCGTTTCGGCGCTTGCGCATCCACAAGGTAAACCAACTCAAGCAGGATAGTACCCACTGGCAGCGCTTTGTTTTTCAGTAGCGATACCGCTGATGCACCAACACCTTCACTCAGTAGCAGATCGATACCACCCTGAATCATCGGATGTTCCCAGCTAATGAAGTTCATGTCTTCACGAGAAAGTGCAGTATCACGGTCGAATGTGATGGTTGCGCCTTCGTATGGTAAGCCTGGGTAGCTTGGTACCATCATGTGCTCAGATGGCGTCACAACCAGCGCATTCTCACCCTTGTCGTCTTGGTTTAAGCCAATCGTGTCGAACAGGCTCAATGCAAACGTCACTAGGTTAGTATCGCCGTCAGTCGACGCGATCTTTTCTGCAATTTCATGCGCTTTATCACCACCGTTTGAATGCATTTCTAATAGGCGATCACGGCCTTTTTCTAGATCTGATTTCAGGCTTTGATTTAGCTTGGCAGACTCTTCAATCACTTCATCAAGTTGCTCTGTGTTACCAGAAGCCAGCATCTCGATAAGAACATCTGAGTACTTATCGTAAACCGTGCGACCCGTTGGACAAGTTTCCGCAAATGCATTCAGACCTTCATCGAACCAACGCGCAAGAATCGCCTGTGATGTGCCTTTTAAGTAAGGAACATGAATGTCGATATCACGCAGCTGACCAATACGGTCCAAACGACCAATACGTTGCTCAAGCAAGTCTGGGTTGAACGGCAGATCAAACATCACAAGTTGGTTAGCGAACTGGAAGTTACGACCTTCAGAGCCGATTTCACTACAGATAAGAACCTGAGCGCCGCCCTCTTCTTGAGCAAAGTAAGCCGCAGCTTTATCACGCTCTAGAATCGACATGCCTTCGTGGAATACGGTTGCACGTACACCTTCACGCTCACGCAGTGCTTGCTCTAATTGAAGAGCCGTACTTGCACGAGAGGCGATCACTAGGATTTTCTCGCTGCGCTTGTCTTGGATCTTTTCAATCAACCAGTTAACGCGTGAGTCGAACTGCCACCAGCTTGAATCTTCACCTTCAAACTCTTGGAAGATCTCTTCTGGATACAGCATCTTCATAGCACGAGCTTCGGGAGCCATCTTGCCACCGATCATGCCAGATACACGCATTGAGGTTGTGTACTGCGTTGGAATCTCCATCGGCAGTAGGTTCACATTACGCTTAGGGAAGCCTTTGATTGCAGCACGTGTGTTTCTGAAAAGAACACGGCCAGTACCATGGCGATCCATAAGGTTATCAATCAATTCTTGGCGAGCTAAAGCTTGCTCTTCTTCGCTGCTATCACCTTCAATCACACGGAACAGAGGCTCAACATCTTGCTCAGAAAGCAGTTCCGTAATCTGGTTCTTCGCGCTGTTTTCAAGCTTCACGCCGGAGAACAGAGCCGTTACTGCATCTGCAACTGGTGCGTATTGATCTTCTTCTTCAACGAATGCTTCGTAATCGTAGAAGCGATCAGGATCAAGCAGACGCAGACGTGCAAAGTGACTCTCACGACCAAGCTGTTCAGGCGTTGCTGTTAGTAGTAGCACACCAGACGTATTTTCCGCTAAGCCTTCAACCACTTGGTATTCGCGGCTTGGTTTGTCTTGGCTCCACTCAAGGTGATGCGCTTCATCGACAACCAACAAGTCCCACTCGCCTTCAAGTGCTTGCTCGTAGCGCTTACGGCTCTTACGTAGGAAGTCCAAAGAACACAGAACGTATTGCTGGGTATCAAATGGATTGTCCGATTCAGCAAACGCTTCAATACAACGCTCTTCGTCAAAGATAGAGAAATGCAGATTGAAACGGCGCATCATCTCGACTAACCATTGGTGTTGTAGAGTTTCAGGAACCACAATCAGAATACGTTCAGCACGGCCAGACAACACCTGTTGGTGGATGATCATGCCCGCTTCGATGGTTTTACCTAGACCCACTTCATCAGCCAATAAAACGCGCGGAGCGTGACGACGACCCACTTCATGAGCGATGTATAGCTGATGAGGGATTAAGCCAGCACGCATACCACACAAGCCACGCATAGGGCTCTTGTGTTGTTGGTACTGGTTGCTCAGCGCGCGGTAACGCAACACAAAGTTATCCATACGGTCGATTTGACCTGCGTACAGCTTGTCTTGTGGCTTGTTAAAGCGGATCTGGTTACTTAAGAAGATTTCACGCAGAGTGACTTCTGTTTCTTGGGTATCTTCGCGAGTACCTAAGTAGGTTAACAGCCCTTTGTCTTCGATAACTTCTTCGACAGACAGAGACCAACCTTCTTGGCATTCGATGACATCGCCTACATTAAACGTTACTCGGGTTACGGGAGCATCAGTACGTGCATAAACACGGTTTTCTTCTGACGCTGCAAACATTAGTGTCACTGTGCGAGCATCCATTGCTACAACGGTACCTAAACCTAAATCGCTCTCCGTATCGCTTATCCAGCGTTGCCCCAAAGCAAATGTCATGAATCGACTACCTCAATCTTATAGTTGGAATTTGGTCTTCTTAACTGCAGTTTCAAACAAGAACGTTATCGCTCCTGAACTAAAAATATAGCCAAAAATGTCTAGTTTGCAGCCACTTTTTAAGTGCGCTCTCAATAATAAATATCTCGAGAAAATGGTGCAGAAAAAGGTCGCTAATCTTACTCGATGCTGTGATTTAGGTCACGCCTAAAGGAGATGATTTCATGCTTTTTTTCTGTTTTCGCCAGTGCAATCAAACTGTCAAAAATTCATGGTTAATCTATAGGTAGCAGATTGCTGCTCTCAAACGAATACGCCATGTTCACTCGTAACGATATGGTGCTATTCCTCTAGATGAAGTTTAGGTGAGTAGTTGACTATCACCAGAATCAGATACTAATCTTTATATGAGCTTTATCTACGTTCAATGAATGCAAGGCAAGCCGCACGTCGGCAAGGAGATGCTATGGGCGAGACCAACCGGAAGCTATTTGTTTTAGACACCAATATTCTACTTCACGAACCCTTCGCTATATTTTCTTTCCAAGAGCACGATGTCGTTATCCCCATGACAGTGCTAGAAGAACTCGACAGAATCAAAGACAGTAAAAGAGACGTTGCTCGAGACGCAAGAATTGCGATTCGAACGCTCGAAGACCTGTTCAGGGAAGCCACACCAGACCAAATATCGGAAGGCATCCCTTTTTCTAAAGACATAAACGCATCTGGCAGTATTTCAATACTCGCTGACTACGAACTTCAAGAAAGCATCAAAGCCTTCGCCGATGACAAGGCAGGCGATAACAGAATCCTCAACGCAGTCCTCTATCTTCAAAATAAACGCGCGCCACGCGAAGTGGTTCTTATCACTAAAGACATCAACATGCGTTTACGAGCAAAAGGCGCCGGTGTCCGTTTTGTTGAAGACTATCAAACTGACCAACTGATTGATGATATCCAATACCTCACTAAAGGCTTCCAACAACTGGAAGGCTCATTTTGGGATGGTATCGATAATGTTGAGAGCAGAAGTTTAGGCGGAAAGACGCTGCACACCTTAGCAAGAGCGCCGTTCGAGCCAACCTTCCTCAACCAATATGTGATTGATGAAGAAAGTGATTTTGCCGCTCGAGTCGAGGAGATTGAGCCTGAAAGCATTACCCTGAGAGACCTCAGCCGCGAAAGGCTGATGAATCGCAGGGCATGGGACATCACACCAAAGAACGTCTATCAAGGCATGGCGATAGATGCGCTGCTCGACCCTGATATTGATCTGGTGATTCTCACTGGCGCAGCGGGTAGTGGTAAGACGCTGCTAGCCATGGCTGCTGCACTTGAACAAACCATTGAGCGCAAACAGTTCGACAAGATCATCGTAACCCGCAATACGCCTGATATTGGTGAATCGATAGGTTTCCTTCCGGGTACAGAGGAGGAGAAGATGTTGCCTTGGTTAGCCGCAGTGACCGATACGCTGGAAGCGCTGCACAAGAATGACCACTGCACAGAAGGCTCGATGAAATACATCTGTGACAAAGCCAATATTCAGTTCAAATCGATTAACTTCATGCGTGGCCGCTCGATTCAGAATGCGTTTGTGCTTTTGGATGAGTGTCAAAACCTCACCGCTTCACAGATCAAAACCATCATCACCCGTTGTGGTGAAGGTACTAAGATCGTCTGCTCAGGTAACCTAGCGCAGATAGACTCTTCTTACCTAACCCCTGTGACTTCAGGCTTAACCTACATGGTTGAGCGTTTTAAAAACTTCGAAGGCAGTGCCAATATCCACCTCAATGGTGTGGTGCGTAGCCGACTGGCTGAGTTTGCGGAAGAGAACATGTAGTGACTCTATACGCTCACTGAATCCGTAATCTAAAAACAAAAAGCGCCTCACATTGGAGGCGCTTTTCAATTTAATATTTTGAAGTAAGTCTGCAGAGGTTAGTCTGAATTACTCAGTACCACCAACGGTTAGCGAGTCTAGCTTCAATGTTGGTTGACCAACACCCACTGGCACACTTTGGCCAGCCTTACCACACACACCAACACCACGGTCGATGCTTAGGTCGTTACCGACCATAGACACTTGCTGCATTGCTTCGATACCAGAACCGATTAGCGTCGCGCCTTTCACTGGGTGAGTGATTTTGCCATTTTCAATCATGTACGCTTCAGACGCTGAGAATACAAACTTACCTGATGTGATATCAACTTGACCGCCGCCGAAGTTCGGTGCGTAGATACCTTTCTCAACCGTTGCGATGATCTCTTCCGGCGTGTGTTCGCCCGGTAGCATGTATGTATTCGTCATACGTGGCATTGGAAGATGCGCGTATGACTCACGACGACCATTACCTGTCGGTGCTACACCCATTAGACGCGCGTTCAGCTTATCTTGCATGTAACCTTTTAGGATGCCGTTTTCGATTAGCGTGTTGTACTGACCGTTAACACCTTCGTCATCAACGTTCAATGAACCACGTAGATCCGTTAATGTACCGTCATCGACAATCGTACATAGGCTTGAAGTGACTTGTTCGCCAACTTTGCCAGAGAATACTGATGACTCTTTACGGTTGAAGTCGCCTTCTAAACCGTGGCCTACCGCTTCATGCAGCAGAACGCCCGGCCAACCAGAACCAAGAACCACAGGCATTGCACCAGCAGGCGCAGCAACTGCTTCAAGGTTAACTAACGCTTGGCGAATCGCTTCATCCGCAAATTGGTAAGCAACTTGAGTGCCTTTGTCATCACTTAAGAAGAAGTCGTAACCAAAACGGCCACCACCACCAGCACTACCACGCTCACGACGATCACCCTTCTGTGCAAGTACGCTAATAGATAAGCGAACCAACGGACGAATATCACCAGCGTAAGTGCCATCAGTCGCAGCAACCAGCATCTGCTCATGCACACCACTTAGGCTCACCGATACTTCAGTGACCATCGGTTCTTTAGTGCGAATGTAAGCATCTAATGATTTTAGTAATTCTGTTTTCTGCTGTTTTTCCCAACTTGCTAGTGGATTAACTGCATCATAGTAAGCTTGGTTAGAGTTGCGTTTGAACGCTTGAACCTTGCCGTTTTGACCTTGTTTAGCAATACCACGAGCCGCAATTGCGCTCTGCTTAAGGCCATCCAATTGGATTTGGTCAGAGTAAGCAAAACCGGTCTTTTCACCAGATACTGCACGAACGCCAACACCGCAATCGATATTGAAAGAGCCGTCTTTAATAATGCTGTCTTCTAGCACTAAAGATTCGTGCCAGCTTGACTGAAAGTAGATATCAGCATAATCAATTTGGCGGGTAGCAATGCTCGCCAATGTATCTGCGATATTTTGCTCCGTAAGCCCTGTCGGGTTCAGTAGCGCTTCTTCAATTTGATTAATGCTCATAGATGGCTCTTGTTTGTAATTAAAATTGATTGGTAAATCGAGAGTGTTGCGCGATGGGCATATTTTGCCTAATGGACTCGCAACTGGATGTGTCTATCTCAACCACCATACTTTTAGGATCTTGGTCTAACTGTGCGACCACTCGTCCCCATGGATCAACCACCATTGAGTGTCCCCATGTTTCTCTTTGACAAGGGTGTTTTCCGCCTTGTCCTACCGCGACAATCCACGACTGTGTTTCGATCGCGCGGCATCTTAACAGTGCTTCCCAGTGCGCTTGACCCGTTACCGCTGTAAAAGCCGCAGGCACCACAATGATTTGTGCCCCTTGCTTACGTAACTCTGAATACAAGTGTGGAAAGCGCACATCATAACAAATACTCAAACCTAAGCGACCAAAAGGCGTTTCCGCTGTCACAACTTGGTTGCCCGGAGTGAAAATATCGGACTCTCGATAGCACTTATGGGCGTCAGCGACATCCACATCAAACATGTGTAGCTTGTCGTAATGAGTAACGAGGCAACCAAAATCATCAATCACCAAGGTTGTGGTAGTCACACCTTTAGCTGTGCTTATCGGCATACTACCAATAACGATCCAAACTCGATGAAGCTTTGCTAGCTCAGAGATTTTCTTTTGCAGTGAGCCATCATTTAAAGGTTCAGCATACTGGTGATAGTCGGCTTTACTGCCAAAAACTAACGCGTTTTCAGGGCACACAACCCACTTAGCCCCTAACTCTTTGCACTTTGCTACTTCTTGAGCAAGGTAGTCAAAGTTCAATTCAGGGCTAGGGCCAGATGTCATTTGAATCAACCCAACACAATCCATGTGTATCGCTCCTCCATTCATTATGATTCAGAAATCAGCATTTCACCGTATATTAGCTGATTAGGGTACTAGGGTCTTCTCGGCTAATTTAAGGTTTATTCGGCTAATTTTCTCAGCTTCTCTGGTAGCTGGAACTCACCGGAGCTACGAGAAAGCTCGCTCACCGTTGGTGAATCAAGCGGCCCTTTCACCGAGTAATTAACTTGGGTAAAGACTTCAACCACTGGCGAAATAACTGTGGTCACCGCCAATACGTACAGCGCCGTTTGAGGGGTTACCGCAAAGGCCGTTAATACGGGAATACCCGAGGTAATATCTGGGGTAAAGTTCACCTCAGCATCAACCTGACGCGTGTTGAGGTTAGCGATACCTTTGATCTTCATCTCACCGGCGACCGCATCCATATTCAGATCATTGGTCAGGAAGATGCCATTTTGAATCTCGCCAGTGCCTGTGATGCTGTTAAATGCCATACCTTTATCAAACACGTCCGAGAAATCGAGCTGCATCTTACGGATGATCGAATCTAGGCTAAACAGACCAAGCAATCGAGCAGCGCCGCTCACATCCGAGATAATGCCTTTACCAAACTTAGTTTTAACGTTGCCATCAAGAGTATCCATTTTGATCCCCCAAGGCGAGCCGTCCCAGTTTAGTTGGCCTTCCAACGCAAATGGCGCTTTTTGAATCCCGGAAGTAATACCAAAGCGCTCCATGAGTTCGCTGTTGTTTTCACCTTCTACATCAACGGTTAACGATGAATGACTCTTGTCACCTTGCAGTTCCCACCAGCCACTCACATCCGCTTTGTTGCCACCACTTCGAACCTGGATTTTGTTCCACTCGATACGGTCTTCGTTCCTCGTCATTTCAACATCGACCTTACCAACCTTGTAGCCTTGTAGCCAAAAGTCATTCAGCGTCAGGGTCAGGTTTGGCATCGCATCGTGGATCTTTCTATCCAATTTGGAGATCAATGGCGCAGCTTGTTCTTTGCGTTGCAGCAGCTGCTGATCTTGGTTGTTCTTATCACTCCACTCAGGAACAAACAGGTGCAGACGATCCAGTGAAACCGTCAAATCGTAAGGTGGCAGATAGTTAATATCCCCTTCCAGCTCTTGGCTAGACACTTCCATTTGCCACGCTTGTTTGTTCTTGCGAGCACTAAAATCGACATCATTCCAAGAGATACCACCCAAGATCAGCTCTTTACTCTCAAAGGTAATACGGCTTGGCGCAGGTATGGTTGGCGTGTTCATTTGGCTAAGCACAGCCGTTGAAGGCTTGACCGGTTCCATCACAACTGATAACCAATCATCGGCATTGAATTTATCCGTACGAATCAGTGCGTGATGGCCAACAACCGGACTAATTTTATAGCCACCGCGACCAAGCACTAAATTAGTCGCCGTTAACTCTGGCACGTCGCCTGTAATATCAATCTCAGCTTGGTACTTGGTGTTTGGCAATTGCAGGCGCGCGGTAATCGTCTCTTGGTTACCCGATGCTTGTAGCCTTGCAGAGCCACTTTCTAGTGATTTTTTCTCCAAAGGATACGGGTAATCACTCGCCAAGTATTTTAGATCTGATTGTAAGTCTAGTTGGTAGGTAAAGCCGATATCATTCAGCTGGATATCAATCTGGCTTTGCCATTGCGCATGACCTGATAAGCGGCTTAACCATTGCTCACCGATGTAAGGTTCTAGAGGCTTAACGTCCCAATCACCTAACACATCAATATCAACTGCATAGCCAGGACCATCATTAAGGCCCTTAAAATCAAGCGAGATACTTTGGTTAAGCAGATCCGCAGCGAGGCCATTTGCCGTCACTACGTCATTATCAAATTCAATTCGACCCGTGGTGTTCTCAAGCACCATTGGTGGCGCTTCAATCTCAACATGGTTACCACTTAAGTCTGCATAACCCCACGCTCTTGCTTCTTTTTCAGAATCAAACGGAATATTAAGCTGGAACTCAGAAGAGACATCACCACTCACTTGAAGTGCGGTTAACGCTGCGCCTACTGAACCCACCAGTGGCGAAGACGTCATGTAATCGCGCACTGCATTACCTGACGCCGTCGCTTTAGCTTCAATTTCAATATGGCCGCCTTCCCCTAAATAAGGAATGCGTCCTGTGATTCGATCGGCTGTTACATCCATCAATTGAGCGGAACGAGAGTCCAGGTGCATCGCATCATTTTCAAATAGCAGATCAAGCTGAAGATCAGTAATCAGTGGCCACGCGGTATCAAAGCTGAATTTCGCGTCTTCTAAACCAACCCAAACTTGGAAAATACCATCATGATTGGTGTATGGATACTGAGATAAATCACCATGCCACAGCAGTTTTACGGTA
Organism: Vibrio sp. 1CM24A; assembly: GCF_023161725.1. Taxonomy (NCBI): domain Bacteria; kingdom Pseudomonadati; phylum Pseudomonadota; class Gammaproteobacteria; order Vibrionales; family Vibrionaceae; genus Vibrio; species Vibrio sp. 1CM24A. The sequence continues at coordinate 242,788 of NZ_JALNTS010000008.1, forward strand.
TCCGCTTTACCCGCTTGAATCGCAGTCGAAAGGTAATCCGTCAAGTCCTGTCCAAGCGCTAGAGTCGGCAGGTAACGCCATGTTTCTCCTACGTTGTAAGCGTCTGCTTCACCGTAAAATGATAAGTAAGGGCTCGCATCTTTAGGGAAGTCTAAGCGGAATGCGCCTAGTACTTGTAAATCTGGCGTTGCTGCTGTGATTTTGTCCGACCACAGTTTCCAGCCGTTTTCATCTTGCTGCCAAACAATATCAACCTGACCTTGTTTGATATTCAAAGGCGCTTGGAAGACATCACCATAAGGGAACACATCGTCAATAACGTGCAGACTGGCTTTGGCTTCCGAAGCCGAACCAAACACACTACCTGACACTTGGCTAAAGCCTGGGACTAATTCCCACTGCTCAATCGCAAGATCAGAAAAGCTGGCTGAATAACGTAAACTGTCGATTCCTGAATCCATAGAGACACGAATATCAGAAACAGAACCGCCCGGTGCCAATACGTTAATCATTTTGGTTGATTGTTCAGAGTCAGGCAGCAGCTTAATCAACGGAGTAATGGTCGCAATATCCAGCTCGGAAACGTTGAGTTGCCATGGACCTTGGTTCCACTTGAACGCTACGTCGAGTTCCGGCCAAGGTGTGTCATCCGTTCTAAGATTTAGTGAGTGACCATTTACTTGCCAGCCATCATCCGTCGGGGACAGCTTAAAGACACCGGACTCAAGCATGAGGTCATGCTCGCCATCTTCGTTCCACGTCAATTCTGAGGGTAAAACCTCAACATAAGCGCTTACTGGTTTGCTATTGCGCAGCGTAAGCCAGCTATTCAAGCTCACTGTACCCGTTTCAATGCCGGATTCCGCCTGCATATAACGAGTTAACCAAGGCTTAACCGAGATACTGTCCGCACTGACATAAAACTCACCCGTCATATCAGTTAACGAGCCGCCATCAATAAAGTTAGCGCTCACTGACAAAGAGTTTAAATTGGCATCTTTAATACTCACCACACCTTCCGCAAGGTGATGTTTACCTGAGTTTTGCCATTTCAGAGTTTCGATATCAAGCTGACGTTCTTCATCAGAGATAGTTCGATATAAAAGAGTGGAATCTTTGGCGGTCACATCCACCAAAGTTTTCAGAAGTAAATTATCGAGCTCTTGTATCACTCGCTTGGAGGAACCGGGATCTTTAGGTTCGTCTTTACCGTTTTGTCCGGCAAACAGATCAATTGAGCGGATATCAAGATACATTTGATTCATGACCAAGTCGGCCACAACCGGGCGCATCTGTACAACCGATTGAATCAAGTCAAACTCGACTTCAACACGCTCGACAGAAAAGCTCACATCTTCAGCATTAGGAAGACTGGCTTTAACGCCTTGCAGAGCAATAGAAGGGTGAGTGTTACGCCAAAAACCGCCCACGTCTTGAATCGAAAAATCAAAACCGGAGTGTTGGTTTACCCAAAGCTCAATTTCAGATTGATACTTGTTTAAATTGGGCAAGGCTACACGCAGTGTAGTAACGGCAATGGCTAGCGTTACTAAGAGAGTAACCACTAACCATAAACATGCACGTAGAATCAGAGTAACGCTTGAGCTCACAAAATTTCCATTACATCATAACAACATCAAACTGCTCTTGTATGTACAGAGGCTCAGCCTGGATTTTAACTTGCTTACCAATAAAGACTTCAAGCTCCGCAAGCGCATGAGATTCATCGCCCTCTAACGCCTCAGCCACGGCAGCTGCCGCATAGACCACAAATTTATCGGCGTCGTACGCACGGTTCACTCGCGTGATCTCTCGAAGAATTTCATAACAAACGGTTTCAACTGTCTTCACACTGCCACGGCCTTCACAAGCCGGACAGCTTGAACACAGGATATGCTCAATACTTTCACGAGTACGTTTACGAGTCATCTCAACCAAACCAAGCTGTGTGAAGCCATTAATATTGGTTTTCACACGGTCTTTGTCGAGCGCAGCCTCTAAAGAAGTTAGTACTCGCTTACGATGTTCCTCAGACAACATATCAATAAAGTCGATAATGATGATGCCACCTAAGTTACGTAGACGCAGCTGACGAGCAATCGCTTGAGTCGCTTCTACGTTGGTGTTGAAAATCGTCTCTTCTAGATTACGACGACCAACAAACGCGCCAGTGTTGATATCAACAGTGGTCATCGCTTCAGTTTGGTCGATAATCAGATACCCACCAGACTTTAATTCAACTTTACGATCCAATGAACGCTGAATTTCGTTCTCGGTATCGTACATATCAAAGATAGGCTTATCACCTTCATACAGCTCAAGCTTGTCTGTAAGCTCAGGCACGTATTCAGAGGTAAACTCTTTTAGGTTTTCATATTCTAGGCGAGAATCGACCTGAATCTTGCTCAGCTCAGTACCGACAAAGTCACGCAAGATACGCTGGCTTAAGCAAAGCTCACCATACAAACGAGTACGCGCCTTGTGCTTACCACGACGCTCTAATACTTTTAACCATAATCGCTTCAAGAATGCGGCATCTTGTGCCAACTCATTTGAATCTGCACCTTCTGCGGCAGTGCGGATGATGAAGCCACCATGTTCGTCACAGTAACGAGACACGACTTTTTTAAGGCGGTTACGTTCAGACTCGCTGTCGATACGTTGAGATACACCAACATGACTTGCGCCCGGCATAAATACCAAATAGCGAGACGGCAGAGTGATATCAGTGGTTAAGCGGGCACCTTTAGTACCAAGAGGGTCTTTGACCACTTGCACCACAATGTCTTGCCCTTGACGAACAAGCTCTGAAATATCACGAACCTGAAATTGCTTCTTTTCGTTTTCAGCGACACATTCAGTGTGTGGGACAATATCAGAGGCGTGTAAAAAAGCTGCTTTCTCAAGGCCTATATCAACAAAAGCCGCCTGCATTCCCGGAAGAACACGGCTTACACGTCCTTTATAGATATTTCCTACGATACCGCGTCGAGCATCTCGTTCGACATGGATCTCTTGAAGAGCCCCCCCTTCAATCATGGCCACACGAGTTTCACTCGGGGTCACGTTCAGCAACAATTCAGCACTCATGGTGCACCTCAGATTAGTAATTATAAGAATTCTTGCAGTAGCTGGTCCGTTTCAAATAAAGGTAAGCCGACAACGGCGTAATAACTACCTTCGATTCGAGTGACAAAGCGTCCACCCAAACCTTGGATCCCATAGCTACCGGCTTTATCGCATGGCTCCCCTGTTTGCCAGTATTGTTCTATTTCTTTTTCACTGAGGGGTTTAAACCATACGTCGGTAATAATGATTTCTGTTCTTTGTTTTTCCTCTGAAACCACAGAAACCGCCGTCATCACTTGGTGACGTTCATTCGCTAACTGAGTAAGCATGCGCTTAGAGTCAGCAAAATCGGAGGGCTTCTCGAGCACTTGCCCTTGGCTTACGACGACTGTGTCAGAACCAAGAACGACTATATCAGAGCCAAGAACTACAGTATCAGAACTAGGAACGACATGCTGCTTTTCAGAAGGGTTATCTTTCAATAAAGACAACGCAGCTAAAGCTTTATCTAAAGATAGTCGCTTAACATATTCTTCGGCGGTTTCTTGAGCGTGTTTACACTCTTCAACATCGGTTACAAGGACAGAAAACTCATAACCGAGTTGAGATAGCAATTCTTTGCGGCGTGGAGAGCCGGATGCCAAAACTAAATGTTTCTTTTCCATCGTCACGCTACCTCACATGCCAATGGCGACGCACGCGTCTCATTAATAAAAACATCCAAGGCCAAAGTATACAGTTTATCAATGCGCTCCATAACGATAACGGATTGAAAACAACATCTTGGATCAAATATTCACCAAAGAAGATCAACACCTCAAACAAGACCGTTAACGCGGCAATGATCATCGCTTGCTGCCATAACGCCATGTTACGAATGACGAGGAAGTTCATCGCAATAATGTACATCACTATTGCCATCATCATGCCTCGAATACCCAGAGTAGAGCCGATCAAAAGGTCCCACAGTAAGCCTAGAATCAAAGCACTACCCACGTTAACACGATGCGGTAGAGCCAAAACCCAGTAACACGTAACCAGCAGTAACCAAGATGGTCTAAATAAATCTAAGCTACCAGGCCAAGGGATCGTCTGCAGAATCAGTGCTATTAAAAATGAGCAGAAAATTACTACCTTGCTTCTCAAAACGCTATTGGCCATCTTCGCCCTCTAACAATGCTTGTTCTATGCTCGATTGATCCGCTTGCATCTGTTTGTTTTCATCAGGCCATACAAGCAGCAGGTATCTGAGCTTATCGAACTCAACTACAGGCTCTGCTTTAATCACAGCGAACTCACGTTTCGGGTCGTAATCAACGGCAGTAACATAGGCGACTGGATAACCTTCTGGGTATACACCACCGAGACCCGATGTCACCAACAGATCTTCTTCTTGTATATCGGTACTGGTTGGAATGTGCTCTAGCTGGATCTCATCAATCATGCCATTGCCCGAAGCAATCACACGGATGTCATTACGAATAACCTGAACAGGAATCGCATTGTTTGCATCAGTCAGTAGTAATACACGACTATTATGAGCAGCAACGAAAGTGACTTGGCCGACAATGCCTTTTTCGTTGATCACCGGCTGACCTTCATACACCCCATCAATCTGACCTTTGTCGATCACGACTTGATGGCGATATGGTGAAGTGTCTACCGCCATAACTTCTGTGACGACTTTCTTCTCATCACGGATAAACGGAGACCCCAACAGCTTACGAAGGCGCTTGTTTTCTTCTTGATATTGCTCAAGCAGAATCAGCTCGCTCTTCAGACGCAAGACTTCTCGTTTAATATTATGGTTGGATTCAATTAACCCTTTGCGAGTGCTAAAACGGTCGTAAACACCATCGAACATAGTGCGAGGCAAGTTGGCTGCATATTGAATAGGCGCAACCATGCTGTTTAATAGATAGCGAACATTTGAGAAAGCATCTAAACGACTATCAGCCAGCATAAGGCTGGCTGATAAAATTACAGCAAAAAACAGGCGCAATTGTAGAGAGGGACCTCTACCAAAAATTGGCTTCATTCTATATTTGGTCCTAGAGCTACATTTGATCCTATAGACAAGGTCCTAGGCTCTTTACATAAAACTAGATAAGAAAAGAGCCTAACACTAGATATTATTCTTCGCTGAACAGATCGCCGCCGTGCATGTCGATCATCTCTAGCGCTTTACCGCCACCTAGAGCAACACACGTTAATGGCTCTTCTGCAACAACAACAGGGATACCTGTTTCTTCTGTTAACAGACGATCAAGGTCTTTAAGCAGTGCACCACCACCTGTTAGTACCATACCGTTTTCTGAGATATCAGAAGCCAGCTCTGGTGGACACTGTTCAAGTGCAACCATCACTGCAGATACGATGCCAGATAGAGGTTCTTGAAGTGCTTCAAGGATTTCGTTTGAGTTTAGGCTAAAGCTACGAGGCACACCTTCTGCAAGGTTACGACCACGTACTTCGATCTCTTCTACTTCATCGCCTGGGTAAGCTGAACCGATTTCGTGTTTGATCTTCTCTGCTGTCGCTTCACCGATCAAGCTGCCGTAGTTACGACGAACGTAGTTGATGATCGCTTCATCAAAACGGTCACCACCGATACGTACAGAAGATGAGTAAACCACACCGTTCAGAGAGATAACTGCAACTTCAGTAGTACCACCACCGATATCAACAACCATTGAACCTGTTGGCTCAGAGACACGGAGGCCAGCACCAATCGCAGCAGCCATAGGCTCATCGATTAGGTAAACCTCACGAGCACCAGCACCTAGCGCTGATTCACGGATAGCACGACGCTCAACCTGCGTTGAACCACAAGGTACACAAACCAAAACTCGAGGACTTGGTTTAAGCACACTGTTGTCATGCACTTGTTTAATGAAGTGCTGAAGCATTTTTTCCGTTACGTAAAAGTCGGCAATTACACCGTCTTTCATTGGACGGATCGCTGAAATGTTACCAGGCGTACGACCAAGCATTTGCTTAGCAGCGTGGCCAACAGCAGCGACACTCTTTGCAGAACCCGCACGATCTTGGCGAATAGCTACAACTGAAGGCTCATCAAGAACAATGCCTTGGCCTTTTACATAAATAAGGGTATTGGCTGTACCTAAATCAATCGATAGGTCGTTTGAAAACATGCCACGAAGTTTTTTAAACATATTCTTCGCTCATCCTGCAAGAATTAGAAGACAAAAATTGCACTAAATGTACCAATGCCTTGCTGTTACGGCAAGGCATTGAAGTACAAACATGGACTGAAACCCGCAATTTCTTACAGATTCCTAACTTAAGGGGCAAAAATTATATTATTACTGACCTGTTAAGCCACTTTCACCTCGGTAGATCACACGATCGTTACCACGGTAGATGCCAAATGTGACGACGGTGGAGGGATCTTCATCGCCTAACTGTCTCCAGTTGTAGCGCAACCATGGTTGATCTTGATCTCCACCACTACATGAGATGTTATTTCCGCCATCATTATCAGGCTCAGAGTCGTCCATTCTTAACCACAGACGGACTTGTTCACGAAGCGAATCAGTATCTGCTGGCGTATTTTGATTTGCTGTGACCTCTTCCTCTCCATCATCCACATTTCCACTACCGTTAAGTGAAACTAAAGTGGTTGCCGCCCCTTCACTGTGCCAAATAACTTGTTTGCAAATATTTGAGCCATTGAAGGAGCTGCGATCATCATCCTCATTAGCAATAAACTCACTGCCATCCCAAAACTCAGCTCGCAGCGGAATAGTTAGAGTAGTACCGGAATTACCACCAATATCATCGAGCGCCATTCGACCATAACGAGCAGGAGGTTGAGCTGGGAATACTGCCGAATCAGTAACAGGGTCAGAGTCCGTAAATGACACAGGATCAACTCCTGTCACTGTTAAACCAAAATTAGTGGCTATTGAGCTAATATCCGAAGTATTAAACGGGGCATCTCTACGGCTAACATCATCTGAATCTGTAACTCGTTGAAGCTCGGCCGCATTGTCATTCAGCAACCAATGTTTACGATCAGCAGACCAAGATCCAGCATCCGTATCTAGCAAGAAGCCGTTATCTATGTTGCTATCATCTAGAACACTAAACTTTGCTTGTAGTTCTGTATTAAAGAATCGGTAATTATTAAGCGCATTATCCGTATCACCTTCACCTGATGCCATTGGATACACTAGATGAACAGCAGAGTCATAAGGCTGACCTAAATAAGCAATGTCGTTTTGATTAGCTACATTCCACTCAGGGGTACCTTGCACAAAATATTTAGGATAAAAACGACCAATAGATTTACTACCAGTGAAACCACCTAAGATTGAGCTGTAGAAGCTTCCGGTTTCAGTTGCAATAAAGTTAAAGCTACCAGCCTCTGAATATCTTAAGCCCTCAAATTTATAACCTTTATTCGCCTGGTCATTCGGTGAAATCTGTTTGGTTAATCGTTCCTCAGGGGTTAAATCACCTAACTCAGCATCAGGATAATCAGTAATGGAGGGGGTGTCTAAAGTTGTTGTAACTTTCACGCTTGCTGTCGACTCAAAGTAATTATTAGTCAACAAATCGTCATCAGTACAAACAGCAGATGAATCGGTATACTTTACTGGGCGAGCGTAAACATCAAATGGCTCTCTAGCACCAATAAAACTGTCTGAGCCTTCCTCTTTACTGTTTCCATCCGAGCTCTTATTAGTACAAATTGCAAATTTCCAAGGTCGAGAGTAGATCGAGAAACTTCCCTCTACATCGTAACTCCCATCCTCGGGGCAACCTGCGAAACCTGTACAATCAAAACTGCTGTCTTTTAAAGTGACATTGAAAAGGCCTGATTCAGAGATAGTTAAGTCTGTTGAGGCGCTGCCTTCTTCAAACTCAGGTAAATAAACCAAAGAACCATCGGAACCACTCCAAGAACTATCAAGCTCGTGGGAAATAGTAATTTCATCATCAGCTTCACCTACATAGTTTTCAGCAACAACAATTGAGTCATCAGAATCGCATGCTAAAACTTTAGTTACTGTCGGTGTCGCCTTTCCCGCAATAACGTTAAGACGATTGGTTGGAGTATTGCCATCCACTAAAGAGAACTTAAATGGTACGAACTTAAACTGACTTTCAACCTCCTTATCTGAATCATCAACTAGCGTTGCAGTTAGTTTATAATCAGAGTCAAAATCGATATTGGCAGTCTCTTTAGCGACGACTTTTAAAGTTAACTCACCCTCGTCATTTGAAAAATAATTAGGGTAAGTACCTGAACCCTGCAGAACAGAAACGTCGAATTCATCAGCATCTGGCGCAATACCTACGGTAACACCTAGACTTTGCGCCGCACCATTATTAGAGGTATTAATGGTAAATTGAGGGGAATCGTCGCCACACATCAAGGCTAGATTCGTCGCAGGTGATATATCAATTTCATAGTCATCTGAAGGTTGAAAACAATGATTGTCAGTCGCGATAATCTGAGCTGTATTCGCCATATAAATTTCATTCGCAGTTACTGCACCATAAACAATACTCGAATTACTTAACCGTACAGCAGACTCACTATAGATAAGTCCAGTAAATACGGCATTTTGACTCAACGTTAAACCACCACCTGATTTTGCGTGGACCAGAAGAACGAACTCAGCTTCACCCAAAGCACCGAACGAGCTGTTATTATTACTCACGCTCACCTTGCGAGCATGAATAGTAACCTTATGTCCGTCAGGGATTTCAATATTACCCGCATTATTAATATCAATCTCATCAACCCAATAAGTACCAGAAGTAAAAGTTACGGTACCCTTGCCTACACTTAACCGACCAATAATCTCATCATTAGAAAAAGTACGGTCTTCTTGCCAAACATTAACAACCTCTGACGATACCTTAAAACTTTCCAGTTCCTGCTTATCAACCATTAAGCCGGAGTCTCCTGAACACCTCAGACCATCACATCCGGGAGTATTCTCATCGGTAATACTCTCCTGCCTAAAACCAACAAAGCGCTGTCCACCGGACATTGGAGCGCCAGAGATGTTTGATTGATTAGATAAACGCAATGCAGCAGAACTACTAGTTGTCCACGTTTGGGCTGGAGATGGAAATAGCTCACAGATTTCAGATATAGGTGGCTTATCAAACAGGAAATAAGAAAAAGGTTCAACAACATGTCCTCTTTCAGGGTCTTTAGTCATATCTTCTTCGTTGATAAGAGAAACCCCTGTTTTGCTTACCGAACATCTACGCAACCAACCACCATTGTTACCGTTCCGAGTTCTTTTAGATGCAAGCAAAGTCGGTGTGGAAGTAAAGCCTGACACAGAAAAAGGGCTGACAAGTTTGCACCCCTCAGTAATCGGTTTAATTATATTGTCATTCAAGGTTGTTGTTTGTTTCGTTGAGCCTTGACCAAGCCAGAACTTACGACCATTAACAAAGCCTTGTCCTAAACCTGCGACAAAACCAACCTTTTCCGGAGTTATCGAATAGCTATTACGACTAACCTCAGACCGGTCAAGAACCAAAGAAAACGAAGAACGAGAGGGGTTTAACGCTATAGGAGTCAACCACAATGGAGAACCATTAGTGCTATTCTGAACGGTTTGGATTTGAACTAACACACCAGGAGAGCTGTTAAAGCTTTGGTTTAATCCAAAATCACTAAAACGCACTGTCTTATTATTATTCCCCGAACCACCGGCATTAGAGTATGTTTTATCGTAGCTAACTTCACCCGCAACGATTTTTGCACCGTTATCGAATTCAAGCACTCCCGGTTCAATAACCAAATAGTCGATATTTTCCATCGGAGCATCTACATAAGTAACTACTTTATGTCCACTGTTATTAGGGTTGCCACATTTCCCCCCGGGCCTCATTCTTACACACGCCTTCGTGGTAGGAGGGAGGAGTTGCTTCACAGATGCTCCAGATGTCGATACTGACATAACACGCAAATCTGAGGGATATTCAGTTGTGTTTGAATTAAAATTTGAGCGACTAGAATTGACAGTTGCCATAACAAAGACAAGTGGAGGAGCTGTATAAGTATTACTAAAATCAAGATCACAACTTACTGACGGCCCCGAAATAGTACACTTGTCAGCGGAAATCGTACCGAACTCAAACTGAGGGTTAGTATTGATATTCGCTTGAACTAATGGAGATAAGAAAAGCGCAACTAATAATATTGAAAAATGCTTTATCATCATTTACTCCTTCACCCAAACTTCTTGAATACGTTGTACTTGGTTGACACCTGAACCACAGATAGCTGTTGATTCTATTTTGAAAAAGCCAACGCCATCTAACACGCCGATTTGTCGACAAGTTAATTGATCTACAGTACAGATGGTCGACATACCACTACTTACTTGGCTTGAGTTTAAGTTGCTACACACGGTGCTCACACTCGTTGAAACCGCAGGCGAAACAGTCAAAGGGTAAACTTGGGTGAGTGCCCACTCATTAGCGGAGTGTGCTAATAGCCAAGTCTGTGTTCCAAGTTGCTTACGGGTCAACGTATCGTGATTTGACCACTGAACTTGCACTAAAGAAGTCGCGAGGAAGCCCATCACCACAATAACAAATACTGCGACGACCAAAACACTGCCTTTTTGAGATGATTTACTATGGCGCATTAAGTACCTGCACATCTTGTTGGTAAACACTTACTTCATTGTTTTGCTCAAGTACAAGATCGATGTGAATTACACCACCTCTTTGTAAGCTTGGCTCTTCGTAACGAAAATTACTTTCAGAATAATTGATGCTATCCGCAACGGTAACTCCATTACGCTGGATTAGACCTTGATTTTGAATAGTATCGTTCACCAAACAGTAACTCACAGAAGCACTTTCATCGTAGATATAGTGGCGCTGAGCGATTGAGTGGCTACTAATACTGACAGAAGGAGCAGTAAATACATTACCTGTCGAAACCAAGCCCGACACAGGAATTCGCTTAGTTGAACCAGCCACCAACTCCGAGTAAGCGGTTGGGTTAATAATAAGGAAATCATCTGCATCGAGTATTGGGGAGTCTTGGCCGATAATAAAATTCAGTTCATCTGTCGCTTCATCAAGGTGATAAAATCCTGAGTACTTAATAGCGTAAAAGGTAAGACATTTTTGAGCAAAAACCGAAGCCGGAGTAATACTCGAATCAAAACTATTAGGGACCGCATGACTGATTTCTCGCGACATTTTCTCAACAACAAACTGCCCTTTTACTTGCACCTTTTGTCTATCGATAGTGTCGACATAACCTTTCATGCCGTATTCAACAAAGCCAGCGATCGCTAAACCAATCACACCTACGACGACAATCGTTACAATCATCTCAATTAAGGTAAAACCACGTTGCTTCATTAGTAGTTCCCCTTGTAAGCGATCACGCTGTAGCGGTTGTTGCCACCAAAGATCTGTAACTCAATACGCTTCATCGTGCCAATAACGTTATCGTTAATACCATCCATGTTTTGATCGTAAAATACGGAGATTTCAACTCTAAAATTGGCATAACTGCCTTCAATATTTTCATCTAGGATATTAGCAAGTGGGTACTTAATAGGTGATACACATGTTGATTCAGTGGTATCGGTGTACCAACAGCCAATATAATCATCGACATCATTAAAAGCAGCGGGCGTTGCCTCTGAGCCATCAACGCCAAGTTCATTAGGCGCAGAACAAGCAGTCGCACCTGCATCCCCACAACGCACCAGACCACCATCAAAATCACTGTGTTCATCAAAACCACGTGCCAATATTTGGTTCATCAAACTCTGACCTAAGGCCACGGAACGGTTTTGATACTGTGGGTCTGCTGAACTTGCCACTTGTGGTGCTAAAAAACTGGTAATCGTGACCATCGCAATACCCAAAACGATAATCACAACAATACTTTCAATCAGAGTAAAACCACGTGAGCGAATCATAGACATGCTCCCTCACGCACATAACCTTGAGAATTAATACAGACTTGGGCGCTATTGCTCGAAGTGGTTGAGTTAATCGAAATGTCCACTCCTGCACTTACTGAAGGGTTCCCCAATAAATCAAAGTCGATAACAGTATTCGCTGGAGAAAACGTTATATCTGATATACGCACATAATCACTACGCGCATCGGCTTGTGACTTTTGATCGCTGTTCGATAGATTTAAGCTGCAAGCGGTGACAGAACCTAGACAGTTACTATTTATAGCAAGGCGAAAACTGTCATTAGCAGCTGAAACATTCGATTGCATTCGATTGACTTGGATTTGGCGAATTACAGAAATGGTTTGCTCTTGCGCAGTAAAAGTGGAATAGCTAGAGGTACCAGCGAAGCGACTTGCGGCAAAGGTGGAAACAATACCTAGGATAATGATAACGATGATCAGCTCTACCAAAGTAAAGCCTTTGGGTATGGGGCTGTTATCCATAATGAGCCTCTAACTGCCAAGCGAATACTAATTATACAAGATAACGAATGTAGTGATCTTATGTATATGAATAGTTTTGATATTTATGCGCTTTAGATAGAAAAAAGGCCAGCAGGAGCTGGCCTTATTTTTTACAAAAATTACGGTGTACAGATATTATTTGAACCACCTGATACTACATTTGCTGTCGCTTCAGTAGTTGCTGTCGCCTCGGTATATAGCACACAGTTTGTGACATAGTTAGCAAGACCGAATGTTGCTGTTGTATCGTTCACATCTTTGATTGCAATAAAGTCAGTACCTACACCTTGTACGATTGCTGCGATTGCTGTTGACGTTGCTTCTGGGTAACCAAATACAGTTTCAATACTTTGCGAGCCTACACCTGTACTAACTGCACCAGAAGTAGATTCAATGCCTGCGATTGCAGCCTTACCGTAAATGATACCTGAAGCACCTTGAATAGCACCCGCTAGGCCTTCAAGAGTTGCATTTTTCGCATCATCTTGCAGGTTTAGGAAACGAGGTGCCGCAGTTACAGCAAGAATACCTAGAATAACAATTACAACCACTAGTTCGATTAGGGTGAAACCGCCTTGTCTTTTCATAGTTAAGCTCTCTCTATGTTTAATTTTACGCAGACTTACTGCAAAGTTACGGTCACACGACCAGTTTTAATTTCGTAAACAAATTCATGTTCTGTACTACCTTCTAATTGAACGTAAGTACAGGTTGCATCACCTGAATTCGCTTGCGCTGAATATTTGTAATTTGAGTCACTAGCAACAACTGAGACTTCACCAACTTTAGGTGGGTTTTGCAGCAAGTTTTCCATCAGTTCAGAACATGTTTTATCTGAAATATCTTGTGGCGCAGTGCCAGAATTGTTGTTCAGAGTCCAAGGGTAGCCATCTCGAAAGTCTGTATCGACGTTGCTACTGTTCTTTGATCTTGTTAACCAAAAATCAACACCATCATAATTTACAGTATTGTATGTTTCAACACCTATCTTCTCTGATGGCCTAGCTTCTGCTTCCCACTGTGCTCTCGCCGACAAAACTGCGGTCGCAAAACCACCAGCAACGCCTTCAATGCTTGATTTCTTGGCTTCATCTGTCACATCTAAAAAGCGAGGTAGAGCGGCAACCGCCAATAAACCAACGACCACGATCACTATGACTAATTCGACAAGGGAGAAACCCTTTTGATTCTTAAGCATTTTCTACCTACTCATCTAATTATTAACGCGCATTATACATTCGCACTCGTATAAAACCATAAAAAAACTGTCAATATTTTCACAAAGCCAAAATATTGGCTTTCACACTAAACCTTTCGCTTTCAAGTAATACATCTATCTGATATTTATCAGAATAATGATAACTACAGTGAAAGTGTATGTTATCACTTTTATCTTCAACACTTGGAGAGCTTAGCCCTAAAATGCTCCCTTGAGGATATAATTGATCCAGCCAATAGTTACAGTCTCGCTCCGTACCTTGAATAGGCATTATCCATCCAGTTCTGCTATAGACCTTTGAGGGTTCCGAGCCTTCTTCTTGCCCAACACCCGATAACAAATACTGCTGTTTGAACAAATTGGCTTGTTCAAGAATCCGCTTGCTCGCGACGATAAATGCTGTGTTAGTCGCTTCCTCTTCTACCGTTTTGAATGCCGAAAGCACACCGACAATAAGAAAAAGAATAACCACAGTCCAAATAACAAAACGTGAGCGTTGTAGGTTATTTAGCATTCCCTAACCTTTGATTGCATCCAACATTCCCCACATCGGCAAGAAAATACCCAGAGCTAAAATCAACACCATACCAGCAACGATGGTTAACAAAATGGGTTCAATTCTCGCGGTTAGGGTTTTCAGATCGTAATCAACTTCGCGGTCATAAAAATCAGCCACTTCAAGTAAGAGCTCATCAATACGGCCCGTCTCTTCACCAACTGAAATCATTTGTATCACGAGCGGTGTGAAAATTTCGCTGTTAATCGCGGTCGATGAAACCGTGCTACCGGCTTCAATGGCCGACTTCATCGCTTGAACTCGCAACTCTAGAAAACGGTTATCTAAGGCTTCCGCCGAAAGCGCTAGCGACTGGTTAAGTGGTACGCCCGCTTTTAGCATCAAAGCAAAAGTACGCGAGAAGCGCGACAATAGTGCTCGATTCACGACCCCACCAATGACCGGCATTTTTAAGCGTAACCGATCCCACTTTTCTAGCCCTTTGTCTGTCTTAACCCAAGCTTTAAAAGCAAAGATAAGGCCAAAGATCACGCCAAGCATTAAGCCCCAGTAATTCACAAAGAACTCAGACATACCAATCAAGATACGAGTCGGCAACGGCAGATCGACACCGAAACGTGCGAACATGCTTGAGAACTGTGGAATAACCTTGATGTTAAGAATGAACATCGCAATCAAAATAAAGCTAATCACGAAGGTTGGGTAACGCATCGCGGTCTTGATTCGCTTACGAGTCTCAACTTCCTGCTCATAGTATCCAGCTAATTGCAGTAAAGCTTGGTCTAGACGACCGGTATTTTCACCAACCCCTATCATCGAGACAAACAGCGGACTGAATACCTTTGGGTGCATCTGCATTGACGCCGCCAACCCACGACCATTAGTTAACTCAGCAACCACTTCTTCTAAGGCGGCTTTCAACTGCTTATTTTCACAGTTTTGAGTTAGGCCTTTCATCGACCTTAATAGTGGTACACCCGCTTTGGTCAGGCTGTATAACTGTCGACAAAACAGAACCAACACCTCTAACGGTACACTCGGAGAGAACAGACTCGATACATCCATATCTAAGACTGAACCACCACTTTTACCCAATTTGATAGAGGTTGGAATGATCCCTTTGCTCATCAAGCTTTCAGCAGCAAGATCTTCGTTATTCGCGTCTAATTGCCCACTTACTTGGCTACCATCAGAGCTGCGACCTACATAACGATACGTTGGCATATCATTCCACCCCTACAGATAAATTGGGTCAGTGGCGCCGGACGCATCACCTTCGCCAAGGTGCATTATCTCATCAAGACTCACAACACCTTGCAGAGCTAGCTCCATCGCAGAAGCTAACAACGGTTTGTAATTTTCAGACTGTCTCGCCGTTTGAGCAAACCCTACCGCATCATTCGCTCTCAGTGCATCCATCATGTTTTGCTCTAGTTCCAACATTTCAAATACACCAATTCGCCCACGGTAACCGGTTAAGTTACAGTTCTGGCAACCACGGCCTTTCATAAACGGCACACCTACTTGGTTAGGGAAACGGACGCTCAGCCACTGCTTGCGAGGTTCATCTAACTCATCCTCAACCTTACAATCTGTACACACTTTACGAACTAATCGCTGAGCGACTACTGCTCGAACAGCGCTCGCCACCAAGTAACCCGGAGCACCCATATCCATCATACGCAACGCACTGTCTACCGCATCATTGGTATGCAACGTACTTAAGACTAAGTGACCGGTCAGTGCAGCTCTCAAGCCAATCTCAACGGTTTCGTGGTCACGCATCTCACCGATAAGAATGATATCGGGATCCTGACGTAGAAAGGTTCTCAAGATAGTAGAGAAATCGAGATTGATCTTAGGGTTAACCTGAACTTGGTTCACACGAGGAAGGCGGTATTCCACCGGGTCTTCCGCGGTAATGATCTTTTTACCGGGCTCGTTTAGCTCGCTTAACGCACCATACAAAGTCGTGGTTTTACCTGAACCAGTTGGACCAGTAACCAAAATCATGCCATGTGGACGGCGCAATTGTTGACGCAGACGAACCAACAGATCACTCGGTATGCCCGACTCTTCTAGTTTACGTAGGCCCGCTGATTGGTTAAGAAGACGCATAACCACTGATTCACCGTGCTGTACTGGCATGGTCGACATACGAATATCAACCGACTGACCTTTAGCACGGATATTAAAGCGGCCATCTTGAGGAAGACGTTTCTCTGAAATATCGAGGTTTGCCATCAGCTTCAAGCGCAGTACAAGTGCAGAAGCGATATTCACTTCATTCAGCAATGTTTCATGCAGTACGCCATCAATACGCTGACGAAGACGCAATACGTTTGAATCTGGCTCGATATGAATATCCGAAGCGCCAACCTGAATAGCATCTTCAAATAGCGAGTTGATCAGCTTAACGACGGTAACTTCATCACTGTCTTCTTCAGCGATATCGAAATCAAAGGCATCATTAACTTGGTGTTCAGCGTGAAGCTGTTCTGCAAACGAGGCAATCTCTTTGGTTCTTCGATAATAGCGATCGAAGCCATCAACCAATTGCCTTTCTTGAGCAACAACGAATTCCAGCGCGTAATCGCCGAGTTGACCAAGCAAAGACTCTTGGGCAAACAGATCTGCAGGGTCACTCATGGCAACACGCAAGGTGTCACCTTGGCGTCCAATAACCAATGCACGAAGGCGACGAGCATGTACTTCGGGTAAAAGCTGTACCGCTTCAACATCGACAACGGCTCGGCTTAAATCAATAAGAGGAATCGCTAACTGCTGCGATAGAAAGCTCAGCATTTGTTGTTCTGACAAGAAGCCAAGCTCAATTAGCGCATCACCGAGCTTACGCCCAGTACTTTTCTGAGCGGCCAGTGCTTGTTCAACTTGAGCCTCAGTGATAATGCCTTCTTCGACAAGCAAATCACCAAGTCTTTTTCTTAATCTAATTTGCATCGCCGCTCTCCTCTAAAGCATTGAGTATTTTTAACCGGTCACGCACAAAGCTCTGTGATTGAGATGAGATACCGACTCTGGTTAAGGCACCTTGGTATGACGCTTTAGCGGCTGTGAAATCGAGCTGGCGTTCTTGCTGAATAGCTAAGCCCAACCACCAGCGAGCGTTATCTGAATCGACCTCAACCAACTTTTGGTAACTTTCCAATGCCACTTCTTCTTGCTGAGACTTTTGACTCAGCGCCGCACGCATCGCCAAGTAATTTTGAGTAGGGTTCGGCGGTAAATGTATTAACGGGCTTAAAGCCGCTTCTGATTGATTCGCTTTAACCAGCAGTTTAGATAACCCTAATCGCAATTTTTCACTGTTGATATTGAGCTTGATACCAGACTGATAAAGCTCATAGGCTTTGCGAGTATCGCCTTTACCAAAATAGAGAATCGCAAGTTTCTGACGGACATCTTCATTTCGTGGCGTATACCGTAGAGCTTCAGTGTAGCCCTTTAACGCACCAGTAAGATCGTTCGCATCAAGCGCTTTCTGAGCCCGACCTTGTGCATTCACAGATAGCTGTTCCGGAGTTAACTCAACCTGCTCGATCAACATTCCGCTATTTTCTGAACCTCCAGAGGCTACAGGCTCATTAGAGATAGACGCAGGGTCTTTTTTTGCCACACTCGCAACGTAAATCGGTTGGGGAACTTCAGTATCAGTCGTTTTAGGCGTGCTTAGAGGTTTAGTTGGTATTTGTTGTTTTGTCGCTTTTGGGGCAGACATAACAACTGATTCGGAAACATCGGGCTTAACTTGAACGCTTTTTGCCATCACTGAATGTTCTGTTGAAAGGCTCGCAGAGTCTAGCGTCACCAGTTTCTTAGTTGGTGATGAGATAGGTTGAGCAACTTCCTGAATGCCATTTGAACCATCAACGACAGAAACTTGAACTTGTAGATCTCGAGTTGAGATTGGCTGCTCAACAATAGACGGCTCAATCACCGGGCCTTGCGATATCGCCCAGCCACCCATAGCTAAGCTCAAAGTAAAGCCTGCAACTACCCAAACCAATGGGGAACGCGTT
Organism: Vibrio sp. 1CM24A; assembly: GCF_023161725.1. Classification (NCBI taxonomy): domain Bacteria; kingdom Pseudomonadati; phylum Pseudomonadota; class Gammaproteobacteria; order Vibrionales; family Vibrionaceae; genus Vibrio; species Vibrio sp. 1CM24A. The sequence continues at coordinate 261,090 of NZ_JALNTS010000008.1, forward strand.
TTTACTTTAGGTACGACTGCCGCTTCTATCGAAGTCGCTGATTTTTTCTTTGCCAATTCAGACAAGGCGTTGTTAATGACGCTCATAATTAATTCCAACCCCACAGTATTGGCGTTTTAAATTTAGGCTTACACACATCGTACGTTTCATGCATAGCTGAAAACAGATGTTGGTTGTCGATACTTTTCTTATCTTCACTGAACGAAAGCAATAGAGCCTTATGGCAAAGTTGGTTTATCAATCTAGGGATACCTAACGACGAACGACAGATCGCCTTTTTTTGATTCAAGCTGAATAACTCAGGACTGCCACCAGATTTAGCGATTCGATTATCAATATAAGCCACCGTTTCATCGAGATTCAGCGGTCTCAGTGTCGAACTAAATGTGATTCTTTGGCGAAACTGCCTTAGGTGGTAAGCCTCTAATCGAGCATCCAATTCTGGCTGACCTAATAAGACAATCTGCAGCAGTTTTTTATCTTCCGTTTCAAGGTTACCAAACAACCTTAATGTTTCGAGCGCTTCGTCCGATAGAGCCTGAGCTTCATCAAGAATAGCCACCACTCTTAAACCAGAATTGTGCAATTCAATGAGCTTATGCTGAATGTTATCAACCAAGGTTGCTTCATTGTCGACAGCTAAACCAAGCTCTTTAGCAACAGCCTGGCGCAAGTCTGCCCCTGATAACACAGGGTTTGGTAAGTAGATCAGAGCTGTACAGTCATGTAGGTGATTGACCAACATCCGGCAAACCATGGTTTTTCCAGTGCCTACCTCTCCGGTCACCTTAATCACGCCCTCGCCCATTTCCAACGCCGAGATTACCGTCTGAATCGCTTCGAAATGAGGCGCTAAACCATAAAAGAAATCGGTATTCGGCGTTAAGGTAAATGGCAGTTGTTCAAAACCAAAGTGAGCTTGATACATACGACGACCTAGCTTAGTGAGACACTGCCACTCTATATTGAGAAAGTAAGCAATTACTCTTCATCAGGGAACCACTGTTGAAGAAGATCACGTGAACGCTCCAACTCATTTTGCCAAGTATTCACACCCACGATCGTTGGCTTAAGCAAGATCACGAGCTCAGTTTTTTGCGTTAACTGATTGGTATTACGGAACAAATGACCTAAGGCTGGAATATCACCGAGGAATGGAACTTTAGAGGTCACATCACTAGTGTTGGATTTCATCAAACCACCAATAACAACCACATCGCCGTCTCGTGCTCGAATCACTGAGTCAGATTCACGAATAGAGCTTTTCGCTAAAGGAAGTTGCACGATGCCAGTTGTTGAACCTAGGTTGAGCTCTTTCACTTCTTCCTCTACTTCGATAACCGCTGGGTGAACATGTAAGAACACACTGCCTTTGTCGTCTATCTGAGGGGTCACATCTAAAGAGATACCAGAGAAGAACGGAGTTAACTCAACCTCAGGTGCGACGTTCGCGTTGTCACCACTACCGACCGCGCTAGATAAATCCGTCACGTAGTATTCATCAGTACCCACTTTGATAACCGCTTTCTGGTTGTTTGCAGCAGTGACTCGTGGGCTTGATAGAACGTTCAAGTCACCTTGAGTATCCATAAAGCTCAATACCGCTTCAAAACTGCCATCTGAAATCGTTACGTTGGTTTGTCCGCCTAACAAAGAGCTGATGGCATCTAATGGAGGCAATGTTCCACCTGGTCGGTCGATAACCACACCACCACTACCAATCGACTTAGATAAATTAGACCAGCTAATACCTTGTTGGTAACCATCACTCAAGGTTACTTCCATGATTTTGGCTTCTAAGATAACTTGACGCTGCAGGCGTTTTTGAGAAATACCTAAGAACTCTCGAACCTCACGAATTTCGTCAGGGTAAGCTCGCACTGTAATCACACTCGCTTGCGGGGTCACGACAACGCTTTGCCCATCACCCGAACCAATTAAGTGAGCAACCGCCGCTTCAAGCTGTGGCCAAAAATCACTTTCAGAGGTCGTTTCAATCTCTGTACCACCGTTCGATGTCGAGTTTGATGAATTAGAAGAGTTAGATGAATTTGACGAGTTTGAGTTCGAATTCGAGTTTGAGGAGCTCGATGAATTCGAATCTGAGTTAGAGATCGTGCCTGTGGTGATCGTCGTTAGTGAGCGACCAGAACGCTTAACTTGTAAGTAATCGACAGGGATAGTTACGGTGCGAAGACCGGCAGGATAAACTTGAATCACTTTGCCACGCTTTTCAATATCGTAGCCATACATGTCTTGAGCAACAGCCAGTACCTCATCTAACGTCACGTCAGTTAGATTAAGCGTAAGGTTTCCAGACACACTTGGGTGAATAGCCGCGCTATACTCCGTACCTTTCACTAGGCTTGCAAAAAAGGTTCTCGCTTCAACGCCTTTTGCCTGAATACGAAAACGCTTAACCGTTTCCATACCCGGAGACATAGAGTCAGAATTAAGCTGTGGCATAAGGTCATCTTGAACCGACGAAGGCAGCTCATGAAGCGCTCTGCTATTGGCTTCATTAATTGATTCGTTTAAAGACTCTTTAATCTCAACAGGATCTCTATGCCCCATCGAACAGCCGACTAAAGATGACACTAGGATTGCTACTACAAGTTTACGCATGTCTTCACTCTAACCTTAATTATTCTTAACATCTAAAGAGAACATCTCTAATTTCCACTGCTTAGAGCTTCTCTGCAGAGTGACGTATTCTGGATCTATGTTCTTAACTCGGTACCCTCTGATCGTTTCCCCTTGTCCGAGAATCTGACCATTCATAATCGCATAACAAGGCGTATCTCCCTTACACACGATGCTTTCTAAAGAAGGCAAGCGATAACGAGTTGGTGCTTTCTTAGCAGGCGCCGTTTTCTGTTGAGGTGAAAGCCAGCCTAATGGCGCCGTGGGATCTTGCTCAGCCCACACAAAAGAGCTGCTAAATAGCAAGGACAACAAAAGAGTTCTAACCACCGATAAACTCCTGTCTAGTACCTAATGTGTAAACCTCGAACACCAATCGAGCTTTGGGATATTCTTCTACTGAGTATTCAAATGTGCGCCAGTAGTAACTCACAGGTAGAGACTCAAGTGCTTGAAGGTAAGCTGAGATATCAAAGTAACTGCCGGTTAGCTCCATTCTTACAGGGTGAAGAAAGTAGCCTGAATATTCGCTGGTCTCTTTATTGTTCGAAATCGCTTCTGGTTTTAATGACTCTAGAGATTCAAGCTTTAGCCCATTACCGGCGTTAAGAACGCTCTCCAATAACTGCGACATTTGAGAAGGTGTGATTAATCCATCGACAATCTGCGAAAGTTGAAGTGAGAGATCTTGGCTCTCCACCAGCAGCTTTTTGTACTCTCGATTAATGTCTTTATCTGGGTCTTTGTTTAACTTAGCTTGCAGAACAAGTAGCTCACCCTGCTGCCTTTGATTCGATTGAGTCAGGCTGGTCGCCTTGGCATTTTTAGCTTGTAGGTCGAGATACGCAGGCTCAACCAATAAGGTGAACAACAACATCGATAGGCCAACAAATCCACACAAAAAAAGTAGCCATTTTTCTCTTTGACTTAATGCAAGAAACTTATCGCTCAGCTGGTTCCACTGCTGCATTATTTACTCTCCCGACGAGTACTTAGCTCGAACGTCACCACATCCTGATCATTACGACCAATTTTTAGTTTTTCAAAAGTGCGTCCAACTAAATTAAGCTCACTTTTGAACTGACCAATCCAGTTCGGAACGACATTTGCGTTACGAGCCAAGCCACTAAGATCTAAAGTATCGTGGGTCATGTAGATGTGCGAAAGAGAGATGTCATTTCGGCCTAATTTAGCTAAGGAATTCATGACGCCAGAATACCCGACTTGTTGGGATTCGTCGTATTGTCCTACCGCCTTCAAAGCCTCTTTTTTAGCTTCAGTCTCACGTTTGAGACGCGCAACAGCCGCGACTTTCTCTGGAGACGGTTTATGCTGAGTTAACTTACTATTCAGTTGGTTAACTTGCTTGTTAAGTTGATTCGAGTCTTGTTGCAGGGCTGTTAGTTCTTTATCTAGATTAGAGACTTGATACTGCATCGCAAAGTAACCACCAAGCAGCAAAACACAAACTACTCCCCAGCTCGCAACAACATTGGTCAGCGTAAAATATTCTTTTTTAGGCTTAAGGTGTTCTGGATAAAGATTGACCTTAAACGTCTCTTTTTCCGCTGCGAGTTTAACCAGTAAACTCTCTGAATTATCACGATCACCTTCAACCAACAATGAAACTGTCGAGCTCAATGTACTGTTTAAGGCACTTTGTAACTCTGCTTCATCTTCTTCGTCACAACAGATTTTCAGCTGGTGAAGCTGGGTGCCTTTAATTTGCGAAGAAAGGTAATCAATCGAGCGTTGAAGCTCTAAAGCGAGACCATCCAACTGCAGAGCACTTGACGCAACACCGGTTAAAGGCGGGACAACACTGCGGATGGTTCTTTGAAAACAAACGGTATTTTCAACAAACGCACCCAACTTAAAGTGTGAATTGGTGCTTCGCTGTAAAAGAATGAAATTAGACAGTTCACCAGCGCTGTAACCCCAGATTTCATCTTCAGGAGCAACGCCTATTAATTCAACCTGAGCCGAATTAGCAATATTCAAAAGCTTGTCTAACAGCTTTTTAGGCAGAACGTATACTTGCAGCTTGTTCGACGTTGGTAACGCGACCGCACTCGCGGTAATTTCAGTGACTCTTTCTGAAACAAGATCTTTGAGTAAAAAAGGCAGAGCTACCGACCATTCATTCTCTGGAATGTCCGGTTTCTCAATTTGGTAGGTTTGGTAGTAGTTAGCACAGACAATCAGTTGGGCACTATGACTGGTAAACGCCTCACTGCTAAACGATTTTTTTAGCGCACTCTCCCAATCCCCATTAATCACGGGAATGCTGGCTACTTGAGGCTCTTGTTCTGTCGATGAAATATAAATAGCATCATTGCCCAGCAGGACAACTTGCGAACTACCTTTATTATTCGTTGGCTTTATCTTGTCTAAAATCGCTTTAAAATTCATTCTTAACTACTACTCTTACGCCATCGATTTCTTCGTCCAACTTTGACAACAGATTCCGCTTTCGCGGCCTTTTCTGCTTGATTAGGCAAAGGGATAATTTGTTGTTCTTCGTCGAAATATCGCCCTTGATAGCCGTTAATGCCTAACTCTATCAAGGTATTCTTTTCTTGTTTTGTCTCGACTCCAACGGCAATAACTTGAGTTGGAGAATCACCGCACGCCCCAATTAAGCTTCGAACAAACAGTTGGTTCTCATGCCTTTGATCGATTTTCTTAATTAGGCTTCGATGAAGCTTAATATAATTAACCTTCAAATCCTTGATGTAGTGAGTGCTAACAATGGTTCGTCCAGCTTGGCCGACCACAACTTTACACCCTAAACCCCGCAGCATCTTTGCCACCGGTCTCATATAATCAAGATGAGCAATCAAGTGCCCTTCTGGAAACTCAAAAGAAAGCTGAGAGCGGTGTTGAGCAGAAAGCTGTAACAACTCACTCCTAAACCACTTAAAGTGCTGTTTATTAGCAAACGGGGTAACATTCAGATTCACCGAATAGTTGATAGGTGGAGTTGACCCTTTCAATGATTTCAACACAACCTTTAGAACCGATTGGTCCATTTGAGCTTGGTAACCCACTTGCTCTACCGCAGGCATAAATCGAGACGATTTCAATAAACCTTTATCAGGGTCCTGAATTCTAGCGAATATTTCTCTATGTAATTCATTAGCTTGACCAGATTCCGGCATAAGATAACACCGCTGAGCAAAGATTACTAAATTTTCAGGAAGCAGCGCTTTATCAAGTAATGTTCTCCAACGAACACTGCCTCTATCAAGCTCATTCTTATTCTCTTTCGGGTAGCGGCTCCAGTTATTAATACGCTCTAACTGAGCACTCTTTAATGCTGTTTCCGTTTCATCCATGATCTGGCTGTGACGCTCACCTTCGGTATACATGGTCACACCGATATGACACCAGTTATCCGACTCCAAAGGCTCTGGCGGGGTTAGCTTATCTAACTGCCTTAAACACTGAGCAGCTAAGGTCGCAATATCTTTTGCGCCCTGATGAGGGATAAATACAGCAAAGTCCGCTTCGTAATAGCGAGAAAAAATGACATCGGGATAGCGCTGAACGATATTCGACAGTACTTCACCGACTTCAATAATAAAGCCGTCAGTGATTTGCTTGTCGTTGGCATCACGAACTTGCTCCCATTCGTCGATACGTATCAGTAACACACCGCCTCGTGCGCCACTTTCATGCAGTGCCGATTCCAGCTTATTATCGAATAAAACTCGGTTTGCCGTTCCCGTGAGTTTATCTAAGAAGGTATGGGTACGAATAAAGGTATCAAAGCGGCTTCGTTCTTGACGAGCATCTTGCAGCTCTTCGATCAAGACATCTAAGGCTTCGCTTGCGGTATAAGGCCACTCTCGCTCATCTCCCTTTGCATGAGCTTCAACCTGACCGGCCAAGATCATTCTTCCTCGCTCTTCCAAAATCTCAGAACCCATGAGTTGCTCTTTCAACCAACGAACACCACGAGCAAGGCAGAAAAGGACTAATGCGACAGCCAAAGTAATTGACCACATCGCTTCCATTGAGTAGTTGTAGCCAATATAAGGAGGAAGCGCTTTAAATTCGATTCGGTAGCCTTCATTACGCTCTAAAATGAAGCTTTTCTCATAAAGACGATTAGGATCAATTTGTGGGGAAGTATCTTTGAAACGATAAACAATGCCGGTCTTGTTCGAGAGTTTCATCTCAACAATATTGCTCGCCTGCAGCATCTTAGGCATCCAACGCTGCATTGAATAAGCGGCGTCGGGGTCTTCCATCTCTTTATCTACAACGTCGACAATGCCAACCAAATAATGGTCTAAATATTCCTGTCCAATACGCTTAAAGGAAAGTGTGCCACCAATAAAAAGAATGAACATCGCGCTGATCACTATCACGGTGACAAATGCGACCAATCGAGTGCTCAATTTTAGTGTCGGGGTATATCTCATGAATAACGAAATCCTTTTCAACTCACATTATACCGTATTGCTACTTATACTATAAATTGACGTTGTAAATAAAGCGTTAAGAATTGTAGGTAACAAAAAGCCGCGATGAACGCGGCTTTTTCCAATTTAATACTGTCTTTATAATATATTAAAAACAGGGCTTAAAATGGGATGTCATCATCAAAATCCATTGGTGGCTCATTATATTGAGGTTGAGCCTGCTGAGGAGCTTGTTGAGGTGCTTTGGGCTGCTGTTGAGCTGGAGCACTGTATTGTTGCTGCTGTTGTTGTGGCTGTTGTGGCTGACCCCAACCACCTTGCTGTTGGTTGTTACCCATGCCACCTTGAGCAGGAGCACCACCTTGAGCACGGCCGCCAAGCATTTGCATTACACCATTGAAGCCTTGAACAACCACTTCAGTTGTGTAGCGATCTTGACCGCTTTGATCTTGCCATTTACGAGTTTGAAGTTGACCTTCAATGTAAACTTGAGAACCTTTACGTAGGTACTCACCAGCAACTTCCGCTAACTTGCCAAACAGAGCAACACGGTGCCATTCTGTTTTTTCACGCTGCTCGCCAGTTGCTTTATCACGCCATGACTCTGACGTTGCAATGGTAATGTTCGCTACTGCGCCGCCATTTGGCATGTAACGAATTTCAGGGTCATTACCTAGGTTACCCACTAATATAACTTTGTTAACTCCACGGCTAGCCATGATTTGCTCCGTCTAAATTCATAGTCTCAGAAAATTTTAGCGCACAAGAATAGCATGCTTTTCTGCAGTGATAAATCGCATTCCTATTCTCTCCTCACTACAAAGAATAAAAACGTAACAAATCATGATATTCAGAGCGATGTTGCTTTTTTCTCCACTTACAAACCACTCATTTACTTTGATAATTGATATTCAACGCAAGTCACTATTAATGCGCTAGAGAAGCGAAAGCCTGCATGACAACGTGGAATCTAATTCCCCTTAAACAGGACGTTTCAATGAGAAAATCACGATACGCTCGCACTTTGCATTTTCTGTGCATCGACCCAAACGACACCTATCTACATGTAAAAGAGATAGAAAAGCACTTATCTATTATTCTCTACAAAATGACGCCCGACGAATTAATGCTAGTTGATAGAAAGCAGAGTAACCGGATCTTGCTCGTCGATTACAGAGAGGTAAAACAACTACTGATTATTTGTCCTAACCTGACTGTTATGTGGAAAAACCATGAGATCATCTTATTCAATGTCCCTCAACAACTTCCGACATCTGAGCTTCTTACCTATGGTGTACTAAAAGGGCTCTTTTACAACACCGATCAAAAGGACAAGATTGCTCGTGGTCTTCAAGAAGTCATAGATGGTGAGAACTGGCTGCCAAGGAAGGTAACCAATCAACTGCTGTTTTATTATCGTAATATGGTCAATACCAACACCACACCAACCAATGTTGATTTAACCATTCGCGAGATTCAGGTGATTCGCTGTCTTCAGTCAGGGTCATCAAACACACAAATCGCCGATGACTTGTTTATTAGTGAGTTCACGGTTAAATCTCACCTTTATCAGATATTCCGTAAGTTGGCGGTCAAAAATAGGGTTCAAGCCATTGCGTGGGCCAACCAGAACCTACTTGCATAATCGATCCGCCTCTTAATCTAACGATAATTTTGAGGGAAGCTCTAGAAAACCATGGCTATTGTTGCTGAATTTTCGACATAACTTGTGCTAGAGTTGCCCTCAGAAATATCGACCACTCAGGTTGAATCAATAATTATTATAGATAAAGGGTCTTATCATGATCAAAAAGTGCCTTTTCCCAGCGGCTGGCTACGGTACACGTTTTTTACCTGCAACTAAGTCAATGCCTAAAGAAATGATGCCTGTAGTAAACAAACCTCTGATTGAGTACGGTGTAGAGGAAGCTATCGAAGCTGGTATGGATGGAATGTGCATCGTTACTGGCCGTGGTAAACACTCACTGATGGATCACTTTGATAAGAACTACGAGCTTGAGCATCAGATTAGCGGCACCAATAAAGAAGATTTACTGATCAATATCCGTGAGACGATTGAAGCGGCAAACTTCACCTACATTCGCCAGCGTGAGATGAAAGGCCTTGGTCATGCTATCTTGACGGGTCGCGAACTCGTAGGTGATGAACCATTCGCCGTTGTACTTGCTGATGACCTTTGTGTGAACGAGCAACAAGGTGTATTGGCTCAGATGGTTGCGCTATACAAACAGTTCCGCTGCTCAATTGTTGCTGTACAAGAAGTACCTGAAGAAGAAACTCATAAGTACGGTGTTATCTCTGGCGAAATGATCAAAGATGACCTTTTCCGAGTTGATGACATGGTAGAGAAGCCAGAGCAAGGTACAGCACCAAGCAACCTAGCGATCATTGGTCGTTATATTCTGACTCCAGATATCTTTGAATTAATCGAGCAGACTGAACCTGGTAAAGGCGGCGAAATACAGATCACTGATGCTCTATTAAAACAGGCAAAAGCAGGCTGTGTATTGGCTTACAAATTTAAAGGCCAGCGTTTTGACTGTGGTAGTGTTGAAGGCTATATCGAAGCAACAAACTACTGCTTCGAGAACCTATACAAGAAAGACCAGCAGCAAATCGAGCTAGGTAAACACTCGACAAAGAAAGAAGCATAACGACTGGTTTATCACTAACGTCACTGATTTTAGGAAGGGCGACTCTTTGAGTTGCCCTTTTTGTTTACTGTTTTTTTATCCAGTAAAACTTTGCACAAATCTCACTCTATGTAATACTTTAGCCACTTAAAATTACATGGTCTATTGAGATGGATAAAATAGAAATTAGAGGCGCTCGTACGCATAACCTCAAAGACGTCAACCTAACCATTCCACGTGACAAACTGACTGTCATCACCGGATTATCAGGTTCAGGTAAGTCGTCACTTGCGTTTGACACACTCTACGCAGAAGGTCAGCGTCGTTATGTTGAGTCTCTGTCTGCTTACGCTCGTCAATTTCTATCTCTTATGGAAAAGCCGGATGTCGACCATATTGAAGGCCTGTCTCCAGCTATCTCAATAGAACAAAAATCGACTTCACATAACCCTCGCTCAACCGTCGGCACGATTACTGAAGTCTATGACTACCTTAGATTATTGTATGCGCGAGTTGGCGAACCTCGCTGTCCAGATCACAACATCCCTCTAGCAGCACAAACCATCAGCCAAATGGTCGATAAGGTCTTAGAACTGCCTGAAGGTTCAAAGATGATGTTAATGGCTCCGATCGTCAAAGAGCGTAAGGGCGAACACGTCAAGACGCTTGAGAACTTAGCTGCTCAAGGCTTTATCCGTGCCCGAATTGATGGTGAAACCTGTGATCTATCCGATCCACCAGCACTTGAACTTCATAAGAAGCACACCATTGAAGTCGTGGTAGACCGATTCAAGGTTCGTCCTGATCTTCAACAGCGTTTAGCCGAGTCATTTGAGACCACATTAGAGCTCTCTGGCGGTATCGCTGTCGTCGGCTGGATGGACGAAACGGATCAAGAAGAGATCGTATTCTCTGCTAACTTCGCTTGTCCTAAATGTGGTTACAGCATGCAAGAGCTTGAGCCTCGCCTGTTCTCATTTAATAACCCGGCAGGAGCCTGTGGTACGTGTGATGGTCTTGGTGTTCAACAGTATTTTGATCCAAGCCGAGTGATTTTAGATGAGAACCTAAGCATTGCTGAAGGTGCGATAAAAGGTTGGGATCAAAAGAACTACTACTATTTCCAGATGCTAACGTCGCTGTCAGAACATTATGGTTTTGATCTGTATGCGCCATTTAATTCTCTACCGAAAAAGACTCAAGAGATCATTCTAAAAGGATCAGGTCGAACTGAAGTGGAATTCAAGTACATCAATGACCGAGGTGATATTCGAGTTAAGCGTCATCCATTCGAGGGAATATTAAATACCTTAGAGCGCCGGTACCGTGATACTGAATCTAGCGCGGTGCGTGAAGATCTTGCCAAATATATCTCAACCAAATCGTGTTCTAGCTGTGATGGCACTCGCCTGAGGTTAGAAGCTCGCAATGTTTTCATTGGTGATACCACACTGCCAGAAATCGTTGAACTTAGCATTGCTGACGCACTACAATTTTTCCAAGAATTGAAGCTAGACGGTCAGCGTGGGCAGATCGCAGATAAAGTGATGAAAGAGATCAATGACCGTCTGCATTTCTTAGTCAACGTTGGTTTGAACTACCTTAACCTATCACGCAGTGCTGAAACGCTGTCTGGTGGTGAGGCGCAACGTATTCGTTTGGCGAGCCAAATCGGTGCCGGTTTAGTTGGCGTTATGTATGTACTGGATGAGCCATCAATTGGACTCCACCAGCGCGATAATGAACGTCTGCTACAAACCTTGATTCACCTTAGAGACTTAGGTAATACCGTGCTTGTCGTGGAGCATGACGAAGATGCAATTCGTTGTGCTGACCATGTTATCGATATCGGCCCGGGGGCAGGTGTTCATGGTGGTCACGTGGTGGCAGAAGGTACCATGCAAGACATCATCGAAAACCCGAACTCTTTGACAGGCCAATACCTGAGCGGTGCTAAAGAAATTGCAGTGCCTGAAAAGAGAACACCTATCGACAAGAAAAAGGTCGTCGAGATCGTTGGCGCAACGGGGAACAACCTAAAGAATGTGACTGCGACAATTCCTGTTGGCTTGTTCAGTTGTATTACGGGTGTCTCAGGTTCGGGTAAATCAACGCTGATCAATGACACCTTCTTTAAAGTCGCCCACACTCAATTAAACGGGGCCACGACTGCAGTTCCGGCACAGCACAAAAAGATTAAAGGGTTAGAGCATTTTGATAAGGTGATCGACATAGACCAAAGCCCTATCGGTCGCACCCCTAGATCAAACCCTGCGACCTACACCGGTATTTTCACCCCTATCCGAGAGTTATTCGCAGGCACTCAGGAATCACGTTCTCGTGGCTACAAGCCAGGTCGATTCAGCTTTAACGTTCGTGGTGGTCGTTGTGAGGCTTGTCAGGGCGATGGCGTAATCAAGGTAGAGATGCACTTCTTACCCGATGTGTATGTGCCTTGTGATGTGTGTAAAGGTAAGCGCTATAACCGTGAGACTCTAGAGGTCCGCTACAAGGGTAAAACCATTGACGAAGTTCTAGAGATGACCGTGGAAGATGCTCGTGAATACTTCAACCCGGTGCCTGTTATCGCTCGTAAGCTGCAAACTTTAATGGACGTTGGCCTTTCCTACATTCGCCTCGGACAAGCAGCGACAACCTTGTCTGGCGGTGAAGCTCAACGCGTTAAGTTAGCAAGAGAGTTGTCTAAACGAGACACAGGGAAAACCTTATACATTCTCGATGAGCCAACAACAGGTCTTCATTTCCACGATATCCAGCAGCTGTTAACGGTGCTACATAGACTGCGTGATCACGGTAATACGGTTGTCGTGATTGAGCACAACCTAGATGTTGTTAAAACCGCAGACTGGATCCTAGATCTTGGCCCAGAAGGTGGGCAAGGTGGTGGTGAGATTGTTGCAGAGGGTACACCTGAAGATGTGGCGTTAGTCGAAGGTTCACACACTGCTCGCTTCCTTAAGCCTATGTTAAATTTGAAGTAGGTGTAAAATAGCGCCCTGCGGGCAGACAGAAAAATGTTAAAGTAACAGAGCTTGTTTCAGAAGGAACAAGCTCTGTTTTTATAAGGTTAGGGATTTATGGCAACAATACACACTAGCGGTACCCAGTTAGAAAATCAGGTCACTCAGCTACCACTCAACAAAGCATTTCTGGCTTCTTTAGCTGTTGTATTCTTGTTAGCCATGCATTTTTTCATGCCGAATCCTGGAGGCTCGGGGCTTGCTCTATCCTTTAACCCTACCACTTGGTTGGCGCTAAGCTTCGCGCTAGCAATTGGCTTTTACCAACTCGCGACCAATAGAGTACTCAAGTATTCCAAATTAACGATTGGTTTGTTGATTAGCTGCATCATACTCACACTACCTATTTTATACAGTAATGCAGCTCCTCAAGGAGCGTCAGGGCGCTTGCTTGGATTATGGGCGGGCTTTGCCTTATTTGTGGTGCTGCAGCAATTTAAGTTCAGCAATAAACACAAGCAACGTATGTTGTGGTTCATTGTGCTTGCTGTTGTTATACAAGCACTGTTTGGCTATGTGCAATATTTCTTATTAGAGCCTGGTAACCTATTTGGCTACAACACAGCGGCAAACCGACCATATGGGATATTTCAACAACCGAATGTAATGGCAAGCTTTCTTGCTACTGGTTTTGTGCTGTCCGCTTACCTTTTAGCAAGACAGCCAGCTAAATATAATCACAAAATTAGCGAGTCATTCTTACTATACCTAACCCCAACCTTAACCGTACCCTTGCTGATCATCATCGCATCACGTACCGGATGGTTGGCCGCTGTCATTGGGTTTATCTGCATTCTGCCCTATCTATACAAGTTCTCGACTAAGAAACGCTTCTACGGATGGTGCGCATCAGTGCTCGTCGGTGTCATCGTCGCTTTTACGGTGATCAACCTCAGTGCGACAGATAGCCTCGCAAGTAAAAGAGCTAACTTAGAAAGCCCGCGCGCTTATACGTTCCCGCAAGCTTTAGATATGATGATCGAAAAGCCATTCACAGGTTATGGTTACGGGAAATTTGAGTCTGAATACACGCTATATACGGCTCGCCAACATCAACTCAACTCGAACTATCACCCAGGTCTTCCTTCAATGGATCACCCGCACAATGAGTTCCTGTTTTGGGGAGTTGAAGGGGGGATTGTACCAATCATCGGAATCTTGATTGCTGCAATATTGGTGATGTCACGCATAGCAAGTTCTGCAAAAGGAACACGTCTAGCCCTGCTCGCGTTATTTATCCCAATCCTTTTGCACTCCCAGCTTGAGTATCCTTTTTACCACTCGGCGATTCACTGGATAACATTCATTATATTGATTTACTGGGTAGACCAGCGCTCTTCCCGACATTATCAACAGTCGTTCAGTATCATCAGCAAGACCCTGTTTAGAGTGTCGAGCTTAGTGATACCTATCTTGGTTAGTTTTTATATGTTGAGCGCACTTCACACCAATTATGTACTGACTAAATTTGAACTGTCTAAGCCTAAAAACCCGGACATTCTTAAGCAGGTAACGAACCCTGTGGTGTGGAAAGATCGCTACGATTGGGACATATACAGCACTTACCTTAATATTGGCCTCTACAAAGCCGACCCAAGTCTTATACAGCCTTACATCGATTGGTCACTGGAGATCATAAAGAGCAAACCAAGACCGGCTTTCTACAGCAATCTGATTCTGGCGTATCAAGGCCTAGGCGAAGAGAGTAAAGCAGAGCAAATTCGTAGCGAAGCGAACTTTTTATTCCCAAACAGAGACTTTTCAAAGGTTCAGTATAAGAAAGTGTCACAAGCAGAAGATAACGTTTCGTCTGCTGAATAATATTTAGACCTCACAACTAAAATATCATTTAGGAGCTTGGGGGTAGATATAAAAAAGCGCACGATCTCTCGTGCGCTTTTCTTTTTAATTTCAGTTCATTGCAGCTACTTCAAAACATCTTTTAGCGCTTTTAGGCACAACGCGACATTCTCTTTACGAGCGCCGTAGCCCATCAGGCCGATACGCCATGCCTTACCAGCCAAAGAGCCAAGCCCAGCACCGATTTCAAGATTATATTCTTCTAAAAGCTGCATTCTGATCTTAGCCTCATCAATTCCTTCTGGGAAATAAAGTGCGTTAAGCTGCGGCAAGCGGCTATCTTCATCAACCACAAACTTTAATCCTAGCGCTTCTACACCTTCTTTAAGCTCTTGGTGCATCGCATGATGACGAGACCACGCATTATCTAGGCCTTCATTTTTCAACAAAACCAGCGACTCATGCAGAGCATACAGGCTGTTCACGGGTGCGGTATGGTGGTAGCTACGCTTACCTTCTCCACTCCAGTAACCCAATACTAAACTTTGATCCAAGAACCAGCTTTGTACTGGTGCTTGGCGGGCTTTCATTTTATCAACCGCACGCTGAGAGAAAGTCACTGGAGATAGCCCTGGCACACAAGACAGACACTTTTGGCTGCCAGAATAAACCGCATCAAGCTGCCACTCATCAACCAGCAATGGCACACCACCTAATGATGTCACCGCATCAACAATCGTTAACGCATCAAACTGACGAGCGATAGCTGAGATAGCTTGAGCATCAGATAGCGCTCCGGTTGATGTCTCTGCATGAACAAAAGCCACAGCAACAGCATCGGGATTTTCTGCCAATGCTTGTTCTACCTTTTCAACTGAAACGGGCTTGCCCCATTCGTCATCAACAAGGATGGCTTGGCCACCACAACGCACCACGTTTTCTCGCATACGCTCACCGAAGACACCGTTACGACAAACAATCACCTTTTCACCAGGCTCAATCAAGTTAACAAAACAGGTCTCCATACCCGCACTGCCCGGTGCAGAAACGGCAATCGTAAATTCGTTTTCAGTCTGAAAAGCGTATTTAAGAAGCTGTTTAAGCTCGTCCATCATCGCAATAAACAGCGGATCTAAGTGACCTATGGTAGGACGGCTCAAAGCCTGTAGCACTTGAGGCGAGATATCTGAAGGACCTGGTCCCATTAACGTTCGGTGTGGTGGATAAAAGCTATCGATAGCAGTAGTGAGTGTTAAATTAGACATGTACATCCCTTACGTTAATGTTGTGAACAATCCACCCTAAAGCAAATTGATTACCTCAGCAATTAGCCATAAGTATTGAGGTCAAACCACTGTCACATAATTGTTAAAATTATTTTTCAATTATCTCAAGTTACGGATTGACATTGTTACAACAAAAACGTTCAATGAAACGGCTATCTAGCAGAAGAGGAGCACTGCCCAGGCAGATGTTTTGTGGAACCGCATTTCCAATACAAAACATTTATGGGGAGCAGTGCCGAGATAATAAAAGGATGCAGGACCTTTATTATCGGTTGAGCGGGCTGAATCCCTTCAACTGTCGCCATTTCTATATGGTGAAGAGCTTCTGAGGTTACTATTCTAATAATTCCTCTCTTTTTGCTCTAAAACTCTCTTCGAAAAACATCGGACGTTGGATTACCCAACCGTAATTTTATTTTAGGAAGTCGTGGGAGATATATCGTGAGTGCATCTAATGTAGCTGGTTCTTTTAATGTCGCTAAGTTTGGTGGAACAAGTGTTGCCAACTTTGAAGCAATGAGCCGTTGTGCTGCCATTATTGAAAACAACTCAAACACGAAACTGGTCGTGAGTAGTGCATGCTCTGGTGTCACTAACTTGCTGGTTGAACTGGCAAATGGTGTTCAAGACAAAGCTCGTCGTCAGGAACTAATGGCGCAATTAGCGGATATTCATAACGCAATTCTTGATCAACTCGCAGACCCAATCAGCATCGAAAAAGAAGTTCACAGCATTCTTGATGACATTGCGAGCGCTGCAGAGGCTGCATCATTCCAAACAAGCACTAAACTGACTGATCACCTTGTCGCATGTGGCGAGTTGATGTCGACACACATCTTGGCTCAGATCATCCGTGAACGAGGCACTCCTGCTGTTCGCTTTGATATCAGAGATGTGATGCGCACTAATGATGATTTTGGTAAAGCCGAACCTCAACTCGAAGATATTGCCGCTCTAGCTCAACAGAAACTTATTCCACTTTGCCAACAACAAGTTGTCGTTACACAAGGTTTTATCGGCGCTGATAGCGAAGGTAACACCACGACTTTAGGCCGCGGTGGCAGTGATTACTCAGCAGCATTGATTGCCGAATCTGTACAGGCGATTGGTCTAGAAATCTGGACGGATGTTCCGGGTATTTACACCACTGACCCTCGTATTGCACCTAAAGCTTCTCCTATCCCAGAGATCAGCTTTAGTGAAGCATCGGAAATGGCAAACTTTGGTGCGAAGATCTTGCACCCATCAACGCTAGTACCTGCACTACGCCACCAAATACCGGTATTTGTCGGCTCTTCTAAAGCGCCAGAGTTAGGTGGTACTTGGATTCGCCAACAAGTTGAGAGCTCCCCTCTATTTAGAGCGCTTGCCCTACGCTGCAACCAAACCATGGTTACGCTACGCAGTGCTAACATGTTCCACGCCTATGGCTTCTTAGCAAAAGTGTTCGAGATCCTTGCTAAACATAAGATCTCTGTCGATCTTATCACTACCTCAGAGATCAGTGTGTCACTTACTCTGGATCAAACAGACACATCAGGTGGTGCTCCTGAGTTACCTGAAGCCGCTCGCCTTGAGCTTGAAGAGCTGTGTTCTGTCGATATTGAACACGACCTATGCCTTGTTGCACTTATTGGTAACAACATGAGTGAAAGCAAAGGCTATGCGAAGCAGGTATTCGGCACTCTTGAAGATTTCAACCTACGCATGATTTGTTACGGAGCAAGCCCACACAACCTGTGTTTCTTGCTAGATGAATCTGTTTCTAAGTTGGCGATTCAAAAACTGCACCAAGAATTGTTTGAGTAAAAATGCGTTTATCACCAACAGATAAATAACTAAATCTCAGATACAAAAAGGGTTGCTATTAAGCAACCCTTTCTCTTTTTTACTATACGAATCAAAGCTCGTCGTAGATTCAAACTAGTTAATGTTTGGACCTAACCACTTCTCGGCTTCTAACATGTCCCAACCTTTGCGGTCAGCATAGCTATCCACTTGATCCTGTTGAATCTGTGCAATAGCAAAGTATCTAGCATCAGGGTGTGAGAAATACATACCAGACACTGAGGCACCAGGCCACATCGCGTAGCTTGTCGTTAATGACATATCGATTGCCTTTTCAACGTCCATCAGCTCCCACAACGTACCTTTCTCTGTATGCTCTGGGCAAGCAGGGTAACCTGGAGCTGGACGAATACCTTGGTATTTCTCTCGAATCAAATCGTCGTTAGACAAATTCTCATCTGGCGAGTAACCCCAAATATCCTTTCTCACTTCTTTATGCAGATATTCCGCGAACGCCTCAGCCAATCGGTCAGCAACCGCCTGAATCATAATCGCGTTGTAGTCATCGCCTTTCGCTTTGTATTCATCAGCCAGCTCTCGCTCACCAATACCACCCGTAACCGCAAAGCCACCAATCCAATCCGCTTTACCGCTTTCTTTTGGCGCAATGTAATCAGACAAACAGTAGTTAAAGCCTTTTGGTTTCTCTGTTTGTTGACGAAGATTGTGTAGAACTTTTAGAACTTCGGTACGAGATTCATCGGTATACACCTCAATATCATCACCAACACTGTTCGCTGGGAACATGGCACACATACCACGCGCTTCAAGCAGCTTCTCTTTCTCTACGCGATCCAGTAAATCATTAGCATCTTTGAATAAACGTTTTGCCTCTTCACCCACTTCTTCATGATCAAGGATTGCAGGGTATTTACCAACCAATGACCATGTCATAAAGAATGGAGTCCAATCGATGTACTGACGCAAAGTCGCCACATCAAAATCATTGAAGATGTGAACTCCCGGCTTAGCGGGTGCAGGTGGCGTATACGCATCCCAATCGATAGCAACTTTATTGGCACGAGCTCTTTCAAGCGTGACAGGCTTGGTACGAGGTTTCTTACGATTGTGCTGATCTCGAACGCGATCGTAATCGATATCCAGCTTCTCAACGAAAGCGGGTTTCAATTCATCAGAAAGTAGTGAAGTACAAACTCCCACAGCACGCGAGGCATTATTTACGTATACAACAGGTTCTGAATAATTCTGTTCAATCTTAACCGCTGTGTGAGCTTTAGATGTGGTTGCACCACCAATCAGAAGAGGCAGTTTGAAACCCTGTCTCTCCATCTCTTTAGCAACATGTACCATTTCATCAAGAGACGGTGTAATCAGTCCAGACAGGCCAATGATGTCGACATTCTCTTCTTTCGCTACCTTGAGAATCTTCTCACAAGAAACCATCACACCTAAGTCGATAATTTCGTAGTTATTACACTGCAAAACCACGCCAACGATATTTTTACCGATATCATGAACGTCACCTTTAACGGTCGCTAACAATATCTTACCGTTAGTTGCGCCCACTTCTTTGGATGCATTGATGAATGGCTCTAAGTGGGCAACGGCCTGCTTCATCACACGCGCAGACTTTACAACTTGTGGTAAGAACATCTTACCTTCACCAAATAGGTCACCCACAACGTTCATGCCGTCCATTAGAGGACCTTCAATCACTTCAATAGGACGAGAGGCATTAACACGAGCTTCTTCGGTATCTTCAACAATAAAGTCAGTGATACCTTTAACCAAAGAGTGCTCCAAACGCTTCTCTACAGGCCAAGTTCGCCACTCTAATGCAGATTTATCTTCAACCTTACCGACAGCTCGCTCTAGGTATTCGGTCGCCATATCCAGCAATCGTTCAGTTGAATCATCACGACGGTTTAGTACGACATCTTCAACAGCGTCACGCAGATCTTCTGGAACATTATCGTAAATTTCCAACTGACCAGCGTTTACAATGCCCATATCCATACCGTTTTTAAAACAGTGATATAGGAACACCGCGTGAATAGCCTCACGGACGTAGTTATTACCGCGGAATGAGAATGAAACATTCGACACACCGCCAGAGATCATCGCATGCGGGAGATCGCGTTTGATGTCCCCTACCGCCTCAATGAAATCAACCGCATAGTTGTTATGTTCATCGATACCCGTCGCCACTGCGAAAATATTCGGGTCAAAAATAATATCTTCTGGCGGGAAACCGACTTCATCAACAAGAATGTTGTAGGCATTAGTACAGATCTCGACTTTACGCTCTCGAGTATCAGCCTGCCCGACTTCATCAAACGCCATCACGATGACAGCAGCACCATAACGACGAACTAATTTGGCTTGCTCAACAAACTTCTCTTTGCCTTCTTTTAGAGAGATGGAGTTAACGATGCCTTTGCCTTGAATACACTTTAGGCCAGCTTCGATAACTTCCCACTTAGAAGAATCGACCATAACAGGTACTTTCGAGATTTCAGGTTCTGAAGCACACAGATTCAGGAATTTAACCATACACGCCTCGGCGTCTAGCATACCTTCATCCATGTTAATATCGATAATTTGAGCACCATTTTCGACTTGCTCTCGAGCTACACTCAAGGCTTCGTCGTAGAGCTCTTCTTTGATAAGGCGCTTAAAGCGTGCAGAGCCGGTAACATTGGTACGTTCACCCACATTCACGAACAAAGATTCTTTAGCTATCGTCAGTGGCTCTAGTCCCGAAAGACGACAAGAAACTGGTAAGTCTGGCAATTGACGCGGCGTTACACCTTCAACGGCCTCAGCCATTTGACGGATATGCTCTGGAGTAGTACCACAACACCCACCAATTAGGTTCAAGAAGCCACTTTCAGCCCACTCTTTAACATGTTCAGCCATATCCTCAGGAGAAAGGTCATACTCACCAAATGCATTAGGCAAACCCGCATTAGGGTGAGCAGAAACGTTGCACTCTGAGATACGAGACATCTCACCGACATACTCACGCAGTTCATCAGGGCCTAATGCACAGTTCAATCCGAATGAGATAGGTTTTACATGACGAAGGGCGTTGTAGAATGCTTCTGTCGTCTGTCCTGAAAGGGTACGACCCGATGCATCAGTGATGGTACCGGAAATCATTACAGGCAGACTAGTACCTACTTCTTCAAAAACAGATTCAACCGCAAAAGCACACGCTTTTGCGTTTAACGTATCGAAGATAGTTTCAATAAGTATTAAGTCTGAACCGCCCTTAATGAGCGCGCGAGTCGATTCAGAATAAGCTTCAACCAGTTCGTCAAAGCTAACATTACGGTAACCAGGATCGTTTACATCAGGGGATATAGAACAAGTTCGGTTGGTTGGACCTAATACACCCGCGACGAAGCGAGGCTTGTCTGGGGTCTTTGCGGTCCATTCATCAGCTGCTTCACGAGCAAGCTTGGCAGCAGCAAAGTTAATCTCTTCACTAAGACTTTCCATATCATAGTCGGCCATAGCGATGGTTGTAGCGTTAAAGGTATTGGTTTCGAGGATGTCTGCCCCAGCTTCCAAGTATTCTGAATGGATATCTTTGATAAGCTTAGGCTGTGTAAGAACTAAAAGGTCATTGTTGCCCTTCAAGTCACTGTGCCAATCAGCAAAGCGTTCACCACGATAGTCTTGCTCTTCCAATTTATAATCCTGAATCATGGTGCCCATGCCACCATCAATCAGTAAAATTCGTTGCTTCAACAGAGCGTCAATCTTTTGCCTTACATTACTTCCCACGGTACAACCTCATTCCTTTAATTATCCCTCCATCCTATCACACATTAAAAAGGAGTCTAGACGTCTAAAAAAGGAAATTGATTACTGAGTCATGACAAAAAAATGTTTGCTATTTGAGCATGAGACAACGAAAATTCATATTCATACTTTGTTACATGTTGGAATCCCAATGTCGGTCTATTACACCTTATGCTTCTTGTCCGCTGCAGCCATGCTTATTGCTTTCGTTAATACCAAAATTGGTAAAATGCAGACAACCATCGCCATCACAGCTGGCTCAATGATGTTATCTCTATTGATTATCATTGCGGGACAAAACAATTGGTTCCAACTGGCTGACATCGCCTCAGAAACCGTTGCCAGTATCAACTTTGAAGATTTCCTACTAAAGGGAATATTGGGCTTCTTACTCTTTGCCGGTGGTTTAGGGATTAAGTTACCAAATTTAAAAGACCAGAAATGGGAAATAACAGTACTCGCGTTAGGTGCTACGCTGTTTTCAACCTTCTTTATCGGTTTTGTGCTGTACGGGTTCTGTCAGTTCATCGGTATTCAATTTGATCTGATTTACTGCCTACTCTTTGGCTCGCTAATATCTCCAACCGACCCAATCGCCGTGTTAGCAATAGTAAAGAAGCTCGATGCGCCCAGAAGAATCTCTACTCAAATCGAAGGAGAGTCTCTATTTAACGATGGTTTTGGCTTAGTGATCTTCGTAACCCTATTTACTATCGCATTTGGTACAGAAGCACCAACCGTCGGTAGTGTGACCATGCTATTCGTTCAAGAGGCAATTGGCGGCATCGTCTACGGTTTTGTTTTAGGCCTCGTATTCCATTACCTAATCAGCAATACCGATGACCACTCGATGGAGTTGCTATTAACCATCGGCATCCCAACTGCTGGTTATGCGTTTGCTGAAGTTCTACATGTATCAGGTCCATTGGCAATGGTGGTATCAGGTATCATGATTGGTAACTGGACTCGCTTTATCGGATTCTCAAAAGAGAGTGAAGATCACCTAGATCATTTCTGGGAATTGATAGATGAATTCTTAAACGGCGTATTGTTCTTATTGATTGGTATGTCGATGTTGTTATTCAAATTCCACCAAGAAGACTGGATATTAATGGCGTTCGCAGTCCCTCTAGTATTGAGTGCACGTTACTTAAGTGTTTTCTTGTCTTACATCGGATTTAAACGTTTTAGAACTTACAACCCGTGGTCGATTAAGATTCTAACTTGGGGTGGCTTACGCGGTGGCTTAGCTTTAGCCATGGCACTTTCGATCCCTTCAGGTATCTGGGTAATTGAAGACAAAGCAATAGATGTAAAAGAGATAATCCTTGTCATGACATACGCCGTTGTTGTGTTCTCTATTCTAGTTCAAGGCTCAACAATCACTCCTATGATAGAGAAAGCAAAACAAGCAGAGAAAGAGCTAGATTAACACTTAGATAGATCAATCAAGGCCGCCTACTTTAGGTGGCCTTTTTTACACCTAATGAAAGTCAAACTCACCAATTCCCACACTGAAGCTATAGCTGAAAGGTATACGTGGAATATAGAACTTATATCGATATTTGATATTTGATACCGCTAGTATTTAAGCAATTGAAAGCATTAATGTGGGTGGCTAGAACTCTTTAAGGAGCTTAAGTCATACAGAGAATTAGTTCTTCTGCCCACTCGCTAGTCTACCCAATAACCCACTCTCAAGTTATATAAGCTTCAATCGAAAGGCTTCACCTTTCACCTGGAAACAAAAGTAACGGGACTCAACGTCTCGCTAGAATAGCGTTAGTTATTAACAGGACTACGAGCTAGATGAGTGGTGAACAGAAAGCTTTAGCTTTGAACTAAGTCATTAAATACAGCAAGGCTGCACTAAATCAGTGTTCGATAGAGATAGCTAAAGGAACACTTGGTACTTCTAGTGATACTTGTAAAAATGACAGGAATAAAAAGCGCTAGCATTTCTGCCGAGACGTGCAGACTAGAGTCTTAAATATGGCAAGGCTGGAATGAGCAGGCACTCCGGAGATTCGAGCACGCAGGTGAGCTAGGAGCTCCTAGTTATCCCACATTACTTCGTAGAAGCAACAGACGTAAAAAAGCCCCAGCATTTCTGCTGAGGCGTAGATATGACAGGCTGGAGGTTTCAACTCCAACACGCGCTGTTTTGGTAAGTCGGGGGGATCCGCTGCTTTGCTAATGGCGTATATTGGATTCAGAAAGCAAAAAGGCTCCAGCATTTCTGCTAGAGCCTTAAATATGGCAGGGGTGGAGAGATTCGAACTCCCAACACGCGGATTTGGAATCCGCTGCTCTGCCAAT
>NZ_JALNTS010000009.1:0-243448 GCF_023161725.1 Vibrio sp. 1CM24A
GAATACCGGCCTGTCACGCCGGGGGTCGCGGGTTCGAGTCCCGTCCACTCCGCCACTTATTAGAGAAGCCCTGCTAGAAATAGCAGGGCTTTTTTACATTTGAAGAAAAGTGTTTTGTGGTTAAATTGTATGAGTGCTGTAAAGGCACCGAGCCCCTGCACTTCATGTTATTCCGGCACATATTAGAAAGCCTAGTCTGACGACTAGGCTTTCGTCGTTTCTGGCGTATGTGTTTGGGATATTGGCTACAGATTCTTATCACTATCCATGAGATGTCTCTCTGGCCGTCAGGAGGTGCTTCTTGGGAATATAAGCGGTTACTTCTAACTCTGGTAGTTGAGCTAAAATAGAGCAGAGCATCAACCTGAGGGCTTTACTATGTGAGATTCCCCATTACGCTCGCACTTTGCTTTAGGGAATGACGAACATTATTGCTTTTGGTACGTATAGGATAATTGTCGATTATGTTCGTATTGGGACTCGTTTAACTGCTCTCTAAACCATACCAGATACACGTATCTGAAACTCTTAGACTGACTAAGGAAAAGGTACGGTGTTTAATACTTCCAGCTATCACAATCACTATGAATAAATAGAGATGGTGACTTAAAGGACCATTAAGTAAACCTATCTCGCTATCTCGCTATCTCGCTATCTCGCTATCTCGCTATCTCGTAGATATAAAAACGCCTAGCGTTTGCTAGGCGTTGATAAATAGTGTTTCTAATACACCGACTACAGTATTTGTTTGAGTACTCTGTCGGCTTTCACACGAGTGATCTTACGAATCAACTTCTGAACTTCCATCGGGTAGCTCTCTACCTTATCTAGCTGCTTATAAGTACAGATAAGCTGAGTGTGTTGAAGGATATTATCCACTTCAGCCTGGAATTTATCAGTTAGGTGATGGTAGTTATCTTGGATAAAGATACCGTTCTCCAGATCCAGCTTCCATGCGCGTGGGTTTAGGTTATTACCTGTTAGTAGCATGTAGCGCTTATCTACCCATATGCCCTTTAGGTGGAAGCTATTGGAATCGTGTTGCCAAAGTCGAATTGATAGATTACGGCTAGCAATATGAGCTTCATTCGCTTTAGCGAAACGGCGTAAGTTCAGTTCGTAAAGGTATGGCAAACCACCAATCGTTTTAAACTCTTCTTCTGGCGAGATAAAGAAATCATTCGCTGTCTTATCGCCAACAACAATGCTGACCTTTACGCCACGCTTGAGTGCTTTCTTCACTTCTTTAGCTAGGCTAGGTGGGAAGTTGAAGTAAGGTGTGCAGATAAAGATTTCATCTTTAGCTTGCGCTACGAGTTGATTGATTCCCTGATTCAGACGGTTACGTCTTTTACCGATACCAACCAAGGGTGTTACAGCCACTTGGTCTGCTGAAACCTCTTGCCCTTCGAATTGATACTGAGATCTTGCTAATGATGCACGAAACTGACGAATCGCTGGTTTCAGTTCTTTGGTCGCAGGCTTGTTCTTATCAGCCAGGTCATAAACAGCGCTGTCCGCAACCATCTGTTCGTGTACGTAGGCAAACATTGAGTCAGCAAGAGCCGCGTTGTTTAAAACGTGGTAACGATCAAAGCGATAGCGGTCATGGTAATTCAGGTAGATATTGTTAAGGCTTGCACCGCTGTATATCACGCTGTCATCGACGATAAAGCCTTTTAAGTGCAATACGCCAAAGACTTCTTTGCCGCGAACGGGAATGCCATAGACAGGCACAGAATGTTGATATTTTTCTGCAAACTCTTTATACATGGCTGCATTGCCTTCAGAAGACTCTGCACCAATCAATCCGCGCTGCGCTCGGTGCCAATCGACACAAACGCTCACGTCTAATTCTGGATTCTTTTGCTTTGCTTCATATAAGGCAGTTAGGATCTCACGGCCAGCTTCATCATCTTCAAGGTACAAAGCGACTAAACTAATACGAGTCGTTGCGCGAGATATCTCATCAAGTAGGCGAGTTCGAAACTCTTTCGCTGATAGTAGTACTTCAAACTTGTCAGGATTCTGCGCTATGGTTGGCAACTGTATGAATGGATTCCTACTGGCAATCATATTGACTGTTTTACCTTAAAAATATGCAAAATTGCGAACCTTTAATTTTACCAAAGGGATAGCACCAAATACTAGATAATCGAGGCATTCTCTAACAAATTTGCTGATAATGCATAGGAATGAGATCTTTTCCGCTATTCGAATAGCGCTCGTATAAAAGTCTTAAACCATTTGGTAGATCTTTAGGGTCTACTTGTACGAATTTGTGTCGCGCGTAAAAATTGGTGAGATGAGCGTACGCAAAGCAGTAATCGTCTTCCGTAAGCGTATGTTGCGCACAATAATCCATAAGCTGGGAGCCTAATTGCTGACCACGATGTTGTTTTGATATAGCCATACCGGTAAGTAAGCGACTATTTTCTATTGTACGAAAACGCACGACACCGCACAGCTCGTTATCCAGTAATAACGAGTAGATCAGTTCACTCTTATTCGCTTTTCCCGTTGGGTAGTGTTCTTTATAGAAACGTTTAACTAGGGGAACCTTTACTGGGTCTAATTGAGTAATGATGACATTGTTCATTCAGTCACTGCGCCATTGGTTTATCTGCTGTAGAATGACCGCAGTGTAAGTTAATTGAATATCGCCATGCAATTCCATCTCAATGCTAGTTTAAAAAATGTTCATACTTTTTCCATCGATCAGACGTGTGATGCGTTGGTTGAAGTCACCACTACCGAAGAACTGATTTCGCTTTACAAAGACCCTAAATGGTCAGCTTTGCCTAAGTTGATACTGGGTAAGGGCAGTAATATGCTTTTTACGGAGCACTTCGCTGGCCTGGTCATTGTGAATAAATTAGCCGGGATTGAGCTGACCGAGACGGACAGTCATCACCTACTGCATGTAAGTGGTGGCGAGGATTGGCCAAGCTTGGTTAAGTGGAGTGTGGATAAGGGGTTGGGTGGCCTAGAAAACCTAGCAATGATACCCGGCTGTTCAGGCTCTGCTCCGATTCAGAATATTGGTGCGTATGGTGTTGAGCTGCAAGATGTATGCGAGTATGTCGATATTCTGTGTCTGGATACTTATACAGTTAAGCGATTAAGCAAAGAAGAGTGTCTCTTTGGTTACCGAGATTCTATTTTCAAACACGCTCTCTACGGTAAAGCGATTGTTGTTGCGATTGGTTTAACGTTGTCGAAAGAGTGGCAGCCATGCAATCACTATGGCCCGTTAAAAAGCCTAGCAGCCGATACGCTCTCTCCTCGCACTATATTTGATGAAGTGTGTGCTATCCGTTCAAGTAAGCTACCAGACCCTAGAGTACAAGGGAATGCGGGCAGTTTCTTCAAAAACCCTGTGATCACCAAAGATCATTTTGATCGCCTGTTAGCTCTATACCCAAACATTGTCGGCTATGAGAGTAATGACATGATCAAAGTCGCTGCTGGTTGGCTGATTGATCAATGCCAGTTCAAAGGCGTGACTGAAGGTGGCGCTCAGGTTCACCCTAACCAAGCATTGGTTATCATCAATTATGATGAGGCTTCTGCCGTGGATATCCTTAAGCTTGCAGAGCGAGTACGCCAGTCCGTTTTGAATAAATTCGATATTCGATTGGAACATGAAGTGCGTTTTATGGGACGAGACTGCGAGACAAACCTAGACAAGGCTTTGGAGTCATTGGCATGAGAGAGCACAGTACCAAGCTTGCACTATTGAGATGCCTTGCTGACGGTGAGTTTCATTCAGGTGAAGACCTAGGTGAAATGATTGGTGTATCACGAGCGGCTATCAGTAAGCACATTAAAGGTATTCAAGAGTGGGGGGTAGATATCTACCGAGTACAAGGCAAGGGCTACAAGCTAGCCAGTCGATTAGATATGCTTGACCAAGAAAAATTGTCTGCAGTTAGTCGCGATGCTTCTCTTGAGTTGATTCCAATCATAGGTTCTACAAACCAGCACCTATTAGAGCGTACTAACACCCTTGAATCGGGTTCTGTCTGCATTGCGGAATATCAAGCGGCGGGCCGTGGACGCCGTGGACGAGAGTGGGTATCACCATTCGGTGCAAACCTCTATCTTTCAATGTATTGGAGACTTGACGCAGGGATGGCTGCTGCGATGGGCTTAAGCCTTGTGGTTGGTGTTGCTGTTGTTGAAGCTTTGGAAGAAATGGGTGTAGAAGGTGTAAAGCTCAAATGGCCGAACGACCTCTACCATAATGATAAGAAGCTTGCAGGTATCTTGGTCGAGCTGTCAGGGCAGTCTGGTGGCGCTGCGCATATTGTGATTGGTTTAGGGCTAAACCTATCCATGGATCCAACAACATCAGGTATTGGGCAACCATGGACTTCCCTTAAAGAAGTGTGTGATGGGAAGGTGCCAGACCGTAACCAGTTAGCGCAGGCTTTGATCAATGCTTGGGATAAATCTCTTGCCGATTATGAGTTGAAAGGAATGTCCAACTTTGTAGAGCGTTGGAACCGATTGGATAATTTCTTAGGTCGCAATGTTAGGTTGATCATTGGACCTAGAGAAATTGAAGGTGTTGTTCAAGGTATCGATGAACAAGGCGCTGTATTGCTCAAAACTGAGAATGGTGTCGAGAGCTATATTGGTGGCGAGATATCGCTAAGAAAAGGCGATTAAGGCGTTACTATTTTCTTAGTAACACTTCTTCAACCATATGATCTGCGCCTTTACGTAGAATCAGGTGAGCCCTTTCTCTTGTCGGAAGGATATTTTGTTCAAGGTTCAAGCCATTAATTGAACTCCAGATACCTTCCGCTTTATCTAATGCGGCTTGGTTCGATAATTTAGTGTAATGACTAAAGTAAGAGCCAGGCTTAGTAAACGCACCATCGCGGAATTTCATAAAACGATTGACGTACCACTCTTTGATTTGTTGGCTATCAGCGTCAACATAGAGTGAGAAATCAAGGAAGTCTGAAATAAACACGCGATGTGGTTCGTGTGGATAATTCATTCCGGTTTGTAAGACATTAAGCCCTTCAATAATAAGCACATCTGGTAGGTCGACGCACTTAACGTCATCAGTAATGTTGTACGTAAGATGCGAGTAAACAGGGGCTGTAACATTTCTCTTGCATGCCTTTACATCCGAAACAAAGTTCACTAAACGCTTGATATCGTAAGACTCCGGAAAGCCCTTTTTGCTCATCAAGCCTTTCTCTTCTAAGACCTCGTTTGGATATAAAAAGCCATCGGTTGTCACTAGCTCAACTTTTGGGTGGTTTTCCCAGCGAGAGAGTAGGGCTTTAAGCAGACGCGCAGTGGTACTTTTGCCAACGGCTACGCTACCCGCAATACCGATGATAAAAGGTGGCGCTTTCTCTTTCTTATCTAGAAATTGGTGGAGTACCGAGTTTCTATTCTGTCTGGCTGCCACATAGAGGTTCAATAGACGAGATAACGGTAGATAGATCTCTACTGCCTCTTCCATTGTGAGCTTTTCATTGATGCCTTGAAGCTCTTTTAAGTCGCTCTCAGAAAGTGTCATCGGAACTAAATTCCTTAGCTCAGACCAACGTTCGCGGTCAAATGACATAAATGGGCTCATACAAAACTCTATAGTGGATAACAAAACAAGTGCATGGAAAATACATCAAGCGATAGATAAATAAAATATCTTCCTGTACTAGATGCGGGTTAAAGACGTAAACCTTGAGCTAAATAGCCGTATGTAGGAGTTTGGTCAGAGAATTTTGCACTTTTTTTCAATTTACTATTGCAAGGTGGAAAATCATTCAATAAAATGCGCCCCACTTGTGCCGACTTAGCTCAGTAGGTAGAGCAACTGACTTGTAATCAGTAGGTCACCAGTTCGATTCCGGTAGTCGGCACCACTTTCTCCCTTCCTTTTAGGAAAGCGAGAGAAAGCTCAAAATTTGGAGAGGTTCCCGAGTGGCCAAAGGGAGCAGACTGTAAATCTGTTGGCACTGCCTTCGATGGTTCGAATCCGTCCCTCTCCACCATATTCTAAAGGTTAAATAGCTCAAACAGAGTTACGTGTTGCGTGCATCGTATAATGGCTATTACCTCAGCCTTCCAAGCTGATGATGCGGGTTCGATTCCCGCTGCACGCTCCAACTCATTTTGTGTGCTGATATAGCTCAGTCGGTAGAGCGCACCCTTGGTAAGGGTGAGGTCCCCAGTTCGACTCTGGGTATTAGCACCAGTCTAAAGCTTCTTCTCCTTTAATAAAGAAAACCATTTTTTTTGGTTGCGTGGTCTTATTTTAAGCCACCTAATCCGTACCTAGAGGGACACCCCATGTCTAAAGAAAAATTTGAACGTACGAAACCGCACGTAAACGTTGGTACTATCGGCCACGTTGACCACGGTAAAACAACTCTAACTGCTGCTATCTGTACTACACTTGCAAAAGTGTACGGTGGTGTTGCTAAAGATTTCGCATCTATCGATAACGCTCCAGAAGAGCGCGAGCGCGGTATCACAATCGCAACTTCTCACGTTGAGTACGATACTCCAGCACGTCACTACGCACACGTAGACTGTCCAGGACACGCGGATTATGTTAAAAACATGATCACTGGTGCTGCACAAATGGACGGCGGTATCCTAGTTGTTGCTGCGACTGACGGCCCTATGCCTCAAACTCGTGAGCACATCCTACTTGGTCGTCAAGTTGGTATCCCTTACATCATCGTATTCATGAACAAATGTGACATGGTAGATGACGAAGAGCTACTTGAGCTAGTTGAGATGGAAGTTCGTGAACTTCTTTCTGAATACGACTTCCCTGGTGATGACCTACCAGTTATCCAAGGTTCTGCACTTGGCGCACTAAACGGCGAGAAGCAGTGGGAAGATAAGATCGTTGAGCTTGCAGAAGCACTAGATTCTTACATTCCTGAGCCAGAGCGTGCAGTTGACCAACCGTTCCTACTACCAATTGAAGATGTATTCTCAATCCAAGGTCGTGGTACTGTTGTAACTGGTCGTATCGAGCGCGGTATCCTACGTGTAGGTGACGAAGTAGAAATCGTTGGTATCAAAGAGACTACTCTTACTACTTGTACTGGTGTTGAAATGTTCCGTAAACTGCTTGACGAAGGTCGTGCAGGTGAGAACGTTGGTGCACTTCTACGTGGTACTAAGCGTGATGACGTTGAACGTGGTCAAGTACTTTCTGCGAAAGGTTCTATCAACCCACACACTAAGTTTGAGTCTGAAGTATACGTACTTTCTAAAGACGAAGGCGGCCGTCACACTCCTTTCTTCAAAGGTTACCGTCCACAGTTCTACTTCCGTACAACTGACGTAACAGGCGACATCACTCTACCAGAAGGCGTAGAAATGGTAATGCCAGGTGACAACGTTCAAATGACTGTTGAGCTAATCGCTCCAATCGCAATGGACGAAGGTCTACGTTTCGCAATCCGCGAAGGTGGCCGTACAGTTGGTGCTGGTGTTGTAGCTAAAATCTTTGCATAAGATTTGACGAACCACTAGTAAAAAGGGCATCATTTGATGCCCTTTTTCTGCGCTAAAAAAAGAGTTGGATGTTTTGACATCGATTTTTGCTCTTAGCAAAGAATTAAACGGTCTTTTTGACTAAAATGACTGTTAGATGTGTTGTTTTGCAACGCAAAGGAATGTGCCCTGCAACAGCGGGGTTATTGTCGTCTATATTTAAGACTTATCACAGGTTGGTTTTATGAAAGCAAACGCTGAAACTCCTGATAGCTCAGGTGCAGCAGATACAATGAAGTGGATTGTCGCTTTTGTTCTGTTGGCTACTGCTGTTGTGGGTAATTACCTGTATGGTGAATTGTCTGTTGTAATTCGCGCTGCAGGTGTAGTTGTGCTGATTGCTGCCGCACTAGGCGTTGCAGCAACAACAACTAAAGGTAAAGCTGCGATCGATTTTGCAAAAGAATCTCGTATGGAGATTCGTAAAGTTGTTTGGCCTACTCGCCAAGAAACTATGCAAACTACATTGATCGTTTTAGCTGTATGTATTGTTATGTCTCTAGTGCTTTGGGGAATTGACGGCATTATGGTCCGTCTAGTTTCTCTAGCAACTGGGGTGTAGAGGGTTCTGATTCATGAGTGAAGCTCCAAAAAAACGTTGGTATGTAGTTCAAGCCTTTTCTGGCTTTGAAGGTCGTGTTGCACAGTCGCTACGCGAGCATATTAAAATGCACAACATGGAAGAACTATTTGGCGATGTGCTAGTACCTACTGAAGAAGTAGTGGAAATGCGTGCAGGCCAACGCCGTAAAAGTGAACGTAAATTCTTCCCTGGCTACGTATTAGTTCAAATGATCATGAATGATGAATCATGGCACTTAGTACGCAGCATTCCGCGTGTTATGGGCTTCATTGGTGGTACCTCTGATCGTCCTGCACCAATCACTGATAAAGAAGCTGATGCTATCTTGAACCGTCTAGAGAAAGCGAGCGAGTCTCCACGTCCTAAGACAATGTTCGAAGCGGGTGAAGTGGTTCGTGTGAACGATGGTCCATTTGCTGACTTCAACGGTACTGTTGAAGAAGTAGATTACGAGAAAAGCCGCATTAAGGTATCTGTATCGATCTTTGGTCGTGCAACACCGGTTGAGCTTGAATTTGGTCAGGTTGAAAAACTGGACTAAAACTCTAAATTTTGAACAAGCTGTGGATAAATGCTTCATAAGTTGTTCAAAATAAAAGAGTATAAAAAATCACCTTTTTAGGGTTGTTAAAGGCGCGAATTATGATTATAATTTCGCGCCTTTTTGCTTCTGTGGAAGTGAAAAAGAGTTAATTGAATTTATGGGGAGCTCGCCTTGCGGCTAGCGCATGTACCCAAAATATTAGGAAATATCATGGCTAAGAAAGTTGAAGCTTATATCAAACTGCAAGTTGCAGCTGGTATGGCAAACCCAAGTCCACCGGTTGGTCCTGCTCTAGGTCAACACGGCGTGAACATCATGGAATTCTGTAAAGCGTTCAACGCAAAAACAGAATCTGTTGAGAAAGGTCTACCTACTCCAGTAGTTATTACTGTTTACAACGACCGTTCTTTCACGTTCGTAACTAAGACTCCACCTGCTGCTGTTCTTCTTAAGAAAGCTGCTGGCGTTAAGTCTGGTTCAGGTCGTCCAAACACTGAGAAAGTTGGTACTGTTACTGACGCTCAAGTTCAGGAAATCGCAGAAACTAAAGCTGCTGATATGACTGGTGCTGACATCGAAGCAATGAAACGTTCTATTGCTGGTACTGCTCGTTCAATGGGCCTAGTGGTAGAGGGATAAGATCATGGCTAAACTTACTAAGCGTATGCGCGTAATCCGCGACAAAGTTGACTCAACTAAAGAATACGAAATCAGCGAAGCTGTTGCTCTTCTTAAAGAACTAGCGACTGCTAAATTCGTTGAGTCTGTAGATGTTGCTGTTAACCTAGGCATCGATGCTCGTAAATCTGACCAAAACGTTCGTGGCGCAACAGTGCTACCTCACGGTACTGGCCGTGACATCCGCGTTGCTGTTTTCACTCAAGGTGCAAACGCAGAAGCTGCTAAAGCTGCTGGCGCAGATATCGTTGGTATGGAAGATCTTGCTGAGCAAGTGAAAAAAGGCGAAATGAACTTCGACGTAGTTGTTGCTTCTCCAGATGCAATGCGTGTTGTTGGTCAACTAGGTACAATCCTAGGTCCACGCGGCCTTATGCCAAACCCTAAAGTTGGTACTGTAACTCCTAACGTTGCTGAAGCGGTTAAGAACGCTAAAGCTGGTCAGGTTCGTTACCGTAACGACAAGAACGGCATCATCCACACTACTATCGGTAAAGCATCTTTCGAAGCTAGCCAGCTTCAAGAGAACCTAGAAGCTCTTCTAGTTGCTCTTAAGAAAGCTAAGCCTTCTTCAGCTAAGGGTTCTTACCTGAAGAAAGTAAGCATCTCTACTACGATGGGTGCTGGTGTTGCTGTTGATCAAGCTAGTCTTGACACTCAAGCAAACTAATTTGCTTAGGCGCAGATTTAGTGTATACTTCTGCGCCTAATATTTGTGGTTGGGTGGTTTTAAAGCAATTTGAAATCATCTATCCCAAGACCGTAGGCGCTGTCGATTTTCATTAGATTATTGATAGCTTAATAAAACCTACGTAGGCGATGTTGTGGTTTGAAATGAATTTATTCATTTTTAAATAACATCGTAAACGCTCATTACATTTTGTATTGAGTGCTGTAATCACAACCAGAGGTTAATCCAAATGGCTTTAAATCTTCAAGACAAAAAAGCAATTGTTGCTGAAGTCAACGAAGCTGCCAGTGGTGCACTTTCTGCAGTTGTAGCTGATTCTCGTGGCGTTGAAGTTGGCGCAATGACTTCTCTACGTAAACAAGCTCGCGAAGCGGGTGTTTACATGAAAGTTGTTCGTAACACACTAGCACGCCGTGCGGTTCAGGGTACAGACTACGAGTGTCTAGTAGACACTTTCACTGGTCCAACTCTGATCGCATTCTCTAATGAGCACCCAGGTGCTGCAGCGCGTCTTTTCAAAGACTTCGCTAAAGAGAATAAAGATTTCGAGATCAAAGCTGCTGCATTTGAAGGCGCAGTTACTGATGCTGAAGTACTAGCGACACTACCAACTTACGACGAAGCTATCGCACGCCTAATGATGTGCATGAAAGAAGCTTCTGCTGGCAAGCTGGTTCGTACTATCGCTGCTGTTCGCGACCAAAAAGAAGAAGCTGCGGCATAAGCCTTGCTTTTCACTGGTTGCTATTTAAACTTATTGTTGACTTAAAAGAGAATTGTTATGTCTATTACTAACGAGCAAATCCTAGACGCAGTTGCAGAAATGTCTGTAATGCAAGTTGTTGAGCTTATCGAAGCTATGGAAGAGAAATTCGGCGTTACTGCAGCTGCTGCTGTTGTAGCTGGCGGCGCAGCTGGCGGCGACGCTGCTGCTGAGCAAACTGAATTCGACGTTATCCTAACTGCTGCTGGCGCTAACAAAGTACAAGTTATCAAAGCTGTACGTGGCGCAACTGGCCTAGGTCTTAAAGAAGCTAAAGGTCTTGTAGACTCAGCTCCTGCAGCGCTTAAAGAAGGCGTTGACAAAGCTGAAGCTGAAGCTCTTAAAGCACAGCTAGAAGAAGCTGGCGCTTCTGTTGAAATCAAGTAATTATTACTTAATTTCTTAGCCGCAAGGCTAATGGCTGGTGGTTTATTAACCACCGGCCTTTTTGCGCTGTAGGGCTATGACGAATTTTCCGCTGTTTAACCGTCATAATCCGAGCAAAAAAACAGTCATTTTTTCGAAATGATTGTTCACTACAGTAAACAGCTGTTTGTCACCGCCCCCTCTTGAAGAGTGTTTTGGGTGGTTTGGGTCACTTATCAGCGAGCTGAGGAACCCCATGGTTTACTCTTATACCGAGAAAAAGCGCATCCGTAAGGATTTTGGTACTCGTCCACAAGTTTTGGACATTCCATACCTGTTATCGATCCAGCTTGATTCTTTCGACAAATTCATCGAACAGGATCCAGAAGGTCAATACGGTCTTGAAGCTGCTTTCCGTTCTGTATTTCCAATTCAGAGCTACAACGGCAATTCTGAGCTGCAATACGTTAGCTACCGTCTTGGTGAGCCAGTTTTTGACGTTAAAGAATGTCAAATCCGCGGTGTTACTTACTCAAAGCCACTACGCGTAAAACTACGTCTAGTTATCTTTGATCGAGATGCACCAGCAGGTACTGTAAAAGACATTAAAGAACAAGAAGTCTACATGGGCGAAATTCCGCTTATGACAGACAATGGTACTTTCGTAATTAATGGTACCGAGAGGGTTATCGTATCCCAGCTGCACCGAAGCCCAGGCGTGTTCTTCGACAGTGATAAGGGTAAGACCCACTCATCAGGTAAAGTTCTTTATAACGCACGTGTAATTCCTTACCGTGGCTCATGGTTAGACTTTGAGTTCGATCCTAAGGATAACTTATTCGTACGTATCGACCGTCGTCGTAAGCTACCAGCATCGATTATTCTTCGTGCGCTTGGTAAATCGACTGAAGAGATCCTAGATCTATTCTTCGACAAAGTGAACTTCGAAGTTAAAGACCAAACTCTTCTTATGGAGTTGGTTCCTGATCGTCTACGTGGTGAAACTGCGTCATTCGACATCGAAGCAAACGGCAAAACTTACGTTGAGACTGGTCGTCGTGTTACTGCTCGTCATATCCGTCAACTTGAAAAAGATGGCGTTGAGCACATCGAAGTACCAGTAGAGTACATCGTTGGTAAAGTTGCATCTAAAGATTACATCAATGAAGCAACTGGCGAGATCATCGTTGGCGCGAACCAAGAGATTAGCTTAGAAGCACTTGCTAACCTGTCTCAAGCAGGTCACAAGGCTCTACAAACTCTGTTCACGAATGACCTAGATCACGGTCCATTCATGTCAGACACTCTACGTGCAGATAGCACAGTAGATCGCATCTCTGCATTGGTAGAAATCTACCGCATGATGCGTCCTGGCGAGCCACCAACGAAAGAAGCTGCAGAGTCTCTATTCGAAAGCCTATTCTTCTCTGAAGAACGTTACGACCTATCAACTGTAGGCCGTATGAAGTTCAACAGCTCTATCGAGCGTGAAGAAGAAGAAGAGCGCGGTACTCTGGATGAATCAGACATCATCGAAGTGATGAAGAAACTGATTGGTATCCGTAACGGTATTGGTGAAGTGGACGATATCGACCACCTTGGCAACCGTCGTATCCGTTCTGTAGGTGAAATGGCAGAAAACCAATTCCGTGTTGGTCTAGTTCGTGTAGAACGTGCCGTTAAAGAGCGCCTAAGTCTTGGTGACCTTGATGCAATCATGCCTCAAGATCTTATCAACGCTAAGCCGATCTCTGCTGCAGTTAAAGAATTCTTTGGCTCTTCACAGCTTTCACAGTTCATGGACCAAAACAACCCATTGTCAGAAGTTACGCACAAACGTCGTATCTCTGCTTTAGGTCCTGGTGGTCTTACTCGTGAGCGCGCAGGCTTCGAAGTACGTGACGTTCACGTAACTCACTACGGTCGTCTATGTCCGATCGAAACGCCTGAAGGTCCAAACATCGGTCTAATTAACTCGCTATCTGCGTTTGCACGTTGTAACGATTACGGTTTCCTAGAAACTCCGTACCGTCGTGTAGTAGATGGTGTAGTAACAGAAGAAGTTGATTACCTGTCTGCAATCCAGGAAGGTCAATTCGTAATCGCGCAAGCAAACACCATTCTTACTGAAGAAGGTACGTTTGCAGATGAGCTAATCACAGCTCGTCAAAAAGGTGAATCTGGTCTTCACCCACGCGATCACGTTGACTACATGGACGTTGCGACAAACCAAGTAGTATCTATCGCTGCTTCGCTTATCCCGTTCCTAGAACACGATGATGCGAACCGTGCATTGATGGGTGCCAACATGCAACGTCAAGCTGTACCAACACTTAAGGCTGATAAGCCTCTAGTCGGTACTGGTATCGAACGTAACATCGCAGTTGACTCTGGTGTTACAGCGGTTGCTAAACGTGGTGGTCAAGTTCAGTCTGTAGACGCTTCTCGTATCGTAGTTAAGGTTAACGAAGATGAATTGGTACCTGGCGAAGCTGGTATCGATATTTACAACCTAACTAAGTACACGCGTTCGAACCAAAACACATGTATTAACCAACGTCCAACTGTACTTCCTGGTGAACCAGTTGCACGCGGCGATGTTCTTGCTGATGGTCCTTCAACAGACCTTGGTGAACTAGCTCTTGGCCAAAACATGCGTATCGCATTCATGCCTTGGAACGGTTACAACTTCGAAGACTCGATCTTAGTATCTGAGCGCGTAGTTCAAGAAGACCGTTTCACGACAATCCACATTCAAGAACTATCTTGTGTGGCTCGTGATACTAAGCTGGGTTCTGAAGAGATCACAGCTGATATTCCAAACGTAGGTGAGTCTGCTCTGTCTAAACTAGACGAGTCAGGTATCGTTTACATTGGTGCTGAAGTTAAGGGTGGCGACATCCTAGTTGGTAAAGTAACCCCTAAAGGTGAAACTCAACTGACTCCTGAAGAGAAGCTACTACGTGCTATCTTCGGTGAGAAAGCATCTGATGTTAAAGATACTTCTCTACGTGTACCAAACTCTGTTTCGGGTACTATCATCGATGTACAAGTCTTCACTCGCGATGGCGTAGAGAAAGACAAGCGTGCACTTGAAATCGAACAGATGCAGCTTAAAGAAGCTAAGAAAGACCTAACTGAAGAGTTCCAAATTCTTGAGGGTGGCCTTCTTAACCGTGTTAAAGCTGTACTTCTGTCTGGTGGTTACTCTGAAGCTAAGCTTGATACTATCGGTCGTAAGCAATGGCTAGAGCAAGTTCTAGAAGACGATGCGCTACAAACACAGCTTGAGCAACTTGCTGAGCAGTGGGATGAGCTAAAAGCAGACTTCGATAAGAAGTTTGAAACTAAGCGTCGTAAAATCACTCAAGGTGATGATCTAGCGCCTGGCGTTCTTAAGATTGTTAAAGTTTACCTAGCGGTTAAACGTCGTATCCAGCCTGGTGATAAGATGGCCGGTCGTCACGGTAACAAAGGTGTAATCTCTAAGATTAACCCTGTTGAAGACATGCCATACGATGAGAAAGGTCAGCCTGTAGACATCGTACTTAACCCGCTGGGTGTACCATCGCGTATGAACATCGGTCAGATCCTAGAAGTTCACTTAGGTTTGGCTGCGAAAGGTATCGGTGACAAGATCAACCAAATGGTTAAGGAACAACAAGAACTGCATAAGTTCCGTGAGTTCCTACAGAAGGTTTACGATCTTGGTGATACTCGTCAGAAAGTTGATATTGCTGAACTGTCTGATGATCAAGTTCGTACACTGATCAAGAACCTACGTGGCGGTCTACCGATTGCTACTCCTGTGTTCGACGGTGCTTCTGAGTCTCTAATCAAAGAACTACTTAAACTGGGTGATCTGCCAGAATCTGGTCAGCTTAAACTGTTTGATGGTCGTACTGGTGATTCGTTTGAGCGTCCTGTAACTGTTGGTTACA
This sequence comes from Vibrio sp. 1CM24A, assembly GCF_023161725.1. Lineage (NCBI taxonomy): Bacteria > Pseudomonadati > Pseudomonadota > Gammaproteobacteria > Vibrionales > Vibrionaceae > Vibrio > Vibrio sp. 1CM24A. Next base: position 15,109 of record NZ_JALNTS010000009.1, read on the forward strand.
TGTACATGCTGAAACTGAACCACTTGGTTGATGACAAGATGCATGCTCGTTCAACTGGTTCTTACAGCCTAGTAACTCAGCAACCACTTGGTGGTAAAGCTCAGTTCGGTGGTCAGCGTTTCGGTGAGATGGAAGTATGGGCACTAGAAGCATACGGTGCTGCATATACTCTACAAGAAATGCTAACAGTTAAGTCAGATGACGTTAACGGCCGTACTAAGATGTATAAGAACATCGTAGACGGTAACCATAGCATGGAACCTGGTATGCCTGAGTCGTTCAACGTACTGTTGAAAGAGATTCGCTCGCTAGGTATCAACATCGAGCTAGAAGACGAAGAGTAATCCCTCCTCTTTTTAAAAGAAGATAGGATTATTTGGTAAAAGGGAGCTTGCTACAGCAGTGAGCTCCTTTAACTCCTTACAGGAGCTGAATGTGAAAGACTTATTAAACTTTCTAAAAGCACAGCATAAGACCGAAGAATTTGATGCAATCAAAATCGGTCTATCTTCACCAGACATGATCCGTTCATGGTCTTTTGGTGAAGTTAAAAAGCCGGAAACAATTAACTATCGTACGTTCAAACCTGAACGTGATGGTCTGTTCTGTGCACGTATTTTTGGTCCAGTTAAAGACTACGAATGTCTTTGTGGCAAATACAAGCGCCTGAAGCACCGTGGTGTTATCTGTGAGAAGTGTGGCGTTGAAGTTACACAAACTAAAGTTCGTCGTGACCGCATGGGCCACATCGAGCTAGCTTCACCAGTTGCTCACATCTGGTTCCTAAAATCACTGCCGTCTCGTATCGGTCTGCTAATGGATATCCCTCTACGTGATATCGAACGTGTTCTTTACTTCGAGATGTACGTAGTAACTGAACCAGGTATGACTGATCTAGAAAAATCTCAGATGCTTACTGAAGAAGAGTATCTGGATCGTCTAGAAGAGTGGGGTGACGAATTCACTGCTAAGATGGGTGCTGAAGCGATCAAAGATCTGCTTGCAACAATGGACCTTCATCAAGAAGTGGAAGAAATGCGCGAAGAGTTAGAAACAACTAACTCAGAAACTAAGCGTAAAAAAGTTACTAAGCGCCTGAAGCTAGTTGAAGCGTTCATTGCATCGGGTAACGATCCGCAATGGATGATTCTGACTGTACTTCCGGTTCTGCCGCCAGATCTACGTCCTCTAGTACCACTAGATGGCGGTCGTTTTGCGACTTCAGATCTGAACGACCTTTACCGTCGTGTGATCAACCGTAACAACCGTTTGAAGCGTCTTCTAGAGCTAGCTGCTCCGGACATCATCGTACGTAACGAAAAGCGTATGCTGCAAGAGTCTGTTGATGCACTTCTAGATAACGGTCGTCGTGGTCGTGCTATCACTGGTTCTAACAAGCGTCCTCTGAAATCTCTTGCTGATATGATCAAGGGTAAACAAGGTCGTTTCCGTCAGAACCTTCTGGGTAAACGTGTAGACTACTCTGGCCGTTCTGTAATCACAGTAGGTCCATACCTTCGTCTACATCAGTGTGGTCTTCCTAAGAAGATGGCACTTGAGCTATTTAAGCCGTTCATCTACAGCAAGCTAGAAACTCGTGGCATGGCTACGACAATCAAAGCTGCTAAGAAGATGGTAGAGCGCGAAGAAGCTATCGTTTGGGATATCCTAGACGAAGTAATCCGCGAACACCCAGTACTGCTTAACCGTGCACCTACACTTCACCGTCTAGGTATCCAAGCGTTTGAACCAGTACTAATCGAAGGTAAAGCGATTCAGCTTCACCCACTAGTGTGTGCGGCATACAACGCCGACTTCGATGGTGACCAAATGGCGGTACACGTGCCTCTAACTCTAGAAGCACAGCTTGAAGCACGTACACTGATGATGTCGACGAATAACATTCTGTCGCCAGCGTCAGGTGATCCGATCATCGTACCTTCTCAGGACGTTGTATTGGGTCTTTATTACATGACACGTGACAAGATCAACGTGAAAGGCGAAGGTATGTACCTTGCTGGCCCTGCTGAGGCTGAAAAGGCATACCGTACTAAGACTGCTGAGCTACACGCTCGCGTTAAAGTACGTATCACCGAGACTGTAGTGGACGAAGATGGTAACAGCACTACTGAAACGAAGATGGTTGATACAACTGTCGGCCGTGCAATGCTATGGCAAATCGTTCCAGCTGGCCTACCGTACAGCATCGTTAACCAAAAGTTAGGTAAGAAGCAGATCTCTACTCTTCTTAACGAGTGTTACCGTAAGCTTGGTCTAAAAGATACAGTAGTATTTGCTGACCAAATCATGTACGCAGGTTTTGCATACGCTGCACTTTCTGGTGTTTCTGTAGGTATCGACGATATGGTTGTACCTCAAGCGAAATACGATGAAATTGAATCTGCTGAAGAAGAAGTTCGCGAAATCCAAGAGCAATTCCAATCTGGTCTTGTTACTGCGGGTGAGCGTTACAACAAAGTTATCGATATCTGGGCATCTACGAATGACCGCGTTGCGAAAGCAATGATGGATAACCTATCTTCTGAAACAGTTATCAACCGTGACGGCGAAGAAGAACAGCAAGAATCGTTCAACAGCATCTACATGATGGCCGACTCGGGCGCACGTGGTTCTGCAGCTCAGATTCGTCAGCTAGCAGGTATGCGTGGTCTGATGGCGCGTCCAGATGGTTCAATCATCGAAACGCCGATCACAGCGAACTTTAAAGAAGGTCTAAACGTCCTTCAGTACTTTATCTCAACGCACGGTGCTCGTAAGGGTCTTGCGGATACGGCACTGAAAACAGCAAACTCGGGTTACCTAACTCGTCGTCTAGTAGACGTTGCTCAAGACGTTGTAGTACACGAACATGACTGTGGCACGCATGAAGGTATCGACATGATGCCTCACATCGAAGGTGGTGACGTTAAAGTTGCACTTTCTGAGCTTGCTCTAGGTCGTGTAGTAGCTGAAGACGTTCTTAAGCCTGGTACCGAAGATGTACTGATTCCACGTAATACTCTGATTGATGAGAAGTGGTGTCAAATCATGGAAGACAACTCAGTAGATAGCATGAAAGTGCGCTCTGTTGTTACCTGTGATGCAGACTTCGGTTGTTGTGCACAGTGTTACGGTCGTGACCTAGCACGTGGTCACCTAGTGAACCAAGGTGAAGCAGTTGGTGTTATCGCTGCACAATCTATCGGTGAACCGGGTACACAGCTAACGATGCGTACGTTCCACATCGGTGGTGCGGCATCTACTGCAGCAGCAGAGAACAGCATCCAAGCTAAGACAACTGGTACTGTGAAACTTCACAATGCTAAGTTCGTAGTTAACAAAGATAAGAAACTGGTTATCACTTCTCGTGCATCTGAGATGACGATTATTGATGAATTCGGCCGTACTAAAGAGAAGCACAAACTTCCTTACGGTTCGATGCTAACCAAAGGCGACAACGCAGCAGTTACTGCTGGTGAAGTTGTAGCTAACTGGGAAGCGCATACCATGCCAATCATCACTGAAGTGGCAGGTCGTATCCAATTCGTAGATATGATCGATGGTATTACAGTTTCTCGTCAAACTGACGATCTAACGGGTCTTTCTTCAAGTGAAGTTACAGACGCAGCAGCTCGCCCAGCAGCAGGTAAAGATATGCGTCCAGCTATCAAACTTGTTGATGAGCAGGGTAACGACGTAATGATCCCTGGTACTGATATGCCAGCTCACTACTTCCTACCTGGCAAAGCGATTGTAAACATCGAAGATGGCGCTGAAGTTGGCATCGGTGACACACTATCTCGTATCCCTCAAAAATCGAGCGGAAACAAAGATATCACCGGTGGTCTACCACGCGTAGCTGACCTATTCGAAGCTCGTAAGCCTAAAGAGCCTGCGATCCTTGCTGAGCACACAGGTACTGTGTCTTTCGGTAAAGAAACGAAAGGTAAGCGTCGTCTAGTTATCACTCGTGAAGGCGGTGACGCTTACGAAGAGATGATTCCTAAGCATCGTCAATTGAACGTGTTCGAAGGTGAGAAGATTGAACGTGGTGATGTAATCGCCGACGGTCCTGAAACTCCACACGATATCCTGCGTCTACGTGGTATCCACGCAGTAACTCAGTACATCGCGAACGAAGTTCAAGAAGTTTACCGCTTACAAGGCGTAAAGATTAACGATAAGCACATCGAGACTATCGTTCGTCAAATGCTACGTAAGTGTACAATCACTCATTCTGGTGACTCTCCGTTCCTACCTGGCGAACAAGTTGAGTACCACAATGTTAAGATTGCTAACCGTAAGCTAGAAGCTGAAGGTAAAGAACTAGTACGTTTCGAACGTGATCTACTAGGTATTACTAAAGCATCTCTTGCAACTGAGTCATTTATCTCAGCTGCATCGTTCCAAGAAACGACTCGCGTACTAACAGAAGCTGCGGTTTCTGGTAAGCGTGATGACCTTCGCGGTCTGAAAGAGAACGTAATTGTTGGTCGTCTGATCCCAGCTGGTACTGGTTTCGCATACCACCAAGAGCGTCAAAAGCAACGTGAAGAAGAGCAAGAAGGTCCTTCAGCTGAACAAGCTACTGACAATCTAGCAGCACTTCTAAACGCTGGTTTCTCTTCAGAAGAGTAAGCTCTACGAGTAGTCTCTAAGAGATAAGAAAAAGGCACCTTCGGGTGCCTTTTTTGTATCTGGCGTATTGGTATTTAGCTATGAACTTATAAAGTGATAGGTGTGCTTATCTAGCTGGTGGGGTTGGATTTATGTCCTGAAGAGTGCTCTTTGAGGCCAGTAAGATAAAGGGTAGAGATGATTAGGCTGATTAGGGCTGTAACCATATGCTTATGGCTAAAGGTCAGGGCGAGCGAGTAAGCTCTGTCTGAAAGGTTCTGGGTAGTTTGGATAAGCTTACAGACAAAACAAAAAGCTTGCACAGAGGCAAGCTTATTAAGGATTCGGCTAACTAAGCGCCAGGTGGAATCGCTAAACTGTCTGCAATAAGCTGGATAAGATTATCTTCTACTTCAAAACGTACTTCGAGTAGTTCACCTACTTTTGACATATCTCCTTCGAAGTTAGGCAACTCATCGTCTGCATTTACTTTAACGTACTTATCATTGAACTCTAGAAGCGGCTCGGTTGTAAGTACGATCTTCGCGTAAGTTGTATCAATCTCGTCATTGGTTTTAAAGCCTGTTGCTTGCCATTTTTTCATGACCATATCGTAGATCTTAAAATGACCCTCTGAGATATAATCGACAACATGATCGCAGAATGAGCTTATTTCTTTAGGAGAAGGGAGTTCAACAACGTTTGATTGCCCGTTGCTAGCTGGCTGCAAGGCACCTAGCTTACAATACTCAACGATTAGAGACTGTCGAGTTTCGAGCCAATGATCGATGACCTCATTAGAGCCACCCCATTGTTCTTGTATTTGTTTGAATTTATTTAGCATGACCATGTCCTCATGATCTGATCACAACCTTGTGATCAAGTAATTGCCTAAGCAGGGTCCGTTTTATTGGTAGCTACTAAAAGTAATAGCTTGAAATATTCTCTGCTACAACTCTAGTATGAAATTAGATTGCCAGTAAAATGAACGAACTGCAAGCAATGAGGCATAGGGATGTTAAAAAAAAGTGATAACAAAATGACAGAGCAAGCTTATTGGTGCGTCGTTTCTGGTAGTGATATTTGGGTTAATAATGATCAGTTTCCGTTTGGCTCTGCTGAAGAGCTAGGGCTGAGTGTGGAGCATGCAATCTGTATTGGTCAGCATCAAGGTCGCAAGGTGTATTGGCTCAACGATTGTGATGTGGAGAATGAGCTGAGCATGGTTAGCCTAAGAGAGTTACTGCACTGGCCTGAAGCGAGTTTCTTGACTGCAAGCAAAGCCATCCAATATGGGCATATGACTCAAAGTATGCGTTTTTGCCCTCAGTGTGGTGGTCGAAATCATCTCAACCATAACCAGGTGGCGATGCAGTGTGGAGATTGCCGCACACTTCATTATCCTCGTATATTCCCGTGCATCATTGTCGCTGTGCGAAACGACAACAAGATATTGCTTGCGCAGCACCCAAGACATAAAACAGGCATGTATACCGTGATAGCGGGCTTCCTAGAGGTTGGAGAGACCTTAGAGCAGTGTGTGGCAAGAGAAGTCAAAGAAGAAACGGGTATCGATGTCGATAATATTCGTTATTTTGGCAGCCAGCCATGGGCGTTTCCATCGAGTATGATGATGGGCTTTCTCGCAGATTATGCTGGTGGTACGCTTAAGCCTGATTACAGCGAGCTATCGGATGCTCAATGGTTTGACGTAACAAGCCTACCTGATGTTGCTCCTGTTGGAACCATTGCGAGACAGTTGATTGAGAAAACCGTTGATGACGTGATGAAAGATGGTGTGACGGAGCAGATGCTAGAGCACTAATTTTCCTGTGATAGTATTTGGCCTATGGGTGGTCAAAAGCTAAAAAAAACCCTCCACAAGTGGAGGGGGTAAGTAAGATGTCGTTATGAGATGCTGAGTAGTGACTACTCAGATGTTATAATTGTAATTTTCGCTAGCGAACAAATTTTTAACATGCTCCCGTAATTGGGTGCAAATTAAGCATTGATTTAAAAGTTAATAACTTGATCTAGGTTGCAAAGCACACAGCTTTTACCCTTCAATCAGTGTTAGAATACTTGCCATCAAAACTAGACAAGATTGAATTGGAATTTAACGGAATGACCGAATTAAAAAACGATCGCTATTTACGCGCACTTTTAAAACAGCCTGTTGATTACACACCGGTATGGATGATGCGCCAAGCTGGCCGCTATCTTCCTGAATACAAAGCAACGCGCGCTGAAGCGGGCGATTTCATGTCTTTGTGCAAAAACGCGGAACTGGCATCAGAAGTAACACTTCAACCTTTACGTCGTTTCCCGCTTGATGCGGCAATCTTGTTCTCAGACATCCTAACTATCCCTGATGCAATGGGCTTAGGTTTGTACTTTGAAACAGGTGAAGGTCCTAAGTTTGAGCGTCCTATCACGTGTAAAGCTGACGTAGAGAAGATTGGCCTACCTGATCCAGAAGGTGAGCTTCAATACGTAATGAATGCCGTTCGTCAGATCCGTAAAGACCTGAACGGCGAAGTGCCACTGATTGGTTTCTCTGGTAGCCCATGGACTCTAGCGACATACATGGTTGAAGGTGGAAGCTCTAAAGCATTCACTAAGATCAAGAAGATGATGTACGCAGAACCACAAACGCTGCACCTGCTTCTAGACAAGCTGGCTGACAGTGTTATCGAATACCTGAACGCGCAAATTAAAGCGGGTGCTCAATCGGTAATGGTATTTGATACATGGGGTGGTGTACTGACTCCTCGCGACTACAACCTATTCTCACTGCAATACATGCACAAAATCGTTGATGGCCTAATCCGTGAAAACGAAGGTCGTCGAGTACCGGTTACTCTGTTCACTAAGAACGGTGGCATGTGGCTTGAGTCTATCGCAGCAACAGGTTGTGATGCGGTTGGTCTAGACTGGACAATCAACATCGCAGATGCAAAAGCTCGCATCGGCGACAAAGTTGCTCTGCAAGGTAACATGGATCCTTCAATGCTGTACGCTCAGCCTGAACGTATTCGCGAAGAAGTGGGCAGCATCCTTGAAGGCTTCGGCGACGGTGGTACAGGTCATGTATTTAACCTAGGCCACGGTATCCACTTAGATGTACCTCCAGAGAACGCTGGTGTATTCGTTGACGCTGTTCACGAATTGTCTAAGCCTTACCACAAGTAATTCTGAGTAAGATGATTGAAAGCGCTGTTGGGAAACCAACGGCGCTTTTTTATTGCCTGAAATTGGCATTTGATAGCAGTTCAATCTTATTGTGTGCAGTTAATTAGGTATTTGGATCATGGTAGGCCAAATGCTCTGAGATGTGTTTCCTGATATAAGGAATGACTTCATTTTCAAACCAAGGGTTCTTCTTGAGCCAGATATTATTGCGTGGCGAAGGGTGAGGTAGAGGCAAAAACTCAGGCGCCCACCTTTGCCAATCACGCACGGTTTCGGTCAATGTGCTGGTGGCTTTGTTTGTTAGGTAATGGTTTTGTGCGTACTGGCCAATCAGCAGTGTCATTTGAATATTGGGTAGAGATTGCAGCACTTTGTTGTGCCAAAGCTCCGCGCACTCTTTGCGTGGTGGAAGATCACCACTTTTCCCTTTCCCCGGATAACAAAACCCCATAGGCACAATCGCGACTTTTTGCTCGTCGTAAAAAGTATCGCTATCTATCCCTAACCATCCTCTTAATCGTTCGCCACTAGCGTCATTCCAAGGGATCGACGACTCATGCACCTTGATACCCGGCGCTTGACCTATGATCAGCAAGCGTGCGTTTGGATGCGCTTGAATCACCGGGTTGGCACCGTGTGATAGGTGAGGCTCACAAGCTCGGCATTGTCGAATCTCTTTAAGTAACGAAGAGGACATCAGTAACCTTTGTCAAAATCGATGACATGATTAAGCGTAAAGCCATCTCGCCACTGTTTGTAATTCTCTGCGAAGATCTCGACGACTTGTCTTGGCTCACTGAGTGCAGCGATGTGTGGGGTGATGGTGACTTGTGGTAGCTTCCATAAAGGGTGTTCCTGAGAGAGGGGCTCACTTTCAAACACATCTAAAAATGCGTGTTCTACCCATCTGTTTTTTATGGCGAGCAACAAGGCTTTATTGTCGATGCTTTCCCCTCGACCGACATTAAACAGCAACACATTAGAGCAGTAACCTAACGTGGTTTGGTTCAACAGCTGATAGGTTTCAGCGGTTGATGGCAAGGTGTTGACCACAATATCGGCCTGCTTGAGTGCAGCCTCTATCTCATTGATGTGGAAGGTCTCTTTAAAGGTTTCTTGTTTGGATGGGATGCCGGTACGGTTGACACCAATGGTATGAATGCCAAAAGCCGCCGCGGTTTTTGCCAAATGACTGCCGATTGAACCTGTTCCTAAAATCACCATAGTTTTGTCAGTTAGGCTAGTATAAAGCTGTGGCTGCCAGTTTCGTTGTTGTTGATGCTGGTGGTAATGAGGGAAGTGTCTACAGTGACTGATTGTGTAACCCAATACGTATTCTGCGATAGCCGGGCCAAAGATGCCTTTAACGTTGGTTAGCGTATAGTCCTGACGCAGATCTGGCTGAGTGAGTTTATTGATTCCGGCATAGGTACTCTGTACCCAGTCTAGCTCTTTAAACTCGCCGAGGCGCTCTGCGATTAGAGGTGGTGACGCCAAGACAATCTGTGCTGATTCGGGGTTTTGAGTGATTTCTAGGTCGGGTAAATCCTGGTTTAGAATCAGTTGCGTATAGGTATCGTCATGCTCAGTAAGAATATAGAGCTTATTCGTAAAATTGTTCATCGGCTTACCTTTTCCCCCCAGGGTTTATCAAGTACACTTTCGCTGTCTTTTTCTGCAATTATTGAGTGACTATGCTTCAGAATCCACTGCAGGTTCGTCTAGAAAAGTTAGAACCTTGGCAACAAATTACCTTTATGGCGTGTCTATGTGAGCGTATGTACCCTAACTATGCCATGTTTTGTGAGAATACAGAATTTGCGGAAGCTCGAATCTATCGTGATGTTTTGGATAGCATTTGGGAAATCCTGACGGTTAAAACAGCAAAGGTGAACTTTGAGCGTCAACTTGAGAAGGTTGAAGAGCTATTCCCTAGCGGTGATGATTTTGATTTTTATGGTGTTTACCCAGCAATGGACGCATGCCAAGGCCTAGCAACGCTAATTCATGGTTTGCTTGACCGTGAACATATGTTGGAAGCGGTAATTAAAGTGAGTCAACAATCGGTGAAGACGGTTGCTGAGCTTGAGTTTGCTCAAGGCGCTGAAGAAGTGACGAACGAAAACCAGAAAGAAAACGAAGCGGTATGTGAAGAGTGGGACGTTCAGTGGGCCATTTTCCGACCTCTACGTGAAACGACTGAGCGTGACTTAGAGTTGATCAAAGACCTACGCCACGAACTGCGTGAAGACCCAGTCAGTAACATTGGTGTTGCGCTATAATTCGCTAACGCACCAAGGTACGAATAAAAATAAAGGCTCCCTAGGGAGCCTTTGTTGTATCTGACGGTATCAAATTTAGATTAAGCGTCTTTTTTGTCTTCGTTCTGCGCTTTGTCTTTTGATGCCTTATCTTTTGAGGCGTCGTCGTCATCCGTTGATTTTGCATCTGAAGAGTCGTTGTCTGCTGGAGTTGCTTCCTCTAGCTCGTCCTCGTCATCGCGGTTTTCGATAACGCCGTGTGTCTCTTTCCACTTTTCCCAGCGTTGGAACGCCAGTTCTTGCATGTCAGTCGTCTTATCCGCTTCATCGACAATCTCTTCGCCTACTAGGTGCTCAAAGATGTCTTCTAGGGTGATGATGCCCTGAATAGTGCCGTATTCGTCCACAACTAAAGACAGTTGCAGGCGGTTTGCCATCATCTGGTCAAAGGCCTTAGCCAAGCCCATGTTGTTCAGCAACACGTGGATAGGGCGCATTACCTCACCCAGAGCTTTTTCACCACAACCGGCTTGCTGCAATCTAAACAGCTCTAGGCGGTGAACAAAACCGATGATGTTGTCACTCTGCTCGCTGTAAACCAGCGGACGTGAGAACGGCGTGTCTTTATGTTGTTCTAGGAACGTATTCACACTCATTTCTGCATCAACACGGAATACCACTGGGCGCGGCGTCATTACCTGAGTCACGGGTACATCTTGAATACCCAGTAGGTTACTCAGGATTTTTGACTCGCCTTCTGCAAATTCACCGCTCTCTTTTGCCAAAATCGCCATTGCAGATAACTCATCACGCATTTTTGGTGCCTGGTGGCCACGAGCAAGACGTTTGGTGATCTGTTCTGAGAACCAGACAAACGGTGTTAGGAAGAACACCATCCAACGAAGCACGCTTGCCGAAGCAGGAGCAAGTTGACGCCAGTAGGTTGCACCAATGGTCTTTGGAACAATCTCAGACAATACCAAGATACCCAGCGTTAGTACGGCAGAGAAGACACCTAACCATTGGCTACCAAAAACGACAGCCGCTTGTGCACCTGCTGTCGCAGCACCGATAGTATGCGCGATGGTGTTGAGCGTTAAAATTGACGCAAGCGGGCGGTCAATATCTGTTTTCAGTTTGTCTAAAGACTCTGCTGCAGGGTGCCCATTTTGTTTTAGTTGAGCAATGTAGCTCGGACTAATACTCAAAAGTACAGCTTCCAAAACAGAACAAATGAAAGAGACTCCAATAGCAATGGAGACGTAAATAGTTAGCAGCAGCATGTTTGCCCTTAAATTAAATTGTACGCTTTAGCAGCGATTCAGCGTGGATTATAGTGAAAAAGTAGTGGCTAGGTCATCATTAATTTTGCTCTCAGCCCCTTTTAAACAAGGGCTTGCTTAATAAAATCAGTAACAAATTGTGAGTTATTACTCATATTATGGCTAAAACTACGGCATTAGAGCTAAAGATCGACGACAAACCTTTGCCAGATGGGGCATTTATGTTTTAGAGTGAATTGAATTCAAAAATACAAAGAAGGGAAACCTAAAATGAACAAGACTCAATTAATCGACTTTATTGCTGAAAAAGCGGACCTTTCTAAAGCACAAGCTAAAGCTGCTCTAGAAGCGACTCTTGGCGGTGTTACAGATGCTCTTAAAGATGGCGATCAAGTTCAGCTAATTGGTTTTGGTACTTTTAAAGTAAACCACCGTGCAGCTCGCACTGGTCGTAACCCAAAAACTGGTGATGAGATCCAAATCGCTGCTGCAAATGTTCCAGCATTTGTTGCAGGTAAAGCGCTGAAAGATTCAGTGAAATAATCTAAACTGTACCGAGGTAGTCGTATTCCACCTCGGTACAGGTTTTTATGAAAAAAGCATTTCTTCTCGTTTCACTATTATCTACATTTCTTATTGGCTGTTCTTCAACAAGCCCTCGCAAAAACCTAGAGCAATTTGAGACTCACACCGGCGGCCAAGTCATGGGCGACGCGACAAGTTTCTACTGGGTTACAAACAAGCTAACACAACCTCATACTTCAGCTGACTACGTTACTGTCGGCGATTACGGCTGGTACCAAACTGACTATGCTTGGTCAGAAGGCGTGCTTCGAGAATTCATTCGTGAAGGCGAGCAGCGTAACTCTTCTAATGAGCTGGTTCCTTATCGTGTCCATGTGCGTTTCAATAAGTCAGGCGAAGCTGTGTATCAACAGTACCGCATTGATAGCAAAATCTTACCTATCCAATCCAAGCAACTCGAAAACTACCAGAAAGAAGCTAAGTCGGTTCTAGAGACTACGATGAAGCAGAATGACGAAGGGCTCAGACTGGTTCAGGGTTACTGGGATGGCAGCTCTTTTAAGACGTGCGCTGGTGGTGAATTTGATCGCATTGAATTTAACCAGACCTTACCAAGCTTCGTGATCGACCGATTAGCATCAGTGGAAAGCTATGCGGCGTTTCTTGGCAGTGATTCACTGGGTAAGATGAGTGTGGAAGAGTTACTGATGCTGGCTGAAGACAGCCATGATTGTGTCGTTAGGCCATCATTGTTGAAAGAATAGCGAGTAATCAGAGGATTGAGAGTGTTTGGCCTACTGTAGGCCAAGTACTGATTTGTCTGTACAGACGCGGATTCTTAGAAAGATTGAGTAATAAAAAAGGCGCCTATCGAGGCGCCTTTTGCTGTTATTCGCTTGCTGTCATTTGCTTACTGTTATGGAAAGTAAGCGAGTAACAATATTGATTACTGCTCTTGCTCGCGCGCAATCGCACGGTAACCAATGTCATTGCGGTGGAACATACCATTCCAGCTAACTTGCTTCGTCAACGCGTAAGCACGCTCTTGAGCTTCAGAAACCGTGTTACCCAGTGCCGTTGCACAAAGTACGCGGCCACCGTTTGTCACCACATCGCCAGCTTCGTTATTTGTCGTACCCGCGTGGAAAACCTTTTGGCCTTCAACTTCGCTTGTTGGTAGTGAAATTACGTCACCTTTTGCGTAGTCAGCAGGGTAACCGCCAGCCGCAAGAACAACACCGATTGAAGCGCGTGGATCCCACTTCGATTCTGCTTCGTCTAGTTTCTCGTCGATAGCCATTAGGCAAAGCTCAACAAGGTCTGACTCCATACGCATCATGATAGGTTGCGTCTCTGGATCGCCGAAGCGGCAGTTGTATTCGATAACCTTAGGTGTGCCGTCAGCATCGATCATTAGGCCAGCGTAAAGGAAACCTGTGTAAGGTGCGCCTTCTGCATCCATACCACGTACCGTTGGGTAGATAACCTCTTCAAGGATACGGTTGTGGATTTCAGGCGTCACAACTGGAGCTGGAGAGTAAGCACCCATGCCGCCAGTATTAGGACCAGTGTCTTTGTCGCCAACACGTTTGTGATCTTGGCTGGTGGCCATAGGAAGAACGCTAGAACCGTCAACCATTACGATGAAGCTTGCTTCTTCGCCTTCAAGGAACTCTTCGATAACCACGCGGCTGCCAGCTTCGCCAAATGCGTTGCCCGCTAGCATGTCTTTGATTGCGTCTTCAGCTTCTTCAAGGGTCATCGCAACGATAACGCCTTTACCCGCCGCAAGACCGTCAGCTTTTACTACGATTGGAGCGCCTTGCTCACGTACGTAAGCGATAGCTGGCTCAATCTCAGTGAAGTTTGCGTAGTAACCCGTTGGGATGTCATGACGAGCTAGGAAATCTTTAGTGAATGCTTTCGAACCTTCAAGCTGTGCTGCTGCTTGAGTTGGACCAAAGATAGGAAGACCTACTTCGCGGAATGCGTCAACCACACCAATAACTAATGGCGCTTCAGGGCCAACGATAGTCAGTTCGATTTTTTTCTCTTGAGCAAACGCCACTAAACCAGCGATGTCTTCAACGCCGATGTTTACGTTCTCAAGTTTAGGCTCAAGTGCAGTACCTGCGTTACCTGGAGCGATGAATACTGTTTCAACGTTTGGGTTTTGTGCCGCTTTCCAACCCAAAGCATGTTCTCTACCGCCAGCACCGATGATTAATACGTTCATGTTTCAATCCTTAAGTCTTTAATTCTTAAAAGCCCCTCAAAATTGAGAGGCTCGATAGCTACTAATTGTTTAGATGAACTAAATATTAGTGGCGGAAGTGACGCATGCCCGTAAAGATCATCGCCATGCCGTGTTCGTCTGCCGCTGCGATAACTTCGTCATCACGCATAGAGCCGCCTGGTTGGATAACACACTTGATGCCAGCTTCTGCTGCCGCGTCGATACCGTCACGGAATGGGAAGAACGCGTCAGATGCCATCACACAACCTTCAACCTGTAGACCTTCGTCTGCAGCTTTGATGCCTGCGATTTTCGCAGAGTAAACGCGGCTCATTTGGCCAGCGCCTACACCAATTGTCATGTCACCTTTCGAGTAAACGATAGCGTTAGATTTAACGTACTTCGCTACTTTCCAGCAGAATAGGGCATCTTTTAGTTCTTCAGCTGTAGGTTGGCGCTTAGAAACCACTTTAAGGTCATTTTCAGACACCATGCCTTGGTCGCGGTCTTGAACTAGCAAACCACCGTTAACGCGTTTCACGTCAAAGCCAGTTGTCTTAGTCGTCCACTCACCACACTCAAGTAGGCGAAGGTTTTTCTTAGCCGCTACGATTGCTACTGCTTCAGCAGAAACTGATGGTGCAATGATAACTTCAACGAATTGACGCTCAGTGATAGCCGTTGCTGTTGCAGCGTCTAGCTCACGGTTGAAAGCAATGATGCCGCCAAATGCAGATGTTGGGTCTGTTTTGAATGCACGGTCGTAGGCTTCTAGGATGTCTTCACCTAGTGCAACACCACATGGGTTAGCGTGCTTAACGATCACACATGCTGGCTGGTCGAACTCTTTTACACACTCAAGTGCTGCGTCAGTGTCAGCGATGTTGTTGTAAGAAAGGGCTTTACCTTGAATTTGGCGAGCTGTAGAAACTGATGCTTCTTCAGGGTTTGCTTCAACGTAGAATGCTGCTGCTTGGTGGCTGTTCTCACCGTAGCGCATGTCTTGTTTTTTCTCGAACTGTTGGTTGAACGTGCGAGGGAATTTAGACTCTTCGTCGCCTTCCTTGTTCTCACCGTAGCTAGGAACCATAGTACCGAAGTAGTTTGCGATCATGCCGTCGTAAGAAGCCGTGTGTTCGAATGCTGCGATAGCGAGGTCGAAGCGAGTCTCTAGTGTTAGAGATTGCTCGTTCGCGTCCATTTCAGCGACAACACGCTCGTAGTCGTGTGCGTTAACAACGATAGTCACGTCTTTGTGGTTTTTCGCTGCAGAGCGAACCATTGTTGGACCGCCGATGTCGATGTTCTCAACAGCGTCAGCAAGGGTACAACCTTCTTTAGCAACGGTTTCTGCGAATGGGTATAGGTTTACAACAACCATATCGATAGGGTTGATACCGTGAGTTTCCATCACGTCATCATCTTGACCACGACGGCCTAGAACACCACCATGAACTTTTGGGTGCAGAGTCTTAACACGGCCATCCATCATTTCTGGGAAACCAGTGTAGTCAGATACTTCTGTAACAGAGATGCCTTTTTCAGCAAGCAGGCGAGCAGTGCCACCGGTAGATAGGATATCTACACCACGGTTAGCAAGAGCTTGTGCAAATTCAACGATACCAGTTTTGTCTGATACGCTGATTAGAGCGCGGCGAATTGGACGAGCGTTATTCATGCTTCCATCTTCCTCAAATTCATGGGGTTAAAATAAAGATATTTGCCAAAAAAGAACTTGTTTCTATCTTCTTAGCGTGGATTATCTTAGATACCAGTAAGAGATAAAATATTGGCCAGTTTTGGTAAAGACCTTTTGGGTTAGTCTTATGATTAAGCTATAAGATAACCAACTCCAAATTTGATGGCGCAGATTCTAACTAATTTATTACAAAAAAGCTCGCGCAATCGTTTGGCATCTCAAAATTAATTATGAAAAGTGCCATTTCAGCCTGAAAAGTAACGATAAGGTTAATTGTGGAATGGACGAAACAGTAGGAAAAAACATGTTCCAGATCGGTGAATTAGCGAAACGATGCGGTGTGACAGCCGATACCTTGCGATTTTATGAGAAGAATAACCTGATCGCGCCAGCCAGTCGCAGTGAGTCGGGTTATCGTCTGTATGATGAAAACAACCAAAAACAGGTGACCTTTATTCTCAAATCTAAAGCATTGGGGCTGAGTTTGGACGAGATTAAAGAATTGCTTGAGATTCGACTCGAGGCCACGCAGCACAGTTGCGCTGAAGTGAAGTCGATTACCTCTGCGAAATTAGAGATGATTGATGAAAAGATT
This sequence comes from Vibrio sp. 1CM24A, assembly GCF_023161725.1. Classification (NCBI taxonomy): domain Bacteria; kingdom Pseudomonadati; phylum Pseudomonadota; class Gammaproteobacteria; order Vibrionales; family Vibrionaceae; genus Vibrio; species Vibrio sp. 1CM24A. The sequence continues at coordinate 31,517 of NZ_JALNTS010000009.1, forward strand.
ACCGAGTTAACTAAGATTCGCACCGCACTTAAAAAGATTAATGATGCGTGTTGTGGGCACGTAGACGACGATGCAAGCCATTGTTCTATTCTGGCAGCCTTGGATTCAGCAAATGTCGACAAAGGGCGCTGTTGTCGTACTGGAGAGTAATCAGCCACCTATCACGGTTCGACGAGCCAAAAAAAGCCAAACTCAACAATGAGCTTGGCTTTCAATTCAATAAATTACGAAAGAACGATTAGTTCATGCCGTATTTTTTAAGTTTCTTGCGAAGAGTACCGCGGTTAATACCCATCATGGTTGCTGCGCGAGTTTGGTTACCGCGAGTGTACTGCATGATAGTGTCTAGTAGTGGCTGTTCAACTTCAGCTAATACTAATTCGTATAACTCGCTGACTTCTTGACCGTTTAATTGAGCAAGGTAATTTTTCAATGATGCTTTAACTGAGTCACGTAGTGGCTTCTGCGTGATTTGGTCTTGTGATGTAACTGTAGTTACTGTCAATGCTTCTGAAGTCAGATTTTGTTCGAACATATTCGGTCTAGCTCTTCTCGTAATTATGGTGCAACGTTATCAAAAAAACCTTCTAGCGCTTCAAGCTGCAGATCACCTGCTTCGAATGCGTTGAAGGTACGGCGAAACTCACTCGCTTGTTCATGTTCTTTTAGATACCAACCCACATGCTTACGAGCGATGCGAGGGCCTAAAAACTCTCCATAAAATTCATGTAGAGCGTGCACATGACCAAGCATGATGTCTTTCACTTCCGAAATCGGGAGCGGGTCCATCGTGGTGCCGTTTTCCAAATAGTGTAGGATTTCGTTAAAAATCCAAGGACGTCCTTGGGCAGGTCGACCTATCATTAAAGCATCAGCGCCGGTGTACTCCAGCACAAACTTCGCTTTTTCCGGACTATCGATATCACCGTTAGCGATAACCGGAATAGATACTGCTTGTTTCGCTGCTTTAATGTGTTTGTATTCTGCCTCACCTTTGTACATACAAGCGCGAGTTCTTCCATGGAGCGCAAGAGCTTGTATGCCGCAGTCTTCGGCTATTTTCGCGATTTGGACACAGTTTCTATTGTCTGTATCCCAGCCTGTGCGCGTTTTCAACGTTACTGGAACGTCGACAGCATTTACCACCGCTTTCAGAATGTCTTCAATGAGTTCTGGATGCTGTAGTAAGGCTGAGCCCGCAAGCTTCTTATTCACTTTTTTGGCTGGACAACCCATGTTGATATCGATGATTTGCGCACCGTTATCGACATTAAATTGAGCAGCCTCGGCCATAAGCTGTGGATCTGCACCAGCGATTTGTACTGAACGAATGCCCGATTCGCCTTCATGTACCATGCGCTGCTGAGACTTTGACGTTTTCCAAACTTTCGGATTGGAGGACATCATTTCACTGACTGCCATCCCCGCACCGTAGCGAAGACACAACTCACGGAATGGTCTATCCGTTACGCCAGCCATAGGAGCGACGATTAGATTGTTCTTAAGTTGATAATTTCCGATTTTCAAAAAATGTCATCACAGTTCTGTACCAGCAAGGGCGCGCATTTTACGCATTTTTTCGCTGCGTGAAAAGACTAATATTTGAGCATTTACAATTTGTTTTTGTAATTTGTTTAAATTTCAGTCAATTAGCGCCCAAAGTCTTGTCTAGCCTTGCTTGCGACCTGAGATTCGACACCATTCTTGTTGTTCGATGATCGGATCAATGTGAAGCTCATCACGATAATAAGTCGCAACATCTTCTGCTTGTGTATCTAAAACACCCGACATCGCAAGTACACCATTTGGCTTAACTAGGCCCTTGATGATGCCAGAAAGGTCGCGTAATGGACCTGCAAGAATGTTGGCTACAACAACGTCTGCTAGCAAACCTTCCGGTTGATCTTGTGGCAAGAACACCTCTAGTTGCTCAGCAACGCCATTGCGTTGTGCGTTGTCTTTTGATGCAAGCAGAGCTTGAGGATCAATGTCGATCCCGATAACTTTTGCCGCGCCTAGTTTGATCGCAGCGATCGCTAGGATGCCTGAGCCACAACCGAAGTCGATCACGGTTTTGCCTGCAAGGTCTAAGCCTTCAAGCCACTCAAGACACAATGCCGTTGTCGGGTGAGTACCTGTACCAAATGCAAGGCCTGGGTCTAGCATTACGTTTACAGCGTCAGGTTCAGGGATATCGCGCCAGCTAGGGCAGATCCACAAACGCTCACCAAACTTCATTGGGTGGAAGTTATCCATCCATTCACGTTCCCAATCCTTGTCTTCAATTTGCTCTACTTTATGAGCAAAGTCTGCAGGGAACATGTTGCTTGCTTTAATCTGCGCTAGAACGACACCAGTATCAGTCTCAGCGTCGTAAAGCGCGAGAATGTCAGTATCACCCCAAAGGCGAGTTTCGCCCGGCAGAGGCTCAAATACAGGGGTATCTTGTGCATCCAGGAAAGTTACAGAAAGAGCACCAGTCTCTTCCATTAACATGTCGCCGATTTGTTCGGCATTTTCATTGGTAGCATTAAGCTTGATTTGAATCCAAGGCATGGCTGCATCTTCTATATGAGAAAAATTGGATGGCGAGTCTAGCAGAAAATATGAGCAAATTCACCAAAACCCCACGGAATATAATGGGGATTAAAGATTGATTTTTTCGGCGGCTTAAAAACAAAAATGCTCACCGAAGTGAGCATTTTGACTGTTCTTAAACGAACGGATTATGACAAACCAAGTTTCTTCTCAAGGTAGTGGATGTTTGCACCACCGTGTTGGAAGTTTTCGTCGTTCATAATAGACAGTTGAAGCTCGGTATTAACGTTAATACCTTCAACAATCATTTCACCCAATGCGTTCTTCATACGAGCGATAGCAACATCACGGTTCTCACCGTAAGTGATCAGCTTACCAATCATTGAATCGTAGTGTGGTGGCACTGTGTAACCAGTGTAGATGTGAGATTCCCAACGTACGCCCATGCCGCCCGGTGCGTGGAAACGTTCAATCTTACCTGGTGAAGGTAGGAAACGAACTGGATCTTCAGCATTGATACGACATTCGATTGAGTGGCCGCGCAGCTTAATGTCATCCTGAGTGAATGATAGAGGCTGACCAGCTGCAATACGTAGCTGTTCTTTCACTAGGTCGATACCCGTTACCATTTCAGTAATCGTGTGTTCAACCTGGATACGAGTGTTCATCTCGATGAAGTAGAACTCACCGTTCTCGTATAGGAATTCAAATGTACCTGCACCGCGGTAACCGATCTCAATACATGCACGAGTACAGCGTTCGCCGATGTACTTACGCATCTCTTCAGTGATACCTGGAGCTGGCGCTTCTTCCACAACTTTCTGGTGACGACGCTGCATTGAACAGTCACGCTCACCTAGGTGGATAGCATTACCTTGGCCATCTGCAAGCACTTGTACTTCAATGTGACGTGGGTTTTCTAGGAATTTCTCCATGTAAACCATGTCGTTGTTGAAACATGCTTTTGCTTCTGCACGAGTCATCGCGATAGCTTCTGTTAGTTCTGCTTCAGAACGAACAACACGCATACCACGACCGCCGCCGCCGCCAGATGCCTTGATGATAACTGGGAAGCCAATGCGCTTAGCGTGCGCTTTGTTTTTCGCTTCGTCGTCATCAAGAGGGCCGTCAGAACCTGGTACACAAGGTACGCCAGCTTTCTTCATTGACGTGATAGCTGACACTTTGTCACCCATCATGCGAATGGTTTCAGCTTTAGGGCCAACAAAGATAAAGCCACTGCGCTCTACCTGTTCTGCGAAGTCTGCATTTTCAGATAGGAAGCCGTAGCCAGGGTGAACAGCTACTGCACCTGTAACTTCAGCTGCGCTGATGATACGAGGGATGTTTAGGTAGCTATCGATACCACGAGCTGGACCGATACAAATGGTTTCGTCTGCAAGCAGTACGTGCTTAAGGTCACGGTCAGCAGTTGAGTGAACCGCTACCGTTTTAATGCCAAGCTCTTTACATGCACGCAGAATACGTAGTGCAATCTCACCACGGTTCGCGATTACTAATTTATCTAACATAATGAGTGCTCTCTATTATTCGATAATTACTAGAGCTTGGTCGAATTCTACTGGTTGACCGTCTTCAACTAGGATAGCTGTTACAACACCAGATTTATCAGCTTCGATTTGGTTCATCATCTTCATTGCTTCAACGATACATAGCGTTTCGCCAGCAGTTACAGATTGACCAACTTTAACGAATGGTTTTGCGTCTGGGCTTGGAGCGCCGTAGAAAGTACCAACCATTGGAGAAAGAACTTGGTGACCAGCTGGAACTGCAGGAGCCGCTGCTTCTGCTGCTACAGGTGCCGCCGCAGGAGCTGCTGCCGCTACAGGTGCTGGAGCAGCTGCATATTGAACAGGTGCTACAGGTGCAGTGCTGTTACGACTGATTCGTACTGACTCTTCACCTTCAGAGATTTCTAGCTCAGAAATACCAGACTCTTCAACCAATTCGATTAGCTTTTTGATTTTGCGAATATCCATTGTTTCTTTCTCTTTATCTGTTAATTGAACTTACTCTATGACTGAGTAGGTTAGTAATAGTTCGTTGTTTATGTTTACTTTGAGTTGAGCTTGCTGAGCGCAGCGGTCAAAGCAAATTGATAACCTTGGGCACCTAAGCCACAAATCACACCTTCTGCTTTATCAGATAGGTAAGAGTGGTGACGGAATGGTTCACGTGCGTGAACATTCGATAGATGAACCTCAATAAATGGGATTGCAACGCCAAGTAGTGCATCACGCAGGGCCACACTGGTATGTGTAAAGGCTGCTGGGTTGATAATAATAAAATCAACATTTTGATAAGCACTATGGATAGCTTCAATCAGTTCATACTCACGATTTGACTGTAAGTGAGATAGCTCAACATCGTGTGCTTTCGCTTGCTCGGTCAGTGAGCTAATAATCTGGTCAAGTGTTTGAGAACCGTAGTGTGCAGGCTCTCTAAGGCCTAACAGGTTAAGGTTTGGGCCATTTAAAACTAGAATGCGAAACTTTGTAGACATCGTGGGGCTATCTTCCTTTATCGTGTTTACGAACGTGAATGTTGCCATTTTATTGAAAATTTGCGGTTAATTTCTAGTGAGAAAAAACCAAATTTAAAAATTAGAACCAGATTATAGCTAATTCAGCGCAAATCGCAGCAATTTACTGGTCTAATCTCCTATTGATACCGCTTGGAATTGTTACCAACTTAACAAAAAAGCGTCTTAGCCTTAATTTGGGGCGGGATATTTGAGATCAAGATCAGCCATAAAAAAACCGCCACATAGGTGACGGTTTAGAAAGTGCTGTTTTAAACAGTGATTAGCTGCTGTGACTGGTTGCTTATGCCAGCTCTGCTTTCTCGGCAATCAGCTTATCAACCACGCTTGGGTCGGCCAGTGTCGAGGTATCACCTAGGTTACCTGTATCGCCAGTCGCGATTTTACGCAGGATACGACGCATGATTTTACCCGAACGAGTTTTTGGTAGAGAGTCGGTCCAGTGCAGTACATCTGGCGTTGCAATTGGGCCAATCTCTTTACGTACCCAGTCTTTCACTTCTTTATGAAGCTCTGCGGTTGGGAACTCACCATCATTCAGCGTGATGTAAGCGTAAATCGCTTGGCCTTTAATATCATGAGGGATGCCCACAATCGCAGCCTCAGCAATCTTATCGAACGCGACTAGAGCCGATTCAATCTCAGCAGTACCCATACGGTGACCTGATACGTTAAGCACGTCATCGACACGACCCGTAATCCAGTAGTAACCGTCTTCATCACGACGAGCGCCATCACTGGTAAAGTACATGCCTTTAAAGGTCGAGAAGTAAGTCTGTTCGAAGCGGTCATGATCGCCATGAACGGTACGCATTTGGCCTGGCCAAGAGTCAAGAATCACTAGGTTGCCGTCTGTTGCACCCTCAATGATGTTACCCATGTTATCAACCAACGCCGGTTGCACACCGAAGAATGGACGAGTTGCCGAGCCCGGTTTCAGGTCTGTTGCGCCCGGTAGCGGTGCAATTAAGATACCGCCCGTTTCCGTTTGCCACCATGTATCAACAATTGGAGATTGCTCATTACCGATTGTTTTGTAGTACCACTCCCATGCCTCTGGGTTGATAGGTTCACCCACTGAGCCCATGATTCTTAGGCTGTCACGAGAAGTACCTTCAACGGCTTCATTTCCTTTCGCCATCAATGCACGAATAGCCGTTGGCGCAGTATAAAGAATATTAACTTGGTGCTTATCGACCACTTCACTCATGCGGCTGGTGTTCGGGTAATTTGGCACGCCTTCAAACAGAATCGTTTTTGCGCCATTAGCAAGCGGCCCGTAAACAAGGTATGTGTGGCCGGTAATCCAACCCACATCGGCTGTACACCAGAAAGTCTCGCCTTCTTGGTAATCGAATACGTATTTGAATGTCATTGCTGCATAAACAAGGTAACCACCTGTGGTGTGCATAACACCCTTAGGTTTACCCGTTGAGCCTGACGTATAAAGGATAAATAGTGGATCTTCTGCGTTCATCTCTTCTGGTGGGCAATCTGCAGATACGTTAGCAATAGCATCGTGCCACCACACATCGCGGTGTTCGTGCCATGCAACATCACCGCCAGTGCGTTTGAATACCACAACCTTCTCGATGTTTTTCACTTCAGGGTTCGTCAGCGCTTCATCAACATTCTTCTTCAGTGGCACCGCACGGCCGCCACGCACGCCTTCATCGGCAGTGATAACGACTTTAGAGTTTGAATCGATAATACGACCAGACAGTGCTTCTGGTGAGAAACCACCAAATACGACTGTGTGAACCGCCCCGATACGGGTACACGCCAGCATGGCTACTGCCGCTTCTGGCACCATTGGCATGTATAAACAAACCACATCACCTTTGCGCACGCCTTGCTCTTTTAGAGCATTCGAAAACAGGCACACTTCTTTGTGCAGTTCATTAAAAGTTAGAGTTTTGTCGTCTGCCGGGTCATCGCCTTCCCAGATGATAGCGACTTCATCACCGCGCTCAGCAAGGTGGCGGTCGATACAGTTAGCCGAAACGTTAAGCGTGCCATCTTCAAACCAGCGAATATCAATGTGGCCAGGGTCGAAAGAGGTGTTTTTTACTTGTGTGAAAGGTTTGATCCAATCAACGATTTTTCCGTGTTCACCCCAAAAGCCTTCAGGGTCAGAAACAGATTGCTGGTACATGGCTAGGTAAGTGTCATTATCCGCGTGTGTGGTTGATTTAATATTTTCTTTTACCGGATAAACGTGGGCTTCACTCATTGCATCTCTCCTTGTGCCTACATTCCTAATGAACTGGCAACTTCCTTTGTGTTCAGTTTCTAGGTCTATTACAGAACCGTCTTTGTGTTATCACTCTCGACTAGGACGGCGATTTCCACAATTAGACTTTAGGATGAGACGCTGCTTTTCACTTACAAAATAGCGAGTTAAGTTCAATTTTGAGATGTTGCTCTCTATGTGAAGCGCCAGTGGTTGAATTAAGAATAAGAAGAGTTGAAACGGGGCAGGTCACCATGTTTCAGGCGCACAAAGATCAGCGCAGCGGAGATAGCGTCTTGTAATGCATCATGTTTATTTACCGGGATAGGTAAATCGAGTTGGCGACAGATGGCGTCCATACTGAGATCAAAATAGGCATTGGGCAGCTGTCTTTCGAGTTTGTCTTGGTAGAGTTGGCTCACTTCGACTAATCGGTTAGGCAGTGGAAATCCAAGTTGTTTTAAACAGGCGCGGTCGAGAATTTTTTTATCATAGCGGATGTGATAGCCGACTAAAGGACGATTTCCAATGAAGTTCAGTAGCTCGATTAAAGCCTGTTTTTCTTCGATGCCATGCTTTAGATCTTGATGACGAATGCGGTGGATTTTTATTGAATTGCAATCAAGCGATTGCGGGGCGCGCAATCGGACTTCAAAAGGTTGGCTGGTAATGATTCGGTTACCGATGATCTTGGTCGCGGCAATAGTGACCAATTCTGCCTGATTGGGGTCTAGGCTGGTGGTTTCACAATCGAGCGATACATATTCATGATCAATAGGCGCAGTAAACAGAGGCTGATAGAGAGAGCCTTTGAGCTTGTGATGCCAGTAATAGCGAACCAACCTATTCATCGTTCAATCGCCTAATCCCGTATCTGATAGTGGTAGCCGAGCCATTGCTTGAATTTCTTCACCACGTGCAGGCTATGACGAAGCAGATCTCTGTCTGCTCGCTCCATCAGTTTGACGTTAATCTTGTTGCTGCTGTGCTGCTGAGAAAGCCTTTGGGTTAAGCGCCACTTAAAGAATTGCTTGAGTGCTTCACTGAGATTATCGGCAGTACTTTGCTCAAGCACTTTCTTGCTGACCAGTTGCTCAATGCGTTCGAAGGTGTTGTTTACGGTGACACCATGCTCAAGACAAAGTGCTCTCACACCATGCACGATAGGGAAAATACCACCTTGTTTGATATCGAGCCCTGACTTGGATTGCTTCACATTGCCAAATAGGGTGAGGGGGACCGAGAAGTTCAGCGCTGGGCGGCAGAACTCCGTCAGAATCAATTCTTGTCCGAGCATTAAATCACTGAGGTGCTGTTTGACTGGTTTTAATAGCTCTCTATTCCCCGCCACAGCGTGTGCATCTGCCATGATCGCAATATCCATCACGGTGTCTGGCGTGGCTTTTTTTACCCAATGGGTGAGGGTTTGTTTCCACTCTTGTTCTGAATGCACCCATTTCGGATTGTTGACCATTACGTTGCCCGGGCACAGTGGGTAACCCAATTGTTGAAGGGTATGGGTGAGGTCGTTCATGGCACTTTGACATTGATGCCACTCCAAACCATCTTGAATTATTAGCGCGTTGTCTTGATCGGTTTTGAGAATTTGTTCGCCACGGCCTTCGGAACCCAACACGATTAGGCAGCAATGATTATGCAGTGCAGGTGGGATAACCAACTCAAAAGCCTTCTCTATGATCTGTTCGTTGACCGCAGAAATCAGCTCCATGATAAAGCGTGTGCGAATCCCATTACTGAGCAAGCTCTCGACCAGTTGACGTTGTTTGTTAGAGGCCATTGCCAATTCTTCAACGCTGGTGGCGCGCGCAATACGCAAAGTAAGAACGTGGGAGTGTGTGGAGAATGCACTGAGGATCTGTGTCATATCCACCATGCCAACCGCATTTTTACCATCACAAACCATCAACCTTTTTACTCGATTTCTGGTCATGGTAATCATGGCGTTAAATAAGAAATCGCCTTGGTTCACGTGCATCACCGGAAACGTTGCGATCTCACCGACAGGCGCATCCAGTGGGAAATTATCGAGCATCACAGCATGCAATAAATTGGTTCGAGTGACGATTCCATACGGCAAGGAACATGATGATCCAAAAGCTTTTGGAACATTATGTTCCAAATGAACTAGGGCCGAGTCTAAGCCTTGTTCTTTAAGGGTTTGAGTGACTTGGTTGATCGGTTGGTTTGGTTCAAGTATCAGTGGTGGGTGATAGATAGAGTCATCCACTTTGGTCAATATAAACTCGGCAAGATTCTGTTGCTGCTGGGCGGCTTCTATCAAAGCTTTTCTTGTCGAGAGGTTGCTATCAAAGTAGGCCGCGAATTGGCCATTGGCGTGGTAAAGCTCAAGAAAAATATCGGTGGGCAGCAGATAACTTAATGTATCTTCGAGTGCGATATATTGGTGTTTGGTGTGAGGTTCAAACTGGCTTCGAACATCAAAAATATCGTCATTGGCATAGTGTGCGTAAATCTCACCATCACTGCTCGCGCGCTCTTCAACAGCCCCTTTGATCAAAATGTGCAGGTGTCGGCTCGGCCTTTGAGCTTCCAGTATCACTTCTTGGGATCGGTAATACACCACGTCTAATGAAGAGCGCAGCTTCAACTGTTCGGCGTCGGACAGGCTATCGAAGGGTGGGTGCTGCATATTAAATTTGTCAGGCATAAGCATCACAAGAAGAAATGGGAGTCTTTATCAGTCTGACAAAATACCAGCGAAGCTCCAGACGACTTTAGTCTAAATGCGAGTGTGGGGATTAATGAGCGTGAAATCTCTTGTGGAAATGCGATATTCAGACCCACTGAATATGGGAATACTATCCCAATAATAATTCCCTTTTTCATCGTATGCGAGATAGGCATAATTGGTGTTGCCTTTTTCCGCACACTTTATAGGTCATTTATGTTTAGCCCTTCACCCTATGGCTGGATCTCTCAGTATTTTCTTGGTTTCTTTTTTGCGTATGGCGTGTATTTGCCATTTTGGGCGTTGTGGTTTGAAGACCAAGGCGTGTCTGCTGGTGATATTGGCGTATTGATTGGTATCGGCTTTGCGACTCGTTGTGTGGCCAACTTAGTGATTACGCCGCGTATCCATAAAGTGGAACACTTGATGCCAGCGCTACGCTGTTTGAGTTTCGCTGCGCTGCTGTTTGTCGGCTTCCACTTCTTCACTGGTGGCAGTTTTGTACTGATGTTGTTGGCAACGGTACTGTTTAACCTCTGTTGTGGGCCGATCATTCCTCTTTCTGATGCGATGGCTAACCATTACAGTCGTTTGAAAATGCTCGACTACGGCCGAACTCGCCTTTGGGGTTCAATTGCCTTTATCGCAGGTTCAACGGTTGTTGGCTATTTGGTGGCACAATTTGGCACCGACATGATTTTGTATACTGCACTTGCGGGCATGTTGTTGTCATTGATTCTGGCGATGAGAAATCCTAACGTGATGCCAGTAACGCAATCTGAGCAACAAGCGGCGCGACCAAAACTAGGTGAACTGCTGCGTGAGTCGTCAGTGGTAAAATTTTTAGCCTTGATGGCGCTGCTGCAAGGTAGTCATGCGGCTTACTACAGTTTTAGTGCGATTTATTGGAAAGAAGCGGGTCACTCAGAAGCGATCATCGGTTACTTGTGGAGTTTAGGTGTTGTTGCTGAAGTGGCCGTATTTGCTCTGAGCAAGCGATTATTCTCAGGTTGGTCACTGCGTACTTTGTTTGTCGTCGCGGCTATTGGGGTGATGGCGCGTTGGGGTATTACCGCATCAACGACAGCGATTTTCGCATTGGTTATGGTGCAGTTGCTGCACGGTGTGACCTTTGCTATGGCACACATCGCCGCGATTCAATACATCCAATCTGAAGAACAAAACAAGATGGTTGCGCTACAAGCCCTGTATAACGCGATTCCATTGGGTGCCTTTATTGCACTGATGACCACCTTAAGTGGCTGGGGTTATGAGCTTTGGGGCGCAAATATCTTCTGGGGTATGGCTGCAATGGGTGCACTTGCTCTGTTCATCAAGTTGGATGAAAGAAGTTCAGTGATTGAGATTAATCAATCAGATTCGGAACAGTCAGAATCTCACAGCAAATGCTGATAATTAGAGTCTAAAGCACAGAATTTAAGCGATGCGATTGAGTTAATCACCCATCCTTAGTTAAATGAAACCTCTCCCTTATGGAGAGGTTTTTTTATGGATGAAAAAAGGGTTTTCAATGCAAGGATGGATAGTAATTCCAGTCTCTTTAGCCTACTTGGGCGTGTTATTTCTGATCGCTTGGTATGGAGACAGGCAGGTTCGTTGGCTATCGCGTTGGCGTCCGTGGATCTATAGCCTTTCGATTGCCGTGTATTGTACCTCTTGGACCTTCTATGGAACGGTCGGGCAGGCGAGCAATAACCCTTGGTCTTTTTTACCCATTTATCTCGCCCCGATTCTGGTCTTTACACTAGGCTGGCGGATCTTGGCGCGGCTGATCCTGATTGCGAAGCGGGAGCACATCACCTCCATTGCCGACTTTATCGCGGCTCGTTACGGAAAATCTCAGGGCTTAGCTGTGGCGGTGACGGTTATCGCCGTGGTCGGTATCCTTCCTTATATCGCTCTGCAACTGCGTGGTATTACCATGGGGTTGGATATTGTTGCGCCCAACCTAGCGGCTGACTTCGGTTATCAGGACTATCACGTCTCTTGGTTTGTGGTCGGTGCTTTGGCCATTTTTACTATGTTGTTTGGTACTAGGCATATCGATAACACAGAACATCACCGTGGCATGATGATGGCGGTGGCGTTTGAATCCATCGTTAAGCTCGCGGCATTCCTGATCGTTGGCCTGTTCATCATGTATCTGGCGATGAGCAGCGACAAAATCGACCTGCTTGATGTGGCGGCTTCCACCTACGAATCACCCAATATTCCGACCTTAATTATTCATACCGTTTTGACCATGTTGGCGATTGTCTGTTTGCCACGCCAGTTCCATACCATGGTGGTAGAGAACGAACGTCCTCAAGACCTTCATACCGCTCGCTGGTTGTTTCCGCTTTACCTGATTTTGATGGGACTGTTCGTGCTACCAATTGCTTGGGCAGGACAAGGGCTACTTACTGGCATGCCTGCGGATACCTACGTGATCAGTGTGCCAATGGCAGAAGGCGCTAATCACATTGCTTTGCTGGCTTTCCTTGGTGGTACTTCGGCTGCGAGCGGCATGGTAATTGTTTCGACCATCGCCTTGGCGATCATGGTGTCGAACGATTTAGTAATGCCACTGTTACTGCGCCGTATGCGCCTAACCCAAAGAACCCATCGACACTTTTCTGGCCTGTTATTGGTGATTCGCCGTGGGCTAATTTTACTGCTGTTATTGGGTGCTTGGCTGTTTTATCAGGCGCTCGATACCATTCACTCTCTGTCAGCGATTGGCTTTCTTTCTTTTGCCGCGATTGCTCAATTCGCGCCCGCACTTATTGGTGGTTTGTACTGGCGCCCGGGTAACCGCAAGGGCGTGTATGTCGGCTTAATGGTGGGCTCGTTGATTTGGCTGATTACCTTGATGAGCCAAACCAGTATGTTGGCAGGCGACAGTGAAAGTAACCTTTTACTGTGGATTATTACGCCGCCAGAGTTGCTCAGCAGTTGGGATATCAGCAGCTCAAACTGGGGAATTGTGCTGAGTATTGTGCTCAATACCTTGTGCTATGCCGTGGTTTCGATGACGACCAGACCAAGCTTAAGTGAGCGCTTACAATCAGCGGCATTTGTTGGTACGCCACTGCCTGAAAACGAGAATATCAGCCTCTATCAGAACCGTGTGACAGTCGCTGAATTAGAGATGTTGGCGTCGCGTTTTGTGGGTCGTAAGCGTGCCAAAAGTGCCTTACACAGCTATTGGCAACAACACGGGCAACCGCTGCTTCCCAATCAACAAGCGCCTGCCAGTTTGATTCGACACGCAGAGCGCGTACTCGCCGGAGTATTCGGTGCTTCGTCTGCTAAGTTAGTGCTCACTTCCGCTTTGCAAGGAAGAAACATGCAGCTTGAAGAAGTCGCGACCATCGTGGATGAAGCTTCGGAACTGTACGACTTCAGCCGTGGTTTACTGCAAGGCGCGATTGAACATATTGGCCAAGGCATTGCCGTGATCGATAAACAGATGAGGCTGGTGGCGTGGAATCAACGTTACTTAGAGCTGTTTGAATTTCCTGCGGGTTTGATTCAGGTTGGGCGACCCATTTCCGATGTGATTCGCCATAATGCCGAACAGGGTTTGTGTGGTCCGGGTGACCCAGAAGATCACGTTCGTCGCCGTGTTTATCACCTTGAGCAAGGCACTCGACACACCTCTTCTCGTATTCGTCCTGATGGCCGAGTAATTGAGGTGCAAGGTAACCCAATGCCAAGTGGTGGTTTTGTGATGAGCTTTACCGACATCACTGTATTCCGACAAGCAGAGCAAGCCCTAAAAGATGCCAATGAAAGCTTGGAATCGAGAGTGCATGAGCGAACTCAAGAGCTCGAAAAACTCAATCATCGCTTGGTAAAAGCCACGCAGATTTCGGATCAAGAATCACAATCTAAGAGTCGTTTTCTAGCCGCGGTCAGCCACGATTTGATGCAGCCACTCAATGCCGCACGTCTATTTGCTTCGTCACTTTCTGAGGTAGCAAAAGAGCAAGAGGTGAAGCAATTATCATCTCACATCGAGAGTGCACTTGGCGCCGCAGAAGATTTGATTGGTGACTTGTTGGATATCTCTCGATTGGAGTCCGGAAAGTTAGAAACCAACATTCACGCGATTGCCGTGCACGATGTGCTAACCAACTTAAATGCGGAATTTAGTGCCTTAGCGAGACAACAGAAAATTGAGTTTAAGATGATTCCATCGTCATTGTTCATTCACTCTGACCCTAAGCTGTTAAGGCGTGTGATTCAGAACTTTTTGACCAATGCGTTCCGCTATAACCCGGAAGGGAAAGTGGTACTGGGTGCGAGAAGAGTGAATGGACAGGTTCGAATCGATGTGTGGGATAACGGAACCGGTATCGATGAAGACAAGCAACAAGAGATCTTTGAAGAGTTTACTCGTGGCAGCCAAGTGCGAGCCGATCAAGGATTGGGGTTAGGGCTGGCTATCTCGAAAGGTATTGCTCATGTGCTTGGCCATCAAATTTCGATGCGCTCATGGCCGGGCCAAGGCAGTGTCTTTTCTATCACCTTAGCTCGAGCGGAAAAAGTGGCTCCAGTTGTGCAAGCTTCGACGCCAATGGCGACCAGTGACATCGAACATCTGAAGATATTGTGTGTCGACAATGAACGAGAAATCTTAGTCGGCATGGAAAACCTGATTGGCCGCTGGGGCTGTGAGGTTAAGACGGCGGTTGATCTGGTCGAAAGTTTGCAGTGCCTAGATGAAGGTTGGCTGCCAGATGTCATTTTCTCAGATTACCGTTTGGATAATGGCAGAACGGGTCTCGAAGTATTACAGCAGTGTCGCTTGCGCCTTGGAGATTCTTTTGAAGGGGTCATCATCAGTGCCGATAGAACCGATGACATGTTGGCAGCGATAAAGGCCAACAGCTTTAGCTTTATTGCCAAGCCAGTGAAGCCACTCAAGTTAAGAGCGGTCTTGAATCGGGTGAGTTAGTTTAATTAACTCTTAGAGATTAAAAAGGCCTCAGGTGAGGCCTTTTTTGTTTCTGTGGATGACTATTCGCTTGTTAATTCAATAACTAACCCGCAATGCCACCCTGTGTCAGTGTGGTTGGATCAAGCAGCTTGCTGAGCTCTTCTCGGCTAAGATCGGTTTCTCTTTCTGCTACATCCAGAATTGGTAGGCCTTCTTTATAAGCTTTCTTGGCAATATCAGCCGCCTTTAAGTAGCCAATCACAGGGTTAAGTGCGGTCACTAGAATTGGGTTCTTTGACAGTGCCAAATCAAGATTGTCTTGGCGTACCGTGAAGGTCGCGATGGCTTTGTCCGCTAAAGCGACTGAGCTATTTGCCAACAGCTCAATGCTTTCTAGAACGTTATGAGCAATCACTGGCAGCATCACATTCAGTTGGAAGTTACCTGATTGTCCAGCTACGGTAATGGTGGTGTCGTTGCCAATGACTTGCGCCGCCGCCATAGCCGCTGCTTCTGGAATTACAGGGTTTACTTTTCCAGGCATGATAGATGAGCCTGGTTGTAGCGCCTGTAATTCAATTTCCCCTAAGCCAGCCAACGGACCAGAGTTCATCCAGCGAAGATCGTTTGAGATCTTCATGATCGCAACTGCTGCAGTTTTGAGCTGACCAGAGAGCGCAACGATCGCGTCTTGACTGCTGAGGTTAAAAAAGAAGTTTTCACTCGAGCTAAAACTGATCTTTGTCGATTGAGACAGGTTACTCGCAAACTTATCGGCAAAGCGTGGGTCAGCATTGATCCCTGTTCCAACCGCAGTGCCACCTTGTGCTAAAGCCTTGATAGCGGGCAGGGTGTTCTCTATTGCTTGCTTAGCGTGTTCTATCTGAAATTTCCAACCACCTAGCTCTTGAGCAAAGGTCATTGGCATCGCATCCATTAGATGGGTGCGACCTGTCTTCACGACCTCCGCAAGTTCCTGCTGTTTGATAGTGAGTGCTTCAGAAAGGTGAGTTAATGCAGGTAACAACTTGTTTTCTGCCATCAAAGCAATGCTCACTTGAATTGCTGTTGGCACCACATCGTTACTGCTTTGGCCCATGTTGACGTGATCATTGGGGTTCACGTCGCCTTGTAAGCTTCTTGAGGCAAGCGTAGCAATCACTTCGTTGGCATTCATGTTGGAGCTGGTACCAGAACCGGTTTGGTAAACATCGATCGGGAATTGATCGAGGTGTTTGCCCTCAATGATCTCTTGGCTGGCTTCGGCTATCGCATTGGCAATATCACCCTCCAGTAGACCCAACTGAGCATTGGTATCTGCCGCTGCCTGTTTAATTAACGCCAGTGCTTGAATAAAACTGGTCGGCATCTTGTGCGAGCTAAACGCGAAGTTATCCGCTGCACGCTGAGTTTGTGCTTGGTATAGCGCATCGGCAGGGACTTTCACTTCGCCCATGCTGTCTTTTTCAATCCGAAATTGTAGGGTCATGTTCTATCCTTGTTAGCCAAGTGGGGCTTGGACTTGTTGTAGTGTTTGGCTGAGATTCAAAAAACGCGCTTGGCCTTGAGGTTGCTGGCAGTAGTGGCGCTTCAAATAAAATAGTGGTGAGTGAATAGAGTCTAGGCAGATATGACGAAAGGCGAAACTGCGCTCAGGCGACTCAATCGCTTCAATCAAATGAAAGAAAACTTGGCGTAGATACAGCTCGCACAACAAGATGTTTTCTTGAGCGGCATGCTTTTCATAGTAAGCCGAAAGCGTGAGTGCACATTCGATATACTCTCGAATTACAAACGGCTCATGGCCTTGAACTTGTTCTAATGAAGCAAAGCGATCCTGTGCTTTGTAAAACCTCGAATAGAGAACCTGCTGCTCTTTCATCATCATCTGGATCTCTTTATTGGATGTTAATGATAATTATTATCAAATGAGATTTTAAAAACAACCCTTTGTTTCTCTTTTTATAAAGTGAGCAGAAAAAGAAAAAGCCGATACATAAAGTATCGGCTTTCTGGAGTCAGTACCTAATCCCTACAATGTAAGCACTGATTCATTTTTTGCTAAACATCTTTGTTAGTGGTTGTGCTTAGTGGTCGTGAGCTTCACCTGCACCTTTCGGGTAACGGATGTTCTCAACCATCTCTTGTACATCTTCTGGAACTTCAGCGGTCACTTTGTTCACTGCAATTGATACTACAAAGTTTAGACACATACCTAGCGTACCGATGCCCTCTGGGCTGATACCAAACCACCAGTTTTCAGGTGTGCTTGCTGCTGGGTTAATGAACTTGAAGTAGATGATGTAGCTTGCTGTGAAGGCAATACCTGACAACATACCTGCAATTGCGCCTTCCTTGTTCATCTTCTTGTAGAAGATACCTAGGATAATCGCTGGGAAGAAGGATGCTGCGGCTAAGCCGAAGGCAAAAGCTACTACCTGTGCTACGAAGCCTGGTGGGTTAATCCCCAAGTAACCTGCACCTACAATCGCGACCATAGCTGCCAAACGAGCGGCTAACAGCTCCTGCTTGTCGGTCATGTTTGGTCTGAAGCCTTTCTTCAACAAGTCATGTGAAATCGACGTCGAGATTACCAGTAGCAGACCTGCGGCAGTTGATAGTGCGGCTGCTAGGCCACCGGCTGCAAGCAGTGCTACAACCCAGTTTGGTAGTTTCGCTAGCTCTGGAGAAGCCAATACGATGATGTCACGGTTAATCTTCATCTCGTTGCGTTCATCGCCCGAGTAGAACATTTTTCCATCGCCGTTCTTATCTTCCCAACCTACTAGGCCAGTGCTTTCCCAGTTTTTGTACCAGCTTGGTGCGTCTGCTGCTGCGACACCTTGCATGTCAGGGCCGTTGATTGTTTCGATCATGTTTACACGAGCGAATGCTGCAACACCTGGTGCTGTTGTGTATAGCAATGAGATGAACAGTAGAGCCCAACCCGCTGAGATACGAGCATCACGTACTTTTGGTACAGTGAAGAAACGAATGATCACGTGTGGAAGACCTGCTGTACCGACCATTAGAGCCGCACAGATAAAGAATACATCCACCATGCTCTTGTTACCTTCGGTATAGGCGGTAAATCCGAGTTCTTCGGTGAGTCCATCCAGTTTATCAAGTAAGTAAACATCCGTACCTGATAACGTAGAGCCCATACCAACTTGTGGAAGTGGGTTACCTGTCATCATGATTGAGGTAAAGATTGCTGGAACAAGGAAGGCGAAAATGAGGACACAGAATTGAGCTACCTGCGTATAAGTGATGCCTTTCATGCCACCAAGCACTGCGTAGAAGAACACAATACCCATACCAATGATGATGCCTAGGTTAATGTCGACTTCTAGGAAACGAGAGAATACAACGCCTACACCACGCATCTGACCTGCAACGTACGTAAACGATACGAAGATTGCACAGAATACCGCTACCATACGGGCTGTTTTCGAGTAGTAACGCTCACCGATAAAATCAGGAACCGTAAACTGACCGAACTTACGTAGGTAAGGTGCTAAACATAGCGCAAGTAGTACATAACCACCTGTCCAACCCATTAGGTAAACCGCACCGTCGTAACCAACGAATGAGATGATACCTGCCATTGAGATGAATGACGCTGCCGACATCCAGTCAGCGGCAGTCGCCATGCCGTTTGCCACTGGGTGTACGCCACCGCCAGCAACGTAGAACTCACTCGTAGACCCTGCACGAGCCCAGATTGCGATGCCGATATATACCGCGAAAGTAATACCGACGAGAATAAACGTCCAAGTTTGAATATCCATGTTCTAGCCTCTAGTCTTCCTGTACGTTGTATTTTTTGTCGAGCGCATTCATGCGAACAACGTAAATAAATATCAGCGCCACGAAGGTGTATATCGAACCTTGCTGAGCGAACCAAAATCCTAGCTTGAACCCGCCAAACTGAACGGTATTGAGGGCATCCACAAATAAGATGCCAGCGCCGTAAGACACTGCAAACCAAACCGCGAGCAGTGTTCCCATAATTCCCAAGTTTTCCTTCCAGTAGGCTTGAGCATGTTCCGTAGATTCGAACGCCATTGCCTTCTCCTTTATTCCGTTTTCGTAGAAACCGTTTTTGTAAATGGTTGTGTTAACGCAATGTTACGATTTAGAATGTAGCAAGGATAAGTAAAGGGATCTGTGCAACTTTAGTCGGGACACTATTAGCGCTAATTCACTGAAATATGGGCGTTGGAAGACATAACCATAGAAAAATGTGATGTTACAATGTTGTTAAATTAGCCTAAGGTCTAACAAAAGCGCATGAATTAGTATGCGAGTCATAAAATTTAACAACTAAATGACCGAGAAACGGTATTTAGTCCTGCATATGACACGAAGCGAAACATAAGTTTGTTATAGTATCAGCGGCACTTTTACCGACCGCGCCTTGCTTAACGGCAGAAGATCAACATGCTTAAAGCTCGGGTTTTATTCTTTGGGGGGACGAATTGGACGCAATAACTATTAACCACTTATTTTTAACTGGTGCGGTGCTCATCGCTATCAGTGTGCTTTTTTCGCAAGTGTCCTCTCGCTTGGGCGTTCCTATTCTTTTGATCTTCCTTTTCGTTGGCATGCTAGCCGGTGAAGATGGACCCGGTGGCATTAATTTTGATGATTACTCACTCACTTACTTGGTGAGTAACCTTGCGCTTGCTGTGATCTTGCTTGATGGCGGTATGCGAACCAAGGTCGCGAGTTTTAAGGTCGCTTTTTGGCCGTCTCTCTCGCTCGCGACAATAGGCGTGGCATGTACCGCGACTCTCACTGGTTTAATGGCCGCGTGGCTGTTCGATTTGTCATTGATGCAGGGCATCTTGGTTGGCGCGATTGTGGGCTCGACCGATGCGGCTGCGGTATTTTCTTTGCTGAAAGGGCAGAGCCTCAATGAGCGTGTTGGCTCAACCCTAGAAATTGAATCAGGCACCAACGACCCAATGGCGGTGTTCCTAACGGTGACCTTAATTGCGCTGCTGGGCACGCCTGATGCTGAAATGGGGATGAACTTCCTACTGAAAAGCTTTGCGATGCAGTTTGGTATCGGCACCCTTGTCGGCATTGGCGGTGGTTGGCTTCTATGGAGTCTTATCAATCGAGTGCAACTGGCTGACGGCCTTTACTCTATTTTGGTGCTCAGTGGTGGTGTGGCGCTGTTTGCGTTCTCTAACATGCTTGGCGGCAGCGGTATCTTATCGATCTACCTTGTAGGCCTGTTCATTGGTAACCGTCCGACGCGCTCTCGACACTCTATTCTTAATGTTCTTGATGGCATGACGTGGCTAAGCCAGATCGTGATGTTCTTGGTGCTGGGTTTATTGGTGACGCCATCAACGTTGATGGACATTGCTCTGCCTGCGCTAGCACTGGCTTTCGGTATGATTTTGTTTGCTCGTCCGCTGTCGGTTTGGTTGGGTTTACTGCCGTTCAGAAGCTTTACCACCAAAGAACGCTGGTTTGTTTCTTGGGTAGGTTTGCGTGGTGCAGTACCAATCATCTTAGCGGTATTCCCGATGATGGCTGGCCTGCCCAATGCTCAGCTGTATTTCAATATCGCCTTCTTCGTGGTTATGGTTTCGCTGATTGTTCAAGGTGGTAGCTTGATGAAAGTTGCAAGACTCGCTCAAGTGACTTTACCACCGACGCCAACGCCGATTTCTCGTACTGGTATGGAAATTTATCCGACCAGTGAGTGGGAGATGTTTGTTTACAAATTGAAAGACGAGAAGTGGTGTGTCGGCGAGCCGCTTAAACGCTTATCTATGCCAGAAGGGACGCGCATTACGGCACTGTTTCGACAAGATGCCATGCTTCACCCATCAGGCAGTACCGTGTTAGAGGCGAACGATATCTTATGCGTGCTTGGTCAAGACAAAGATTTGGACAGCTTAAGTTCGTTGTTCAGTGAGGCGCCTCTAGCAGAAGAAGCTGCACGATTCTTTGGTGACTTCTTCTTGGATGTTGAGCTATCAGTTGCGGCAGTGAGTGATTGTTATGGTATTGAACTTGGCTCGGAAGAAGAGCGAGAAATGACGCTAAAACAATTGGTTGCTCAAGAGCTTGGCGCACACTCTGTATTGGGCGATAGCTTCGAGTGGCATGACATCACTTGGGTCGTTGCAGAGATAGATGATCATAAAGTCGTCAGGTTGGGCTTATGTTTACCGAAGACGACTTTAGAAGAGGATATCAGTGAAGCTTAATTGTGGACTTCTTGTAGCAAGATAACCGCTTGAGTACGATTTTTCACATCCAGTTTACGGAAGATGGCCGTCATATGTGCTTTGATGGTCGCTTCCGAAACATTCAATTCATACGCGATTTGCTTGTTAAGCAAGCCGTCAGAAAGCATCCCTAATACCTTGTACTGCTGAGGCGTCAGTGTGGAAATCTTTTCCGCAAGGTCGCTACACGCTGCATTATTGGTGATAAGCCCTTCAGGGAAGAACGGATCGCCATTCAGCACTTGATTCAGTGCACTCACCAACTCACGCATATCACTCGACTTAGGAATAAAGCCAAAGGCACCGTGGCTCTTCACCTGAGTGACCACGCTGGCATCTTCACTGGCAGAGACCACCACTATCGGTAAGTCTGGGTATTCAGCGCGCAGTTGAATTAAGCCTGACATGCCGTTTGCACCCGGCATTTTCAGATCGAGCAGTAATAGATCCGGCTCGTCTTCCTTCTTTAGCAGAGTCAGTAAGGCATCGAGAGAATCGGCCTCAAGCAGGTTCGCACCACTGATCGCCATATGAACTGACTGAAACAGGGCGTTGCGAAAGAGAGGGTGGTCATCAGCAATGATGATGGTATAGGTCGAGTCCATGACGTTCATACTTTTAACAATTTAGTTAATATTTATTATCATCCTGATTGAGTATGTGGACAATATCTATGCATTAAAAGTCTGAACCATATCGACTTTTATCCCCGGATTAAGAAAGCGTTACTCTGAATAGCAAAAAAGCCGCACTGCCATCTCGTTACGGAGAGGCGGTACGGCTTTCGATTCGGCTTATATTTTAGTGAATATTGCCGTTATAGCTGGTGGTTTTGCATGTGTTCTAAGAATACATCGGCAGGCATAAAACCGGTTACACGAGCATTTGGAACATGGTTACCCTCGCCATCCCAGAACTCAATCGTCGGTAAACCAAGTACCTGTAATTGTTTAAGCAGTTCAATGTCTTGAGGCATGTTTCTCGTTACATCGGCTTGTAGCAGTACGAAGTCAGAAAGCTTGTTTTCCACATCAGCTTGATGGAAGGTGTACTTCTCGAATTCTTTACACGCCACACACCAATCGGCGTAGAAGTCGAGCATCACAGGCTTACCGAGTTTCTTCGCTTCGATGAGCTGGATTTCTAACTCTTCAACCGTGTTGATGCGCGCAAATTGGATGTGCTGTTCTACCGTTACGCTCTTTTCTGCAAACCAGTAATTGAGTGCAGGTTGAGCTGATGCGAACAGGCCAAGCATCGCAATGATGCCCACAGCGCTTTGCTTCCAGCCACCAAATGGCAGTGCATTCTTGCTGTGGTAAAGCCAACCAAAGGCGATGAAGCCAAGGCCAGACCAAAGCACGGTTGCCCACAATTCAGGAATGATTCGCTCTAGCAGGAAGATAGGCGCGGCAAGCAAGATAAAGCCGAATACGATCTTCACCTTGTCCATCCAGCTGCCCGCTTTAGGCAATAGCTTATTACCAAACACTGCCACCAAAATCAGTGGGATACCCATACCCATCGCTAACGCGTACAGAGCAATCGCACCGGTAAATAGGTCGCCACTCTGAGCCACATACAGCAGCGCACCTGACAGTGGCGCCGTGGTACAAGGTGAACACACCAAGCCAGAGATAGCACCCATCGCGAACACGCCCAAGGTATTGCCACCTTGCTGCTTATTGCTTTGATTGTTGAGCCAAGTTTGAATACTGCTTGGCAGTTGCAGGTTATAAACGCCAAACATCGACATTGCTAACGCCACGAACAGAACACTCAGCGCGATCAGCACGTAAGGGTGCTGCATAGCGGCTTGGAACTGCATGCCTGCTGAAGCAACCACTAAACCTAATAAGGTGTAGGTTAACGCCATGCCTTGTACGTAAATAAAGGACAGCATCAGCGCGCGACCTTGGCTGAGCTTGCCACCACCTAAAACGATACCCGTTAGAATCGGATACATAGGCAGTACACACGGCGTAAAGGCTAAACCAACACCGAGTGCTAAGAATAATAGAGGGGTCCACCAACTGTCACCGAGCTTATCGGCTAAGCCTGCTTCTTTTGAAACAGGGGCATTTGGCTGTTGAGTCGTGTTACTTACAACGTCTGCTTTCGGAGACGTTGGTTGCGTAGAAACATCGGTCTCGTTGCTAGCAGAAGATGAAGCTTGTGAGTCACTACCTTGCGAATTAGCAGAACCTGTTGCTGTGAAAGGTTCAATGTCGATGACACGAATCTCTGGTGGGTAGCAGAACCCTGCGTCCGCACAGCCTTGATACTTAACGATCAGCTGTGAGCCATCTTGGTAACTCTGTAGAGGAACTTGCACGAATAACGGCTGAGTATAAATGCTCACTTCACCGAAGAATTCATCTTGGTGTGGCTTACCATCTTCTAATTCAACATTACCGATAGCGAGATTTTGCCCGGTGAACGAGAGGCTATGTTGATAGAGGTAGTAGCCCTCTTTTACTTGCCAGTCGAGAAGGACTTTGCCGTCTTGCTGGTAGTAATTGAAAGGGAAAGCTTGGTCTACAGGGACAAAACCATTGTTATTGCCTCCGAAGCTTGGCTCGGCGTTGTCGTTTCCAAATAGCGCCCACGCAGGCTGGGTGAATAGGGAAACACAAACAAAAAGTAATGTGGCAAGTCGTCGCATACTATTTAGTCATCAAAATGGAGTTGAAGGTATCTTAACTCAATCAGACCGTAATAGTTTGCTATTAGTTTCATCGGCAAACAAATATCCCCTAAGGCGGGATAGCGATTTTATTGGGTAACCGAGAGTGGATCTGTAGTTCAACTTGAGTTGCTTGCGCTTGCCAAAGAGACATTTAGGCAACACCCAAGCGTGCTTTTACGACTTGTTCGCAAGCATCAATATTCATCGTATCTTTTGGAATGATGAGCACAGTATCATTGCCGCCAACGGTGCCGATAATCTCGGTGTGTGGGTCGATATCAACTAATCTTGCGACTAATTGCGCACAACCTGGATGAGTTTTTACGATGACCATCGCTTGGTTATGAGTGATGAATTCGATTTGCGATGAGATGGATGCATCGACACGAACCGGTGCACTTTCAACCGTGATGCAGTAAACCTTTTTACCACAAGCATTCTGAATTTTTACCACGCCAAGCTGTGACAAAATACGAGATACGGTCGATTGGCTGATACCTGTATAGCCAATATCGACGAGTTTCTCTCGCAGTTGATTTTGGGTCGAGAAGCTTTGTTGTTGTAGTAAGCGTTTGCACGCTGCAGTCAGTGTTTTATCTTCAGCTGAATACAAGCAACCGTGCTCAGTGATTGGGTTCATGAACAACTCCTTAAGGTCAACATGTGGTTATCGCTTGTCCATAGCGCCGAGCGTACTCCCAAAGCCGTAGAGTACGATTGTTAAATAGGGCTTACCGATGAATCCCGAAATAAAGAGGGAAGGTATGCGTGATGTATGATCGTCTATCCATTGAGTCTACCACTAAAGGATAGTTATCTTTTTGAAGGGGATCACCAAATAAAATTCTAGTTAATTGCTTCTATTTTGGAGTTTTATTCTTTTGTTAAATGGATATTTATTCCAAGTTTGGCATAAATATCCATCGGTATTAGGGTGCTTTGGAGACCGTGATAATGGCGCTAAGGGTTAGCGAATTTCACTCATGATCTCGCGAGAGAATACTTTTTCACAGTAGTGACATTTTAGCTGCACGTTTTCCTGTTTTAGCTGCACTTTAAAGCTGCTTTCTACTGGCTCTCCGTGTGAAATACAGTTGCTATTCGGGCAAGAGTAGACACTGTTGATTTGGTCTGGCAGCACTAATGTTAGCTTGTTCACCACCTTGTACTCTTCAATCTGATTGACCGTCGCTTGCGGGGCGTACAGAGCCAATTGGTTGGCTTGTTCCTTAGTCAAAAAGATGTTCTCAATCTTGATTAGGTCTTTGTGTCCCAGCGCTGATGATGGCAGATTTAATCCCATCGTGATGCGCTGCTCGGTCTTGTGCAATTTAAACAACTTGAGGATTTTGATCCCAAGGTGAGCAGGGATGTGGTCAATGACGCTGCCGTTACGAATAGCTTCTACTTGTAGCTGAGTTTGTTTAACCATGACTGTTTCTCCTGCTTATAAAGTGTCGTTTAGAACTAGGGCTAATAGGGCTTCGCGAGCATACACACCGTTTTCAGCTTGCTCGAAGTAGTAAGCGTGTGGCGTTTTATCTACGTCGGTTGTGATTTCATCGACACGTGGTAGTGGGTGAAGCACCTTCATGTTTTGGCGTGCATCTTTCAGGGTATCGGCTGTTAGAATGTAAGCCGATTTCATGTGCGCGTATTCTGACGCATCAAAGCGCTCTTTCTGTACGCGAGTCATGTACAGAACATCAAGCTCAGGCACCACTTCTTCAATGCTGCTATGTGTGCTGTATTGGATGCCCATCTCTTCCAGTTCTTCACAGATGTAATCCGGCATCGCTAACACTTCTGGCGCGATAAAGAAGAAACGCACGTTGTTGAATTTTGATAGTGCTTGCGTCAATGAGTGTACGGTACGGCCATATTTTAGGTCACCAACGAATGCCACATTGAGGTTGTCGAGCGTGCCTTGCGTCTCGTAAATCGAGAACAGATCCAACAAGGTTTGTGTTGGGTGCTGATTGGCACCGTCGCCACCATTCACAATTGGTACACCGTTAGAGAACTCAGAGGCTAAACGTGCTGCGCCTTCTTGTGGGTGGCGCATCACAAAGGCGTCAACGTAAGAAGAGATAACCTGCACCGAATCGGCAAGTGTTTCGCCTTTTTTCGCCAGCGATGTGTTACCGCCATTATCAAAACCGATGACCGTGCCACCTAGGCGTTGAACTGCGGTTTCAAATGAAAGGCGAGTTCGAGTTGACGGCTCAAAGAAACAGCTCGCCACCACCTTATTTTTCAGCAGCTCTGGATTTGGTTCTGCTTTGAGTCTTGCGGCAGTATCGACGATAAGCTCCAGTTCATCACGAGAGAGCTCTGGAATGGAGATGATGTGCTTGTTAAATAACGAATGCGCCATAACGGGTCTTCCTTTTTCTATGCATACAGTCAAATTGCGGACAAAAAAAAAGCCCCCTAAAAATAGGAGGCTTCGAAACGATCAATAGAGCAAAATAAAAATGACACCAACGCCACTCTTTGGCGTGTAGTTTGACAATTATGTGCGACAGAATTGCGGTTCATTTTTTGCTCTCTTTAGACAAATTGCGGAGGATTATACTCAGATAAAAAGGCCATGCAATACTTTCTGTAAAGTATTCATTTAATGGATTTTTATGCGAAATAGTATCGATTTCTAGCTTCTATTTAAGCCTTTGTTGGAACTGCGAATCTCAGGCTTTTTCAGGTAATAATCTTTTCAAGGACATGAAAAAAAATGCGGGTTTTATCCAAGGTCAAAATCCCAAGAACGCCACCCGCATTTCCCTGTTATTGCACTTAGCTTGTCAATGTATTGCGAACAAGTGCGTGCTTAACTTTTTAACTTCGTAACTTTTAAATTTATTAGCTGCCTAGTGTCGCAACCATTACTGCTTTGATGGTGTGCATGCGGTTTTCTGCTTCATCGAACACGATTGAGTATTCAGACTCGACCACTTCATCCGTCACTTCTACGCCATCTTTAAGCTGCGGATATTCAGCAGCAAGTTGTTTGCCGACTGTTGTATCTTCGCCGTGGAAAGCGGGTAGGCAGTGCATGAATTTCACATGTGGGTTGCCTGTTGCTTTGATCATTTCCATGTTCACTTGGTAAGGCATCATTAGGTTAATACGCTCAGCCCATGCTTCTTTTGCTTCGCCCATTGATACCCAAACGTCGGTGTATAGGAAGTCACAACCTTGCACGCCTTCTTGAACATCTTCTGTTAGCGTGATTTTGCCGCCAGTGTGTTCTGCGATTTCACGACATTGAGCCAGTAGCTCTTCTTGTGGCCAGAATTGTTTTGGAGCAACAAGGCGAATGTCCATACCCATTTTCGCAGCGCCAACCATTAGAGAGTTACCCATGTTGTTGCGAGCATCACCTAGGTAAGCAAAGCTGATTTCATGCAGTTGTTTACCACGGCCGTATTCCGTCATGGTTAGGAAGTCAGCTAGGATTTGTGTTGGGTGGAATTCGTCAGTCAGACCATTCCATACTGGAACTCCAGCGTAAGCGCCGAGCTCTTCAACGATTTCTTGACCGAAGCCGCGGTATTCAATGCCATCGTACATACGGCCTAGAACGCGAGCGGTATCTTTCATTGATTCTTTGTGGCCAATTTGAGAGCCAGATGGGCCTAAGTAAGACACTCGAGCGCCTTGGTCGAATGCGGCAACTTCAAATGCGCAGCGAGTACGAGTTGAGGTTTTTTCAAAGATAAGCGCAATGTTTTTGCCAGTCAGTGTTGGCTGTTCGTAACCGTTGTACTTCGCTTTTTTTAGCTCCATAGAAAGATCTAACAAGTGTTGAATTTCGCGTGGAGTGAAATCTAGTAGTTTTAGGAAGTTACGATTGCGTAGGTTAAAAGCCATGATGTATTCCTTCTTAGATTTAGGCGCTTTCTTGTTACAGGGAAAGAAAATTCAAGAAAGCGCGATTCAATTTTTAAGTTAAATTTGTTCGGTTCTGTTTGTTTCGTTTAATTCTGTTTTTACTAGGTTATAGATGCTTGTTAGTGCGTTAACCTCTGGTGATATTGGTGCCCGCTTGGCCTTGCAGGATTTGCAAACCATCTTCGAGTGCACCGATACCTACAACCTTGCCGCCTTGCTGAATGAATTCGCACGACGCTTCAATTTTTGGCCCCATTGAGCCTGCATCAAATTCGAATTGCGCCAGTTCACTTGGTGTAGTGCTGCGCAGTGCGTGTTGAGTCGGTTTGCCCCAATCAAGGTAAACAGCGTCCGCGTCGGTCAAAATAAGCAGCGCATCCGCATCCAGTTGTTTCGCTAAGAAAGCCGCTGACATGTCTTTGTCGATAACTGCTTCAACACCCACTAATTTGCCGTTCTCTTTTTTCACTGGGATGCCGCCGCCGCCAGTACAAATTACGAGGTGGCCTGCATCGATAAGTTGGGTGATCGCTTCGTGCTCAACAATGCCTGTAGGGCGTGGGCTTGGCACAACGCGACGGAAGTGTTGGCCGTCTGGTTTGACGATCCAGTGGAATTTCTCCGCCAATTCACGCGCTTCCGCTTCTTCATAGATCGGGCCAATCGGCTTAGTTGGATCTGCGAATGCAGGATCGTTTGGATCAACGGTCATTTGCGTCAACATGCACGAGATGTTGCGGTTAGGCAGATAGTTCTTGAACTCTTGCATCAGCATGTAGCCGATCATGCCTTGAGTCTCACTGCCCAACACATCTAGCGGATATGGATTTACTTTTTTGTATTCCAAACCTTGCAGAGCCAGTAAACCAACTTGTGGGCCATTACCGTGTACTAGAACCACGTTGTACACTTTCGCGATTTCAGAGATGGTTTTAACCGCTGTTTCAATATTACGGCGTTGAACATCGGCTTCTAACGGCTCACCGCGACGAAGTAGGGCGTTACCGCCGAGTGCAACAACAACAGTTTGCTTAGTCATAATTGTGTTCTCTCATTTTGGCCAAGCTGAGATTATTTAAGATCGTTCAACTTGGCCGTTTCGTCTTAGTGATTAGATACCATCACGCTCAATTGGGCAGCTCATGCAGCGTGCGCCACCGCGACCGCGGCCAAGTTCGTCTCCTGGAATCGGAAGAACCGTGATGCCTGCTTTGTCGTATTTTTCATTGGTGTAGGTGTTGCCTTCGTAGCCAATCACGACGCCAGGTTTAACCGTTAGAACATTGTTTGCATCGTTCCACTGCTCACGCTCTGCATGGAAGTTGTCACCACCGGTTGTGATTAGGTTTAGCTTGTCTACGCCAAGTGCTTTTTCGATAGCTGTTACGAAGTAGCCCTCTTCTTTCACTTTCACTGCGCCAGACTCATCGCCAGTTAGGTTCCAACACTGCACGTCTTTACTCACCACTTCAGGGTAAACAGAGAACGTATCTTCGTTCATGTGCGTCATCACGGTGTCTAAGTGCATGCAAGAGCGGTGTTTTGGTAGCTGCATTGCGATAACTTGTTTCGCTTGACCGTGTTTGAATAGGCTAGATGCTAAGTGCTCAACACCTTGTGCTGTTGTACGTTCAGACATACCGATAAGCACCGTGCCACGACCGATTACAAGAACGTCACCGCCTTCAATCGTTGAGTTGTCATAGCTGATGTTTTCTTCATCGCCGAAGTATTTAATGAAGTCTTGGCCAGCGAATGTTGGGTGCCAGCGGTAAATAGCGCGAACGTGGTTGGTTTCACGTTGACGAGCTGGTTTCGCCATCGGGTTGATGGATACACCACCGTATACCCAGCAAGATGTGTCACGAGTAAATAGGTGGTTTGGTAGAGGTTCGATAATGAAGTCGGTTGGTGCGTGCATGCCTTGCATCATTGAAGACGATTTCATTGGCATCTCAGCGTAAGACAGACCGCCCGTTAGGATTTTTGCTAGCTCTAGGTTTGGTAAGTCGCCCAAGTAGCAACGCACGTCGTTAGCAAAAGTTTTGCCTAAGCGGTAATCAGAAACTTGATGATTCAAAAGCCAATCTTTCGCTTCTGGCACTGCTAGCGTGTCTGCTAGTAGGTCAGTAAGAAGAAGAACTTCAACACCTTGATCACGTAGCGTTTGAGTAAATGCGTCATGCTCTTTACCTGCACGCTCAACAGCCAGTACGTCATCAAATAGTAAATCGTGACAGTTAGAGGGTGTTAGGTGAGTCAGTGCGCGTCGTGGACGGTGGACTAGAACGCGGCGTAATTGACCTATTTCAGAACCTACATAGAACTTACTCATGATCGTCTCTCTCTTATATATTTGAATTACTTTTATCGCTAAGAGTAATTATTTATTTTCAGTTGAGAAGAATGAATTATTTATTCATATCTCTTGTCTGGAATTAATATTACGCCTGCTAGTCAGGTATTCTTAGAGATCTATCACAAATCGTTTTTTATCCCGCAGCCCTTTAAAATTAAGGGTTTTAACAAACTTTATGCACTTTCAGTCATGACTAATACATTCTAAATAGTTAGCAGTTAGGGAACTTTATGCACGCTTTTTTGACGAAACTTACTAGAATCTAATTTACGAGGGATTATATTCATAATAGTTTTATTGATAAGAGTGTACTTAGCTTGGAAGTATGCAGTGTTTTTATTTAGATATTTAATTTTGAATGTGGAATTAATTATTTATTAACAAAGTAAATGCGAATAAAGCTGTTGTGATCACATTTTAAAATCGGCTATTTAAGTGTGTTTTTTGATAAAAAAGGGCATTAACCCTCGTCTATTTATTAGGCTGTGAATTACTTTAAATATAATTAACGCTAATAAGTGACTAACTATTTGTTTAAACATCATGTTGAAAATAGAGTGTTATTTCATCAAGAAAATTGGATGTTAAAAAGTAGGATTGATTCTTCTATTGCAAGCACTTTGAGTTTGGCTGAGCTTGGCTACGAACAGAAGATACCTTGAATATCGCGTGTATGGCTTTGAGGAGCTGTTTCAGTAGCAGAGGGTTACATTGAGAGGGAACAATAAAAAAGCCGCTGTGAGAAGCGGCTTTGGATGAGATAGGTGTGAAGTGCTGGTAGTTAGATAAGCGCACCAATACTCAGTACAACAATGCAGAACACCATCAATATACCGACTAGTGGCATCACCCATTTAACCCAGCGCACGTAAGGGACGCGAGCAATCGCCAAGCCACCCATCACCACAGCGGAGGTTGGGGTGATTAGGTTCACCAAGCCAGATGCAGATTGGTACGCGGTGATAACCAGGTCACGACCTACGCCAGCAAAGTCAGCCAGTGGTGCCATGATTGGCATGGTAAGTACCGCTAAGCCAGAGGTCGATGGCACTAAGAACGACAGTAGAATCTCTAAGAAGAACATCACGTTAATGAAGATAACCGAAGAAAGCCCCGTTACCATCTGTTCTGCAGAGAAGAGAATGGTATCGGTGATCATACCGCGGTCCATCACCACTACGATACCACGTGCAATACCTATGATAAGCGCAACACCAAGTAGGTCGCGGGCACCATCAATGAAGCTGGTGGTAAACTCTTCTTCGCTCATACGAGCCACAATACCAACGATGATGGTTGCTGCTAGGAACATCGCTGAGATCTCAGCCATCCACCATCCAGCAACGGATACACCGTAAATCATCACAGCGAACGAGCCACCAAAAATGGTCAGAATCAGTTTGCGAGTCGCGGTGAATTCAAGTTTTTCGCCGCTCGCATTACCTAAGAAGTGCGCTTTGTTCTCTTCGTATTTGTCGTAGACAATTGATGTTGTTGGATCGGCTTGAACCATTCTTGCGTAACGCATCACGTAGGCAACACAAATACCCCAACCAATAATCAACATCGCAATGCGCAACACGATACCGTCTGTAAATGGAATACCAGAGGCGTTGGCAGCGATCACGGTTGCGAATGGGTTAATCGTTGAACCCAGCACCCCAATACCTGCGCCAAGCAGCACGGTTGCAGCGGCAACTAGAGGGTCAAAGCGAGCTGCCATCATTACCGGCACGAGCAATGTATAGAAGGGAAGTGATTCTTCGGCCATGCCGTAGACGGTACCACCTGCGGCAAACAGCGCCATCAGTATTGGTATCATTAGCTCTTCTCGCCCTTCTAAGCGGGCGGTGACGCGTTCGATACCGGCATCAATGGCACCCGTTTTGGTTACTAGCCCTAAGAAGCCACCAATGATTAAGATGAACAGCGAAACGTCGATAGCCGCCGCTTCATAGCTATTGTGGTCATAGAAGCCATCAATAGGCGCGAGCAGTACATCAATCACGCCTTGAGGGTTACCTTCTACTGCTTGATAGGTTCCGGTTACGGGTACTTCTCGGCCCAACTCTTCATTCATTGCACGGTCGTATTGGCCTGCTGGAACAATCCAGGTAAGCAGAGCGACGAACGCAATCAGAATAAATAGAATGGTGTAGGCAGAAGGGAATTTAAAGTTGGCAAAGAAGCCGCCCTTTTTTTTCTCGCTTGGTATCGTTTGAGCTGTCATGGCTATCTCCTTACATCATCTTAAATAGAAGTGATGTGAATTAGCGACTAATGATTTATAGATTGTAAATACACAGACACTTATAAAGCACTCAACGATATAAAGTTGCTGACTTTAAATTAAGTTTGTTTTTATATTTACTAATCCAAATGAAGTTAGATTTAATTTAGCTGCGGTTATTTTATTCCTTACTTTGGTATTTAAGTTTGGTGCTGTTCACAAAAATAATGGCTAATGAACGGGCTGAAAAATGGCAGAAAATCGTCTAGGTTTTTTGGTTAGTTAGCTTGGATTAATATTCGTTGTGGATTAACTGGAAGTGGAAGAAGATTGATTTGATAGGTGTTGTTTATGATCGATTTGAATAATCTTGGAATTTTATTCAAACTTTATTTTTAGGCGGTTCTTAAAGTTTATAATGGTTATTTGATGCGTATCAAATAACACATTGAGCAGAAAACAAAAAAGGAAGCCGAAGCTTCCTTTTTAATGTTCAATCACCAGCGAATGTTAGATAAACAGACCGCCGAATGCGAAGCCTAGTGCTACCGCAGTACTGATTGTTACCACACCTGGAATGAAGAATGGGTGGTTGAATACGTAGTTACCGATACGCGTTGAGCCTGTGTCATCCATCTCAACAGCTGCTAGTAGCGTAGGGTAAGTTGGAAGTACGAACAGCGCACTTACCGCAGCAAAAGAAGCAACGGCTGTTAGTGGTGCTACGCCAATCGCTAGTGCTGCAGGCATCAGTGCAACCGTTGTTGCGCCTTGAGAGTAAAGCAGCATAGAAGCGAAGAACAGAACAAGAGCCAGCATCCATGGGTAGTCAGCCAGTAGAGCGCCTGCTACATCTTTGATTTCAGCAACGTGTGCGTTTACAAACGTTGAACCTAACCAAGCCACGCCAAGTACACATACACATGCCGTCATACCAGAACGGAACGTTGGTGCTGAAGAAATCTTCGCTGCATCAATCTTAGTGAACATCACGATAGCCGCTGCTGCTGCCAGCATCACAGACATGATCGCTTCGTTACGACCTAGCGCTGGGTTTTCAATTAGGCCAACAGAGCTAGAGATAGCCGCTGCGTAACAAACCACGAAACCAATCGCTGCTAGGAAGATGTACGTTGCTTTCTTCGCTGTTGGAAGGATTTCACGTTTCTCTTCTGTCGCCAGTTTGATTAGGCCTTTCTCTAGACGCTCTTGGTAAACAGGATCGTCTTTCAGTTCGCTACCCATGTAGTTAGCAACAACCGCACCAACCATACAAGCGATGAAGGTTGTTGGGATACAAATCATCAATAGCGTTAGGTAATCAACACCAAATGGCGCCAACATTGCTGCGAAAGCCACAACTGCAGCCGAGATTGGCGAAGCTGTGATAGCAATTTGAGAAGCGACAACTGCGATAGACAGTGGACGAGAAGGACGAACGCCTTGGCCTTTCGCTACTTCTGCAATAACAGGAAGCGTAGAGAATGCTGTGTGACCAGTACCCGCCATCAGTGTCATTACAAAGGTCACAATCGGCGCGTAAAAGGTGATGCGTTCAGGGTGTTTACGCAAAAAGTTTTCTGCAATTTGTACCAACCAGTCCATACCGCCAGCAACTTGCATTGCAGCAATTGCGGTGATAACTGACATGATGATCAAGATTACGTCGATCGGGATGAAAGATTGGCTTGTTGGAACGCCAAGAATAAGTGAAAGGGCAATAACACCAGCACCACCGGCAAAACCAATACCGATACCGCCAATTCTGGCCCCCAAAAAGATAAAGAGCAGGACGACAAACAGTTCTACTGCAATCATAAGTAACACCTCATTTAGATTTTATTATGTGAACATTCGCCGCTGGAATGTTCACATAATAGTTCTATGGTTTAGATTCAATTTTGCAAAAGCGCAACCAACGGAAATCCACAAAATAATCATGGTTAACCGTATTGGAGCCTAAAAAAGGGCTCCGTTTGGAGCCCTTTCTCGCTAACTTTATTCGTAGCGCTTCGCTTTATACTGAGGATGCATCAAATTTTCAACAGAGAAAATGTCATCAAGTTCTTCTTCGGTTAATAAACCGCGCTCTAGAACCACATCACGAACGCTCTTACCTGTCTCAGCACAGATCTTACCAACAATGTCACCCTCGTGGTGGCCAATGTATGGGTTTAGGTAAGTGACGATACCGATAGAGTTAAATACGTGTGATTCACATACTTCTTTGTTCACTGTAATGCCGTCTACACACTTGTCGCGTAGGTTCACACAAGCGTTTGTTAGGATGTCTAGAGACTCAAACATGCTTTGTGCAATAACGGGTTCCATTACGTTCAGTTGCAGTTGACCGCCTTCTGCAGCGAAAGAAACCGTGTTGTCGTTACCTAGAACTTTGAAGCAAACTTGGTTTACTACTTCAGGAACAACTGGGTTTACTTTAGCAGGCATAATTGAAGAGCCGGCTTGCAGTTCAGGTAGGTTTAGCTCGTTCAGACCAGTACGTGGACCTGAAGAAAGCAGACGCAAATCGTTACAAATTTTAGACAGTTTCACAGCTAGACGCTTAAGTGCGCCGTGCGTCATTACGTATGCGCCACAGTCAGATGTTGCTTCGATTAAATCTTCAGCCGCTACACACTCTAGGCCAGTTACTTCTGCTAGGTGTTTAACTGCTAGGCCTTGGTAACCTGGTGCTGCGTTCAGACCTGTACCGATAGCCGTTGCGCCTAGGTTTACTTCAAGTAGTAGTTTTGAAGTGTATTCTAGGTTTTTGATTTCTTCATTGATGGTTACAGCCCAAGCGTGGAACTCTTGGCCAACCGTCATTGGAACTGCGTCTTGAAGCTGAGTACGACCCATCTTCAAAATCGTGTTGAATTCTTGGCTCTTAAGCTCGAATGCACCTTTTAGGTATTCGATCGCATCAATCAGTTTACGAACGCTGTTGTAAACAGAGATACGGAAGCCAGTTGGGTAAGCACAGTTTGTAGATTGGCTGCGGTTTACGTGGTCATTCGGGTTGATGAACTCGTATTGGCCTTTTTCTTTGCCCATAAGTTCAAGAGCCACGTTCGCAACAACTTCGTTTGCGTTCATGTTTACAGAAGTACCAGCACCACCTTGGAAAACGTCCGATGGGAACTGATCCATGCACTTGCCCGTGTCTAGAATTAGGTCACAAGCTTGGATGATGTATTTAGCCACTTCGCTTGGAATTACACCTAACTCTTTGTTTGCTAAAGCCGCCGCTTTCTTAGTCATCACCATACCGCGAACGAATTCAGGTACATCTGAGATCGTTACATTTGAGATGTTGAAGTTTTCAACTGCGCGTAGAGTGTGGATGCCGTAGTAAGCATCAGCCGGAACATGACGTTGACCTAATAGATCTTCTTCGAGACGAGTAGCTTGAGGAGCTTCAACTTGAGCTTCTGATTGAGTAGCCATAACAGGATCCTTAGAGAATTATTCTGATTATATAGTTAGTTATTAGCCTATTCTGTGTGCAAATACTCCGTTCGCTAGAATATTGGGCTGATAAATCCGTCCTGACTTATGTGGCACATGATACTGTACTTAGCGCATAAAAATATTAAGTGGATCACCTTTTTCGGTTTTGTTTAGTCAATATTTTGCAAAGTTATTCTTGGTCAATAAACACGCTTATTTACAGGATAAATTTGAGATTGTTAGGGCTTTCAGCGTAAACTGCAAGTAACAAAGGAGGGCGTGTGTTTCCTATCTTATTATTACTATTTATCTTCGTACCCATCATTGAGATTGGGCTATTTATTCAAGTTGGTGGCTTCTTAGGATTGTGGCCAACTATTGCGTTGGTTTTGATCACTGCATTTGTGGGTGCATCGTTGGTTCGTAGCCAAGGCATTCAGACACTTATGTCTGTGCAAGGTCGCTTGCAACAAGGCGAAATGCCAGCACAACAGATTCTTGAAGGCGTGATGCTTGCAGTTGCCGGTGTATTGCTGCTGACTCCGGGTTTTATGACGGACGCACTCGGTATGTTGGTATTACTGCCAGCACCAAGAGCGATGATTGCCAAGAAAATGATGGAAAAAATGGTCGTGACCAATATGTCTGGTGGTTTCCATACCGGTGGACAAGCTGGTTTTGGCCAGAGCCCATTTGGGCAAGACCCATTCAATCGCGATCCATCTGACCAATCAAAAGACGGCAACACCTTTGAGGGTGAGTTTGAGAAGAAAGACGACGACAACGATCGTAACCGCTTAAACTAATTAATCTTTTCTCTCTTTATATAGAGGAAAAACAGAAAAGGCTCTTACCTTTATCCTTCGCAAGAAAGTGATAATGGTAAGAGCCTTTTTTTATTGTCTGTCGCCTGCTATTACTTACTTTTTACTGTTGATAACAGATAACAGATAACAGATAACAGATAAGCTTGAGTGTTCGGTTATACCGCGCCTTCAAAACCCATTTGTCGCCATGCTTCAAACGCAATGATTGCCACTGCGTTAGACAGGTTGAGGCTGCGCGCGTCTGGCATCATTGGAATACGAATACGTTGTTCCATTGGCATGCTTTCGATGAACTCAGCAGGCAGGCCGCGAGTTTCTGGGCCAAACATCAACACATCACCTTGTTGGAATTTCACATCAACGTGGTGGCCTGTCGTTTTAGTGGTGCAAGCAAAGATGCGGAAGTCACCCTCGCGTTCATTCTCAAGATACTTAAGGAAAGCTTCTAGGTTCTTGTGACGCTTAACTCGTGCAAGGTCGTGGTAATCCAAGCCAGCACGACGGACCTTCTTCTCTTCAAAATCAAAGCCTAGCGGTTCAATCAGGTGCAGGTTTGCGCCGCAGTTAGCACATAGGCGGATGATGTTACCCGTATTGGGTGCAATTTCTGGTTCGTATAGAGCGATATCAAACATGTTGGTTCACAAGAATAATCAAAGATAGCCCGAGTATACGGTGGCAAGCTGAGTGAGTACAGTTCGCCACCGTCACCATTCTCTTAAGCTTGGTTCGCTAGTGCTTGCGCGTAGTTTTCAGATACTGCATTCCAATTCACCACGTTCCACCATGCATTGATGTAATCAGGGCGACGGTTTTGGTAGCTGATGTAGTAGGCGTGTTCCCAAACATCGAGCGCAAGAATCGGTTCGCCATCACTGGCTACGGTATCCATCCACGGATTATCTTGGTTCGAGGTTGAGATGATCTTCAGTTGTCCTTGCTCTACCACTAGCCAAGCAAAGCCCGAACCAAAGGTATTGATCGCTGCTTGAGCGAACTGATCTTGGAATGTCTCGAAATCTCCGAAGGTATTCTTGATAGCCTCGCCAAGCGTGCCTGTCGCTTCACCACCGCCGTCTTGCGACATGCAGTTCCAATACAAGATGTGATTGTAGTAGCCGCCGCCATTGTTACGCACGGCCGGGCTGTGCTGAGAGATGTTGGCGAAGATCTCGGTCAGAGATTGCTGTTCTAGCTCGCTGCCAGACACCGCCGCAACAAACTTATCGTAGTAGGTTCTATGGTGCTTGCTGTAATGCACTTCCATCGTCTTAGCGTCAATGTAAGGTTCTAGGGCATCGTAAGCGTAGGGTAAAGCAGGGAAAGTGTGCGACATGGTAAATCCTCCATAATTAGAGGATTTACCATAATGATAATAACAATCATTATCAACTATGAGCTTTGTGGGGGTATTACACCGGTAAGATAGGCAGGGTGATTTCGAGTTGTAATCCACCGAGCTGGCTGCGGGTCGCCGTGATGGTTCCGCTGTGTTGGCGAATCGCACTCTCGGTAATGGTGAGCCCAAGCCCAGTGCCGCCAGAATTACGATCACGGGCAGTGGAAACGCGATAGAAAGGTCTGAAGATAGAATCCAATTCATCATCAGGTACACCATCGCCATTATCGTTCACACAAATCGTCAGCTGATCTTGTACAACGTGGAACTGTACATCGACTTGGTCTTTACCATAGTAGATGGCATTGCGTGTAATGTTGTCTAGCGCACTCATCAGCAGTTTAGGGTTGCCCGAAATAGAGCGTTCTGGGATCTCCGAGAACGTCAGTTGTTTGCCCATCTGTTCGGCTTCAAACTCTGCGTCTTTTAAGATCTCTTCCCATAGGCTCGAGATAGGCTGAACCTCACGAGTAATATGGCTGTCGACCTGCATACGAGATAGCGTCAGCAGCTCACTGATCATCTGTTCCAAACGCTGTGCTTCGGTATCAATGCGTTCTAACTCTTGGCTCTCGCCTTGTTTACGAATCGCCAGTGCATTGGCCATGCGAAGACGTGTCAGTGGCGAGCGGAGCTCGTGTGAGATATCAGAGAGCAGGCGTTGTTGCCCCGAAATCATCTGGTTTACCGCTTCTACCATCTGGTTAAAGCTTTCACCCGCTTGTCTGAACTCTGAAGTACCTTTTTCGAGTGTTGGATCGACCTCGAATTGACCTTTCGCCACGCGTTGTGCCGCGCGTTCTAGCCTGCGAGCAGGTTGACTCAGTGCCCAAGCTAGCCAAAGCAATAGCGGGGTACTCGCCAGCATAACCGCCAGCAGTAACTGCAGAGGTCTATCAAACAGGCGTAACAAGAATGGCGGTGGTTGAGTCCACTTTATTCCGGCGTACATCAACAACTCTTCACCCGCGAGTTTGATCGGTACTGGACCTGCCACCATGTAGTGTCCGTACAGTTTTTGTTTCGGCACTTCAGGGTTATCTATCGAGGTAACAAAGTTGCGAATCGCTTTAAGTTTGTAGTCTGAATGCCTTTTCGAGGTAAGGACTGCGCCCTCAAGGTCGGTCAGGTAGATGCGAGCGCGAGAATCCTTGCGGCTGCGTGGAGCCTCAAGTTGGAAGACAATTTTGCCCAGATTTGGTTCTTTGGCGTAGCGTTTCTCTGTGATTTTAGCGATACGTTCGAGTTTATCGAGGTGATCTGCGGGCACATCTCGCGCGACTCGAGGGTCTAAATGGGG
Source organism: Vibrio sp. 1CM24A (assembly GCF_023161725.1). Classification (NCBI taxonomy): domain Bacteria; kingdom Pseudomonadati; phylum Pseudomonadota; class Gammaproteobacteria; order Vibrionales; family Vibrionaceae; genus Vibrio; species Vibrio sp. 1CM24A. Next base: position 70,911 of record NZ_JALNTS010000009.1, read on the forward strand.
AAGTGACAGCACCGACAAAAGCACCAGTAACATGGTGAACCAAAAGATAGCAAAGATACGTCCATATAAGCTGGTGATTTTAGGTATACGCATTAATCTTCCTCTACCAATAAGTAGCCACGGCCTCGTAAGGTTTTGATGCGTGATTTGCCGTCAGTGCGCTCGGGAATTTTCTTACGCAGGTTGGAGATGTGCATGTCTATCGCACGGTCAAACGCTGCGAGCCTTTTACCTAACACATCTAGGCTCAATGCTTCTTTGGTGATCACTTGCCCTGGGTTTTGGATAAGGTGACTCAATAGTGCGAACTCGGTTGTGGTGAGGTCGATGAGCTCACCATTGCAGTAGGCTTCTTGTTTACCCGGGAAAACCTCGATGTCTTGATATTGAACTCTATCACTGGCCGCTTTAGGCGCGGTGGCGGTTTGAGTTCGACGCAAGATAGCTCGAATACGCGCTAACAACTCTCGGTCACTGAAAGGTTTAGGCAGGTAATCGTCCGCGCCAAGCTCAAGACCAATCACACGGTCGATCTCTTCGCCTTTTGCGGTCAGCATCAGCACTGGCGTTTCCCAATTTTCTCTCAGTTTCTTTAGTGTTTCCATGCCATTAAGACGCGGCATCATCACATCCAAAAGAATCAGGTCTATCTCATCATTGATAGCTTCAAGTCCTGCATAGCCATCATTGGCTTCGGAAACAGTGAAGCCCTCAAAGCTCAGAATGTCTTTGAGTAAGCTGGTTAACTCGGTGTCGTCATCAATAAGAAGAATGTTCGCCATTGGGAAGCCTTAATCGGTTATCTACTATTTACAGGTTAATAATACTGCTAATTATTCGTCAACTTTCACTCTTTACGATTCTTTACGCTTTCTAAACGTCACTTTACGAGGGAAAGACTAATCTATATCTAAGCGCTGAGAAACAGACGCAACACATGACTTATTATACCGAATTGAGGCAACAATTATGAAAATGACTAAGAAACTTGTACTAGCAGCTGCGGCACTTCCACTAATGTTAGGTACAGCAAGCGCGTTCGCATATGGCGGCGGCGATAAAGGCGACCACAAAGGCATGCACGGTAAATGTGGCGGCTTCGATAAGAAAGTGATGCGTCAACTAGATCTGACTGATGCACAAAAAACAGAATTGAAAGAGATGCGCGAAGCGAATCGTGCAGAGATGAAAGAAAAACACGCTGGCAATAAAGCCGATAAAATGGCGAAAATGAAAGCGCACCAAGAGAAAGTTCAAGCATTGGTGCTGGCTGACAACTTCGATGAAGCAGCAGCAAACGACTTAGCAAGCCAAATGGTTGAGAAGCAAACTGAGCGTCGCGTAGCAATGCTTAAGAAGCAACACGAAATGATGAGCGTACTAACGGCTGAGCAAAAGACTCAACTGAAAGAAATCCAACAAGAGCGCATGACTAAGTGTGCTGACAAAATGGAAAAGCGCATGAACAAAGACAAGTAATTCATTGCTTGAGAAATCAGCGTTGAATGAAAGTGTTTAGAAAGAAGCGGCCGAGTGCCGCTTTTTTTGATCCTTAAAAATGAATGTTTTACATCATAGCTGTCATATTCAATTGGTTGTTTGCAGGTTATACTTTGTGCTATCAGTCACTTTATAGCCAAGTTATGAAACAAGAATACGCACGTTTAGTTACGCTCGCCGCTTGGGCAGCCACCACCATCGCCACTATTTTATTGATAGTGAAAGTCGCAGCGTGGTGGGTGACAGGTTCCGTGAGTCTGTTGGCTTCCGTTGTGGATTCAATGCTGGATATCGCGGCCTCTGTCGTTAACCTTATCGTGGTTCGCTATTCTCTGCAGCCTGCCGACAAAGAGCACACCTTTGGTCATGGTAAGGCTGAATCTCTTGCTGCATTAGCGCAGGCGATGTTTATTTCAGGCTCTGCATGTTTCCTTATTCTCAATGGTATTGAGCGCTTCTTCCGACCTCATGAATTGAACTCTCCAGAGATTGGTATCTATGTCAGCTTATTTGCGATGGTGATGACCTTCGGTTTGGTTCGATTCCAAAAGCATGTGGTCAACAAAACGGGCAGCCAAGCTATTGCGGCTGACTCTCTGCACTATCAATCAGACCTTTATATGAACGCTGCGATCATGCTGGCACTGGCATTGAGCTGGTTTGGGATTGGTCAGGCGGACTCAGTATTCGCGGTCGGTATCGGTATCTACATTCTGTACAGCGCTTATCAAATGGCGATGGAAGCGGTTCAGTCTCTGCTTGATCATAAGCTGCCAGATGATGAGCTGAAACAGATTAAAGAGACATCATTGAGCGTGGAAGGCGTGTTGGGTGTGCATCAATTACGAACGCGTCGCTCGGGGCCAATACGCTTCATTCAACTGCATCTAGAATTGGAAGATAATATCCCACTTATTGAAGCGCATCGCATTTCTGACGAAGTAGAGGCTAAGCTTATCTCCGTGTTCCCTGATGCTGATGTATTAATTCACCAAGACCCGTATTCGGTCGTATTTGGACCAGAGAAGCAGCAGAAATTCCACTCGTGGTAATGCGTGCTAAAAATCAGCGGGCAAATGGTAAGTGAGTGGCTTTTGAACTAAAGTGAGTAAAAATTATTAACTGTTAGGTGATTCAAAAACCACCTTAGTAACAATTAATGTTGATTCTGATGTGAATCAACAAAGTTATTGAGTAAAACTGTAATACTCTTACAGAAGTAGAAATGTTACATAATTTTACGCGATTTGAGTGCTATTCCTGTTGAGGAAATGTAACATAACGCACAAATATAGATTTAAAATCTTGTTGATATACAATCAGCAAGAACAAGAATTGAATAATAGATTCCCAAAAATCGAGGGTGAGCATGATTAAGAAGATCGGTGTTTTGACCAGTGGTGGTGACGCTCCAGGTATGAACGCAGCAGTTCGCGGCGTTGTTCGTACTGCGTTATCAGTTGGCATTGAAGTTTACGGTATTTACGATGGCTACCAAGGCCTTGTTGAAGACCGTATCGAAAAGCTTGACCGTTCAAGCGTATCTGACGTGATCAACCGTGGTGGTACTTTCTTAGGTTCTGCACGTTTCCCTGAATTTAAAGACGTTGCTGTTCGTGAGAAAGGCATTGAGAACCTTAAGAAGCACGGTATCGAAGCACTTGTTGTTATCGGTGGTGACGGTTCTTACATGGGTGCTAAGAAGCTGACTGAAATGGGTTACCCATGTATTGGTCTTCCAGGCACAATCGATAACGATATCGCGGGTACTGACTACACAATCGGTTACCTAACAGCGCTTAACACTGTTATTGATTCAATCGACCGTCTACGTGACACGTCTTCTTCTCACCAACGTATTTCTATTGTTGAAATCATGGGCCGTCACTGTGGTGACCTTACGCTTATGTCAGCAATCGCGGGTGGTTGTGAGTACATCATTACTCCAGAGACTGGCCTAGATAAAGAACAGCTTATCAGCAACATCCAAGATGGCATTGCGAAAGGTAAGAAGCACGCAATCATCGCTCTAACTGAGCTAATGATGGATGCTAACGAACTGGCTAAAGAGATCGAATCTTCAACTGGTCGTGAAACTCGTGCAACGGTTCTTGGTCACATCCAACGTGGTGGTCGTCCTACTGCATTTGACCGTGTACTTGCTTCTCGCATGGGTAACTACGCTGTTCACCTTCTTCAAGAAGGCCACGGTGGTCGTTGTGTTGGTATCGAGAAAGAAGAACTTGTTCACCACGACATCATCGACTGTATCGAGAACATGCAGAACCCAGACCGTTCTGAGCTGTTCCGCGTTGCAGAAGAGTTGTTCTAAGCCACGCTTAGCGTTCGCTTAAAGAATTTAAAAACCGCTGATTGTTCAGCGGTTTTTTTGTGCCTGCCGTTTGAGGTTTTTGGAATGACAGGCAATAAAAAAGGCCAACCTAAGTTGACCTTTCATCTAATCTAAACGGTGAAGTTTAAATTAAGCTTTTGCTTCAGCTGCTGCTTTAGCGATAGCTGCGAAGCTTTTCGCGTCTAGAGCTGCGCCGCCAACTAGAGCACCGTCGATGTCTGGTTGTGCGAAGTAAGCTGCTGCGTTTTCTGGCTTAACAGAACCGCCGTATTGGATAACAACTTTCTTAGCAACTTCTTCAGATTTCTCTGCGATGTGTGCACGGATTTGAGCGTGGATGCGTTGTGCATCTTCAGCTGTAGCTGCTTTACCAGTACCGATAGCCCAGATCGGTTCGTAAGCGATGATAGCGCCTTCAAGAGCTTCAACACCTTGAGTGTTAATAACAGCGTCAAGTTGACGAGCACATACTGCAACAGTTTCGCCTGCTTCGTTTTGTGCTTCAGATTCACCGATACAAAGAACTGGAGTTAGGCCGTTCTCTTTTAGGAATGCGAATTTCTTAGCTACGAACTCATCTGATTCGTTGTGGTATTCACGACGCTCAGAGTGACCGATGATGATGTGAGATGCGCCGAACTCTTTAAGCATTGCTGGAGACATGTCGCCAGTGAATGCACCGCTGTTGTTTAGGTCAGAGTTTTGAGCACCTAGGATGATCGCGCTGCCCGCTTCAGTAAGCGTACGCTCAGCAAGATCAACGAAAAGTGCTGGTGGAGCAACTGCTACGTCTACGCCTGTTACGCCTTCAAGTTCAGCGTTAAGACCGTTTAGTAGATCAACAACCATTTCTTTGCTGCCGTTTAGTTTCCAGTTACCCATAACTACAGGATGACGCATAGGAATATCTCCAAAGTATTTAAATAAATCGAATGTAAAAAAGTAAACTTTATTACGAAATAATATAACAGATTAATATCAACAGATCATGACTGTGGTCATGACTTTCTTGGATCTTACTCAATGGTCAGAGTAGATTTTGAGCATATATCAGTGATCCGGCAGACAGAATAATAGCTAACTTCTCGGATTTTTCATCGTTAGTTGTTATTAAGGGACAAACGATTGCGTTAACAACAGGAAGTAACAATGCCGAATCTAGTTCTAGAGTACTCCAATTCAGTGGATGAGCGAGTAAATATCCAAGGCTTACTGGAAGATCTTCACCAAGTAGCTCTCACATGTGGCTTGTTTGATGTGCCGTCAGTGAAGTCTCGTTCATTGCGCTGCCATAATTGGTTGGTCGGTGATGAGGAAGATAGTGTAGACTTTATTCATATCAGCTTTGAGTTACTTTCGGGACGAACGGAAGAGCAAAAGCGAGAATTGTCACGATCGTTAATGCAGGTCCTGCAAGAACAAGCGAGTCATGTAAGAAGCTTAACGGTGAATATTCGTGATATGGATAAAAGTTGCTTTCAAAAAGTAATAAACTAACCATTGCTGCTGACTTTTAGCGGCGTATAAATTTGAGTATTTAAGATGTCGATGAAAGAATTACTGCTCTCTTTCAAGGGGAGAATTGGTCGTAAGACTTACTGGATTTGGAATATTTTCTACTACATAGCGATTACCGGTTTTGCTTCTGGTATCTCTGTGTTGTTCCCTGCTTACTCTTATATCCTGCTACCAATCTTCCTATTGATGCTTGTGATCCCAGACCTTGCGGTAACCGCTAAGCGCTGGCATGACCGCAATAAGTCTAATTACTGGCTACTATTGAATGTACCATTAGTCTTGGGTCGTTTAGCTTCGCCAATGGCTGCAACGACGACAGAGCCGGTATCGCCAATTCATATGGTGGCAACCGTCGCGGCATTAGTGTGTGGTTTGTGGATTCTAATTGAGTGTGGCTTGTTGAAAGGCACAGAAGGCCGTAATGACTACGGCGAAGACCCATGTAAATATTGAACAGCGAATCAATAAGAAGGGAGCATTACGCTCCCTTTTTTCTTTTTAATGCTTTGCTACTTTCAGTACATTTTAGGTTCGGTATTCGGCTTAAAAGGCACGACATTTTCAGGCAGAGATTCTTCAAAGCCGCAGCGCCCTTCGAGTGCATCTTGGAACTTACAGACCTGACAGCGTAGCTCTTGCATGAGTACGACATTAGCATGGTGTGGGTTTTTACAACGGCTAACCACTAAGTCGATGTGACTTTGTTGGGCGCGAAGTCGGTCTTGCATCACGTCTGAAGCCGAACATATCATCTGTTCGCACATCTCGTGTTTGAATTGATTGAATGCTTTCGGATCGCTTTTCGCGAGTTGGACAAGTTCATCAAAGGGTGGCAGTTTTTGAGAGGGTTGTGGATGCGCCATCATTCCTTCCTTAGCATTAAGCGTGTTTCATATGCTCTAAGCTTAAGAAAGAAATCTGTACAAATTTTAATCTATTTGTATTTTCTCAATATTGAGACGGTATTAATCGCTTACCGTTACAATCAAAGTGCGGGTGTTAAGGTGTAAGTACAGCGTCGTTCGCCAGCAATGATGTGCTCTGTACGGCTCACATGGCACTCATCTTTTAGTAGCTCAGTAAATACATTGAGCTCAGATTGGCACAGGCTAGGGCATCGAGTTGCAGCCTTACAGATAGGGCAGTGGTTCTCAATCAAGATGTAGTGATCATCATGCTCTTGAAGCTCAGCCATGTAGCCTTCGTCTTCACGAAGCTGGGTAAGTTTTTTAAGCTTGCTGATGAGTGAATTACAGTCAGACAATGCAGTTTGATACTGCTTGAGTGTGTGTTGTTCACGCTCGGCAGCAACCTTAGCCAGTCCTTCTTTACCAAATAGATTCTCCACAGCATCAATCACTTGAATAGTGAGTTCACCATGTCGGTCTGTAAATTGGCTATGGCCTTGTTGAGTCAAAGACCAGTGGCGAGTCGGGCGACCCACTTTCACTTTCACGTCATGAAACGCAAGAATACCGTCATCTTCCAGGCTTTGCAGGTGTTGCCTTGCACCCATTGTCGTCATGCCAAACTCTTCTGACAGTTGTTTCGCGGTTACCGCGCCTTGACGCTTAATGGTCTGTAAGATTTTGTCGCTTGTTTTCATACTATCCCTACCTCATTAACCTTACTATTATGAGGCAAGGTGTTTATAAAGCAAACCATTTACTATATTGATAGTAATTTACTCTATAGATAGCGTTTTACTCTATCGGCAGCCATGGTGAGATTCTGCTGCGCCAATAAAACAAAAGGCTGATACTTGGTATCAGCCTTCGAATATTCTGTTTCACCGAGTTTTGGCTTACAGGATATGACCTACTACTTCTGGATCTTTACGCTCTAGGTAGTGGATAGATTTGATGCGGCGAATCGTACGGCAGCGGCCACGGATAAGCAGAGTTTCTGTGGTTGCGATATTGCCTTGACGAGAAATGCCTTCTAGCAAGTCACCTTTAGTGATGCCTGTTGCTGAGAATACAACGTTGTCGCTGCGTGCCATGTCTTCCATCTTCAACACGATACCCGCCGTTACGCCCATTTCTGCGCAGCGCTCAAGTTCAAGTTCACCGTGCTTGCGGTTTTCTTCTGTGTCGCCTTTAACTTCATGGCGAGGTAGAAGACGACCGTGCATGTCGCCGTCGAGTGCGCGAATAACAGCAGCCGAAACCACACCTTCAGGTGCGCCGCCGATGCAGTACATGACGTCGACTTCGCTGTCTGGCATACACGTTAGGATAGAAGCCGCAACATCACCGTCTGGCACAGCAAATACACGAACGCCCATTGCTTGCATATCGGCGATGATTTGATCATGACGAGGCTTAGCAAGTGTGGTTACGACTAGAGTATCGAGTGTTTTACCTAGTGCTTTAGCGATGTTTTCTAGGTTTTCTGTTAGTGGCAGTTCTAGGTCAATCACGCCTTTAGCGCCAGGGCCAACAACCAACTTTTCCATGTACATATCAGGCGCTTTAAGGAAGCTGCCTTTTTCGCCTGCCGCCAATACAGCCAATGCATTTGATTGGCCCATTGCTGTCATGCGTGTCCCTTCAATTGGGTCAACTGCGATGTCGACAGCATCGCCGCCCACACCTACGTTTTCGCCGATGTACAGCATAGGTGCATCATCGATTTCACCTTCGCCGATAACAATCTCACCGCTAATTTCGGTTTTGTTTAATAGGCTACGCATTACTTCTACAGCAGCGCCATCTGCAGCGTTTTTATCGCCACGGCCAAGCCACTTGTAACCAGCTAGTGCTGCACCTTCTGTGACACGAGAGAATGACATTGCTAAATCGCGTTTCATGCGGACTCCAAAATTTTCAAAGGGGGAATAGAAATTTCGCGGCGAATTTTACCATATCCAAAAGGAAACGTTTGCCTTTTTGTTTTTTGGAGATTGCTCTCGATCAATTCGCAGTGGAAAACAGTTATTATTCATCAAAATAATCGGTTTGCCGTTGTGGTGGTAATCGTTCACGTCAATATTCGGTAAAAAGCGCTGTTTTTTTCATCGAATGGCGCAAAATATCGAATATATTGAGTGTTTATCCTTGCTCTGCTGAGTAGAATGGGGAAATAAGTGGAGTGAACCTTCACCATCAAACGGATAACTTAAAGGTAGGCCAGAATGTCTTTTGAAGTACTAGAGCAGCTAGAAGCAAAAATTCAAACAGCAGTAGATACAATTGCACTTCTTCAAATGGAAGTGGAAGAGCTTAAAGAAGAGAAACAAGCACTAGCAACAGAAGCTGGTGAGCTTAAAGCAAGCCGTCACGAGCTAGAGCAAAAAACTCAGCAAATGCAGGAAGAGCATTCAGCATGGCAAGATCGCATCCGTAACCTTCTTGGTAAAATGGATGAAGTAGAGTAATCGACTCTTCAGATTTAAAAAAAACGCCCGCTACTTAGTAGCGGGCGTTTTTGTTTGTGTTCTTATGCTTCGTGTTCTTATGATTTGAAGCTGAGTGAGAGTTACTCGACCTCTTCTTCTTCAACATCCAGATCAAGTTCTACATCTAAAGGTTCGGCAGAAAGAATGATGCCGGTGTTGTCTGCGTAGAGGTAATCTTCGGGTAAGAAGGTCACGCTGCCAAAGTTCACAGGAACGTCTAACTCACCGACACCTTCTTGGCTCGCACCAACAGGGATAGAAGCTAAGGCTTGAATGCCTAGGTTCATGTCTTCAAGCTCATCGACTTCACGAACGCAGCCGTAAACCACAATCCCTTCCCACTCATTGTCTTCGGCAAGTAGGGCAATCTCAGCATCGATCAGCGCTTTACGCAGTGAGCCGCCACCATCGATTAACAACACACGCCCCAGACCGTCTTGCTCTAGTACAGAGCGAATCAAAGCGTTGTCTTCAAAACACTTTAATGTCGTGATCTGTCCTGCGAAGGATGCACGTCCACCGAAGTTGCTGAACATTGGCTCCACGACATCAACTTGATCCAAATATATGTCGCACAGTGCTGAAGTGTTGTATTCCATTAGTATACCTTTTGAACAATGAGCTTACTTTGAGTATATCGGCGCTTGATCCCTTTGCAATGATTAGTCTCATTTAACTCAATAGAGTTTGAGCTACGACAACCCCTGCAAACAATAGGTTAGTGACCAGTGAGCATTTCACAATCACGGGCATCATTGGTGCAATTTGCGCTGGCTTTTCGGTTTCCCAAACAGCTTTGCCATGCTTGTAAACAATAATAATGCTCAGCAAAAACGGCAGGCTGATCCAGACTGGTTTTTCTTGAATAAGCAGGTAGATAGCGAAAGAAGCAAGGGCGAGGCCAAGCAGAGCAAAATGATAATGCTTGGCTTTGCGTTGTCCAAGGCGAACCGCCATGGTGCGCTTACCACATTCGCTGTCATTTTCGATATCACGCATGTTGTTGATATTGAGTACCGCAACCGCCATCAAGCCACAGCCCAATGCCGGAAGGAATAGGCTTGGTTCAACATGACCAGTGTGTAAGAAGTAAGTCCCTGAAACACCTAACAAACCAAAGAAGATAAACACCGACAAGTCGCCAAGGCCGATATAGCCATAAGGCTTATTACCGACGGTGTAAGCGATGGCAGCAACAATGGCTAATACGCCTAACGCAATGAAAGATAAGATACTTTCAATCGAGGTTAAGGCATGGAAAATAAGAATAAGCCCAGCGACCATGGTAAACACGATGTTGAGGATGATCGCTTGCTTCATGGTTTTCGCCGTCACTGCGCCAGATTGCATGGCACGTGTTGGCCCCAGACGATTTTCGTTGTCTGTGCCTTTTACGGCGTCGCCATAGTCATTGGCTAGATTCGATAAAATCTGTAATAGGGTGGCGGTTAAAAATGCCAGTAGGGCTATCGATAAAGAAAACTGACCACCGGCGAACGCTAAACTACTTCCTGTAAGAATAGAGACAAGTGCGAGAGGCAGAGTTTTTGGTCGTGCGGCATCAAGCCAGATCAGTAGAGATTGTTTCATCGTAGGTCTAATTCTTTGTAAGTCTTCGTTTCATACTGTGATTTGAGTATACGCCCATTTTTCGGGTAATAAAAAGCCCACTCGAAAGTGGGCCTTGAATTCGCTTATTAGCTGCTATTTCTTTGAGATAGAGCAATAAGTTGGAGTTTCGTGTGCTACAGGATGAAACGGCTTAGGTCTTCGTCTTCAACGAATTCGCCAAGTTTCGATGTTACGTAAGCTTCATCGATCACTAGTTTGCTGCCAGCTTTGTCTGTTGCTTCGAATGAAATCTCATCCATTAGACGCTCCATCACTGTGTGTAGACGACGCGCACCGATGTTCTCAGTGGTTTCGTTTACGCGCCATGCTGCGTCCGCAATCTGGTTGATGCCATCTTCAGTGAACTCAATGCTGACATCTTCTGTTTTCATTAGGGCAATGTATTGCTCTGTTAGCGATGCTTTTGGCTCAGTTAGGATGCGTTTGAAGTCATGTGCTGATAGTGCTTCAAGTTCTACGCGGATTGGCAGACGACCTTGTAGCTCAGGGATCAGATCAGATGGCTTAGCCACTTGGAATGCGCCTGATGTGATAAACAAGATGTGGTCAGTTTTAACCATGCCGTGCTTGGTTGATACTGTGCTGCCTTCGATAAGAGGCAGTAGGTCACGCTGAACACCTTCGCGAGATACGTCTGGGCCTGAGCTGTCGCCACGCTTACAGATTTTGTCGATCTCATCGATGAATACGATGCCGTTGTTTTCAGCGTTGAAGATCGCGTTCTCTTTTAGCTCTTCTTGGTTCACAAGCTTTGAAGCTTCTTCTTCCGTCAGTGCTTTGAATGCGTCTTTGATTTTCATCTTACGCTTTTTCTTGGTGTCGCCTGCTAGGTTTTGGAACATGCCTTGCAGCTGGTTTGTCATCTCTTCCATGCCTGGAGGTGACATGATTTCAACGCCCATTTGCGGCGCGGCTACATCAACTTCGATCTCTTTGTCGTCTAGCTTACCTTCACGCAGTTTCTTGCGGAAAATCTGACGAGTGTTTGAAGATGTGGTGTCTTCAGTTGATTGCTCGTTCTGACCCCAAGCATCACGTGCTGGTGGTAGAAGGGCATCAAGAATACGTTCTTCAGCTTGCTCTTCTGCGCGGTATTGTACTTTTTCCATCGCTTGTTGGTGTGTCATCTTGATTGCAACGTCCGTGAGATCACGGATGATGGTCTCTACTTCTTTACCAACGTAGCCAACTTCGGTGAACTTAGTCGCTTCTACCTTGATGAAAGGCGCGTTTGCTAGTTTCGCTAGACGGCGAGCAATTTCAGTTTTACCGACACCCGTTGGGCCAATCATTAGAATGTTCTTTGGTGATACTTCAACCCGCAGGCTTTCTTCAAGCTGCATACGACGCCAGCGGTTACGCAGAGCGATAGCCACTGAACGCTTAGCGTTGTCTTGGCCGATAATGTGGCGATTGAGTTCGTGAACAATTTCGCGAGGAGTCATTTCAGACATGGTTTTTCCTTAATTCTTTAATCACTGTTGAATACAACGTTATTGATGGAAGCGGTCGTTACTCTGGCTTTGGCAGCTCAACGGTGCTTTCTAGTTCTTCAATAGTGTGGTGATGGTTGGTGAAGACACAGATATCGCCCGCAATGTTCAGCGACTTCTCTGCGATTTCACGCGCATCTAAATCAGTATTTTCTAATAGTGCAGTAGCGGCTGCTTGAGCGAAGTTACCGCCCGAACCGATCGCAATCAGGTCGTTCTCAGGTTGAACTACGTCACCGTTACCTGTGATGATCAGTGAAGCGGTCTCATCCGCTACTGCTAACAGTGCTTCTAACTTACGTAGAGCACGGTCGCTACGCCAATCCTTCGCTAGCTCAACGGCAGCTTTGGTCAGGTGGCCTTGGTGCATTTGTAGCTTGCTTTCAAATTTTTCGAATAGCGTGAAAGCATCAGCAGTACCGCCAGCAAAACCTGCCAGTACTTTGTTGTTGTATAGGCGACGTACTTTACGGGCATTGCCCTTCATTACAGTATTGCCTAGAGATACTTGTCCATCACCCGCGATGACGACTTTATTATTACGACGTACAGATACAATGGTAGTCACGAGTAGGGCCTCTTAATATTTCTTATCTTTGGGTATAAAAAGTATATGAGGATGGTGCTCGGATAATTCAAGGAAGGGTGAGTGATGTCGTGCAAACTTATCGGCGGAAGTTGTAACGAAATTTGGTTAAAGGGGAGGGGGATAAAAGAAAACCTCCACAATGGGAGGCTTTCGCTGTTTGATTTTCGGCTTTTATTAAGACAAAGACTGCCGCGGAATCTAAAACTACTCGGTGTCTTTCCAAATAGCACAAGGTTCAATTTTCGCTCGTTGCAGCTTATGGCGGTCGCGTTCTGCGTCACGCTTCAGCTTGTATGGCCCTAGAACCACACGGTACCAGCTACTGCCATCTTTCTTGCGGATCTCACTCGAGATACCTTGGAAGGCAATATCCAACTTACGTGCTTCTGCCTGCGACGAGGTTTTGTAAGCGCCACACTGCATGATGTAAGGGATCTTAGAGATCTGTTGCTCTTTGGCTTTTACTTCAATCTCGCGGCTTGGCAGCGTTTCAACGTAATCCCACTTCTCTTCAGGAGGCGGCGGAATCACTTTCGCTGGTTTTGGCTTAGGTTTTGGTTTGGTTGCCACAGGCGTTGGTGCTGGCGGCTCAGGATCATTACTCAATAGGTAAAGTCCGTAACCAAAACCACCGGCAAGGAGGATCGCCAAAAGACCACTGCGCCAAGGTTTACGGCGAGGGACTTGTTTTTTGGTTGGTTTTTTCGTGCCACGACCACGCTTTACATAATCTCTATTAGCCACAAGACAATTCAATAGTTGCTGATTCTGCCCTCATGGTAATCCAGATTGCGCGAGGATAATAGTGCAGAAATGGAAGCGGCACATCAAAATGTGCCGCAGATTTGTAAGGGTATTTCTGAGGGTTACATTCGAGGTGGCGCTGTACTGCCTCGAACCACTAATTTAGCTTCAAGCAGACGCGAACCTGCTTGCACATCGTTGCCCTTCAATAGATCAAGCATCATCAACATCGCTTGGCGTCCAATCTCATAACGAGGCTGAGAAATAGTGGTTAGCGGTGGATCGCAGTATTGAGCGAATTGGATGTCATCGAAGCCGACAATCGATAGGTCTTGAGGAACGCGTAAGCCCAGCTTCTTAGCTTCTTGAATCGCACCAATCGCCATCGCATCGTTGTGACAGAAAATAGCGGTTGGCTGTTCAGGCAGAGCCAGTAATTGACGAACCGCTTGAGCGCCCGCTTCAAAGGTGAAGTCACCGACCGTACTGTAAGCTGGATTCATAGAGACTCCAGCGCGGCGCAGCGCTTGTTGGTAGCCTTGTTGGCGGAACTTACACAGTGTTGCCGATACTGGGCCTGAGATTTGAGCAATACGCTTATGACCCAGTTGAGCTAGGTAGTTAACCGCTTCAAAGGCAGAGGTCAGGTTATCGATGTGTACCGTAGGCAGTTCAAGCTCAGGGGCAAACTCACACGCCATCACCATTGGCGGTAAATTCTTTTGTTCAGGTTTGCTGACATCAAACGGATGGTCCGTGCCCAGCAGTAACATGCCGTCAGCTTGTTTGGTGAACACTAAGTTAACAAATGAAGACTCGCGCTTCTTTTGCTGGCCGCTATCACCCAGTAGAACAAGGTAATCATTTTCTACTGCGGCATCTTCGATACCACGAATGATCTCGGCGAAATAAGGGTCACAGATATCAGGAACAATAGTGATGATGGTTTTTGATTCGTTGCGACGTAAGTTTCTAGCTAATGTATTGGGTGAGTATCCAGCTTCAAGTACTGCTGTTTCCACTCGTTTGCGAGTTGAAACTGAGACTTTCTCAGGGTTCATCAATGCACGTGATACCGTGGCTGTTGAGACGCCTGCTAGCTGGGCAACATCCTTCATTGTCGCCATAAATTAAACCCTCTTTTAAGTTCCTTTGTCGCCTAAGTATCTAAGGCGTGAATAATAAATGTAATCGAATAGATATTATGAAAGTGTTGCTAACACTTTTTTTATTGCAATATTTTATTCGTTTAATCCGTGTAAAGTTACGGCTAGATTAACAAAAATCACATGACTAGTGTGAAGTTGCTCACGAGAAATATGAAATATTTGTGAACAAACTTATCATTAGTTTTAACCCAAGTGGGTTTAGCTCAAATCTTGCGGCTCAATATCGAGTGACCAGCGAACTTTTTTCGCAGCAGGTAACATATTGATGGCCGGCTTGGCACTCATTAATAGCTTCTGCATTAACGAGCGCGTCTGAGTTTGTAAGATTAACTGCCAGCGCGATTTACCCGCTCGTTTTGCTAACGGAGCCGGGGTTGGCCCTAACACCATGCAATATTGGTCAAACAGCGGGTGCGATTCCAATGTGTGACGAACCTGACGCAAGAACTCTTCCACCAAGCGAGTGTCGTTAGCTTCTGCTCTAAACAGCGTCATAAAGGTATAGGGTGGTAACATTGCCTGCTTACGCTCTGCCAGTGCCGTCTGAGCAAAATGGTTATAGTCTTTATGCAGCAAGGCTTGCAGCAACCCATGTTCTGGATGGTGAGTCTGTAAGATCACCTCACCGGGCTTGCTAGCACGACCTGCGCGTCCCGCAACTTGGATGAATAACTGGGCAAGACGTTCAGACGCTCGGAAGTCACTGCTATATAAAGAGCCATCCACATCCAATAACGCCACAAGTGTCACGTCAGGGAAATGGTGACCCTTAGCAAGCATCTGAGTGCCGATAAGAATTTGGAATTCACCCTTACGAATCGACTCTAGTGCGCTTTCTAAGCTGCCTTTACGGCGGGTGCTGTCGCGGTCAATACGAATGGTTTTGTATTCTGGGAATAGTTGACCAAGTTGAGCTTCTAACTGCTCGGTCCCGACACCCACTGTCACTAAGTTTGCAGATCCACAGCCTTGGCAATTGTGCACGATATGCTGCTGAGAACCACAGTGGTGGCAGCGCATCTCATTGCTGTATTGGTGATAGGTGTAGTAAGCATCGCAACGTTTACACTCGGCTGTCCAACCACAATCGTGACACATTAATGCCGGAGAAAACCCTCGACGATTGAGGAACAGCATCACCTGGTTGCCAGCTTTGAGGTGTCTTTGCATCTCTGCAATTAACGACGCAGACAAACCACTTTCTAGATATTCACCTTTAACATCCAACACCTTATTGGTGGTCGGCAGTGCGACACCCGCACGTGAAGTCAGGGTGAGATAACTGTATTTGCCGATCTGAGCGTTGTGCAGTGTTTCAAAGGCCGGAGTCGCCGAGCCTAACACTACTGGAATCTGCGCTTTATGAGCACGCATGATCGCCACATCACGAGCGTGGTAGCGCAGACTATCTTGCTGTTTATAAGAAGCATCGTGCTCTTCGTCGACAATGATAATGCCTAGGTCAGCAAACGGCGTGAACAGAGCCGAACGGGTACCAATCACGATGCCTGCTATTTTATCGCGCGCCGATAACCAAGCATTCAGTCGCTCAGAATCGTTTAAACCCGAGTGGATAACCTCAACAGGCACATTAAAGCGTCGCTTAAAGCGGTTAATCGTTTGAGGGGTGAGACCAATCTCGGGCACGAGCACTAACGCTTGTTTACCTTGGTCGAGAATCGGCTTAATCATATTCAGGTAAACCTCGGTCTTACCTGAGCCAGTAACGCCCTCTAACAGGAAGCAACCAAAGTCGGTTTGGCTATTTACGGTCGCAATCGCGATGGCTTGTTCGCCATTGAGTTTAGGCTTGTCTTGGTCGTTTTCAAGATCAACTGGCCACGGCTGACGCTTTGGCTTTTTCTCTACCGATTCAATCCAGCCTTTCTCTTCTAGCGTCTTGAGTACGGCGCTGCCAACTTCTTCATCAATGAATTCTTGATGAGGAACCGGGCCGTGCTCAAGCATGTGCATTACTTTGGCTTGCTTTACCGCGCGACCAAAACCTTGCATCAGCTGGTCTTTGCCTGATGGCGTTAACTGCCACTCAACCAACGTCGCGAAGTCGGCGGCTTTGCCTTTTCTTAGGGCGCTCGGAAGGGCGTTAGCAAAGGTTTCGCCAAGCGGGTACTGATAAAACTGACTGCACCACATTAACAGTGAATAGACAGATTCCGGCCAAACAGGCTGATTATCTAACAAGGCTTTAATGGGTTTGAGTTTGTCTAGCTCGAATTCAGATTCGTTAACCAGAGCCGTGACAATGCCGGTTAAGGTTTGTCGTCCAAAAGGTACAGAGACTCGTCCACCAATAATCGGAAATAGGTGGCTTGGAATCTTATAATCGAACTGCTTGTCGAGTGGAACAGGCAGTGCCACGCGGGCAATCATTGGACGCATAAAGGGACGGCTTTATCTGAGTTGACGAGAGCGAACAGTCTAAAGGATAAGGCGGTTAAATTCGAGAAGCAGTTTGGATGAAGGCGGCGAGTTAGCGTATACCGACAACGACAGCCCGAAATCTCAGGCCGATAAAGGAAATAAAGAGAGAATTGGTGAAAAATGTATCAAATCGGTTGATCCTGCCTTATAGATTCATTACTATACTGCGCCTTAAAGGTATGGCTTCATCACTCTTTTGTGTCGATGCGGTGTCTTTATTTCTTTTTTTAAACTACGTGTGGTGTGCGGCTTAGAATCGTATAGCGACACGGCCTACTTGAGGTTATCCCATGAAAGCTGGAATCCACCCAGAATACAAAGCAGTTACTGCAACTTGTTCTTGCGGCAACACATTTGAGTTCAACTCAACGCTAGCAAAAGAATCAATCCACCTAGACGTATGTGACAAATGTCACCCGTTCTACACTGGTAAGCAACGTATCGTAGATACTGGCGGCCGTGTTGATCGCTTCAACAAGCGTTTCGGTGCTCTTTCTAGCAAGAAGTAATTCTCGCTATTTAGACATGAAAAAGGACACTTCGGTGTCCTTTTTTGTTGCCTGTAATTTGAGAAAGCACTGACTTTCATTCAAGCTTCAATCCCGCCTAACGATAAGTTACCTCTCTATTCTATTTCAGGGCAATTCCTTGCGTATCTCTCTTCCCCAAAATTCAGAACGAAACTTCAACAAGCGATAGTAATTTCAACTGCTCACTGGTCTTATTAGTAGTGAAATCTCGTTTTTTAATGAGACAGAGGCTTCAACCACCTAGGAACTTTGAAGTACATCCATTAACATGAACAAGATCCCCCAAATAATAATATCCTAGGAACCTACACCTATGTCTGAAGACAGCAGCCAAGCTCAATCCTCTCAAGAATTATCACCTCAAGAACAATTCCGTCAGCAAGCTCTTGATTACCATGAGTTCCCAATTCCAGGCAAAATTGCCGTAGAACTGACGAAGCCTGCAAACTCTGCAGAAGACCTAGCACTTGCATACAGCCCAGGCGTGGCTGAGCCTGTTCGCGAGATCGCACAGAACGTTGATAACGTTTATAAGTACACAGGTAAAGGCAACATGGTTGCAGTTATCTCTAACGGTACAGCGATTCTTGGCCTAGGTAACCTTGGCCCTATTGCCTCTAAACCAGTTATGGAAGGTAAAGCGCTCCTGTTTAAGCGTTTTGCTGGTTTAGATTCTATCGATATTGAAGTAAAACACCGCACAATCGATGAGTTCGTTGATACGGTTGCGAATATCGCAGATACATTCGGCGGTATTAACCTGGAAGACATCAAAGCACCAGACTGTTTTGAGATTGAACGTCGCCTGATTGAACGTTGTGATGTTCCGGTATTCCACGATGACCAACACGGTACTGCGATTGTAACGGCAGCGGGTATGCTGAACGCGATCGAGCTTCAAGGTAAGAAACTTGAAGAGTGTAAGATCGTTTGTTTAGGTGCTGGCGCAGCAGCGGTTGCTTGTATGGAACTGCTGATTAAGTGTGGCGCTCAGCGTGAAAAAATCTACATGCTTGACCGTAAAGGTGTGATCCACACTCGTCGTGATGACCTAAACGAATATAAAGAGCTGTTCGCAAATAACACTGACAAGCGCACGCTTGAAGATGTTATCGAAGGCGCTGACCTGTTCTTGGGTGTATCGGGCCCTAATCTACTGCCTGCTGAAGCACTAACGCTGATGGCTGATAAGCCTGTTGTGTTTGCATGTTCAAATCCAGATCCAGAGATCAAGCCTGAGCTTGCACACGAAGTTCGTTCTGACCTAATCATGGGTACAGGCCGTAGTGATTACCCTAACCAAGTAAACAACGTACTTTGTTTCCCATTCATTTTCCGTGGTGCTCTAGACGTGCGTGCGAGCGAAATTAATGACGAAATGAAGCTGGCGGCGGTTAAAGCGATTCGTGAACTGGCGAAAGAAGAAGTTCCAGCTGAAGTACTAGCAGCTGCGGGCGAGACTGCACTGGAGTTCGGTAAGGGTTACATCATTCCTAAGCCAATGGATCCACGTCTACTTCCTCGCGTAGCACGAGCAGTTGCGGAAGCGGCTGTTGAATCTGGCGTAGCTCGTATCGAGATGCCTGCTAACTATATGGCTTAATAGCTGTTGCTCTATTGAGCGAAAAAGAATAATAAAAAACCGACTCATCTGGAGTCGGTTTTTTTATGTCTATCATTCACAGCGCAGTCATAAAAACGCAATGCGTGATGTGATAAATAGGGTCAGCTATAGCGAATCAATAATGAAGGCAGTGACTGAGTTGTTTTTATTCTTCGTCAAACGCTTCGAACTCGATACCCATTTCTGTCATCAGTTTTTTCACTTCAGCAGGGATATCGTCAGGACGATCTTTACGAAGGTCTTCATCCGTTGGTAGTGGTTGGCCTGTGTACGCATGTAGAAAGGCTTCGCACAGTAGCTCACTGTTTGTTGCATGGCGTAGGTTATTAATCTGGCGGCGAGTACGCTCGTCAGTAAGAACCTTTAACACTTTTAGAGGGATAGAAACTGTAATTTTCTTTACTTGTTCGCTTTTCTTTCCATGCTCAGCATATGGGCTTATGTATTCACCATTCCAGTCGGCCATTGCGTACCTTCATCACTTTAGTTGTTAGAATAAATTAATAGTGGTGATTTTAGCGGGATTTACTGCCATAAGCAAAGACATATAGACGTCTAGAAGTGTTGACGTCTCACGTTTATGAAAGTAAAGTGAATAACATATATCTAACACAGCCGCAAAATGCCGACAAGCAGCTGTGATTCTCAGACGCAAAACTTGTAAGGAAGCACCTATGAGCAGCCGGAAGCCAGCAACAATCGCAGTACGTACTGGTATCGAGTCAGACACGCAACACCATGCCGTTGTCCCACCCATTTATCTTTCGACTAACTATGGGTTTCCCGCTTTTGGTGAAGTGCCAAAGTACGATTACACCCGTTCTGGTAACCCAAATCGCGGTTTATTAGAGACGGCACTGTTTGAGCTTGAATCAGGTAAAGGCGCGGTTGTGACTAACTGTGGTACTTCGGCGCTTAACTTATGGGTTTCGGCTTTCTTAGGCGGCGATGATCTTATTATTGCACCGCACGATTGCTACGGCGGTACTTACCGTCTGTTTAACACTCGCTCGCTAAAAGGTGACTTCAAAGTTCTGTTCGTTGATCAATCGGATCAAGCGGCACTGGATGCGGCGATCGCGCTTAAGCCAAAGTTGATCTTAATCGAAACCCCATCGAATCCACTGGTTCGTGTGGTTGATATTGCAGAAACTTGCCGCAAAGCGAAAGAGGTTGGTGCTCTGGTTGCTGTCGACAACACGTTTTTGACACCTGTGTTCCAAAAGCCTTTAGAGCTGGGTGCGGATTTTGTTATCCACTCTACAACCAAGTACATCAATGGACACTCAGATGTGATTGGTGGCGTTGTGGTCACTAAGACAGAAGAGCACGCTGAAGAGCTAGCATGGTGGGGCAACTGTATTGGTGCGACCGGCACACCATTTGATAGCTACATGACTTTACGTGGTATTCGTACGCTAGGTGCGCGTATGCGAGTTCACGAAGAAAGTTCGCGTGAGATTCTAGCGTCTCTACAGCAACAAGATCTCGTCGGCACTATTTACCACCCAAGCCTTCCTGAACATCCGGGTCATGATATCGCGAAGAAACAGCAATCGGGCTTTGGCTCAATGCTCAGCTTTGAGTTTGCGGGCTCATTCGTGGCGCTTAAATACTTTGTTGATAAGTTAGAGCTGTTTTCTTTGGCAGAATCATTGGGCGGTGTTGAAAGCCTGATTTGTCACCCTGCGTCTATGACTCACCGCGCGATGGGCGAAGAAGCATTAGCAGAAGCCGGTGTTTCTCAGCAACTACTGCGTCTATCTGTTGGCCTTGAAGATGCAGAAGACCTAATCGATGACCTCAAGCAAGCGTTTGAAAGAACACAGCGCTTTATCGCTGAAGGGGAGGGTTAATAATGGCAACCTTTCGCCAGCTACATAAATTTGGTGGCAGCAGTTTAGCAAATCCTGAATGTTACCAACGTGTGGTCAACATTCTTAGAGAATACTCATCAGCATCTGATTTGGTGGTGGTATCGGCAGCAGGCAAAACAACCAACCGCTTAATTGAGTTCGTTGAAGCGCTCGACAAAGATGGTCGTATTGCCCATGAATGCCTACAAGCACTTCGTCAGTTCCAACTCGATCTGATTGAAGCACTGCTTGAGGGTGAATCAGCCGCACAACTTACTGCAACCATTCAACAAGAATTTACCGCTTTGGGTGAGCTAACGGCTCCCTTGAGCGAAGCACAAAAAGCAAAAGTGCTTGGACACGGTGAGGTTTGGTCTTCACGTCTACTCGCTGCTTTGTTGTGCCAGCATGACTTACAAGCGGTTGCTCAAGATGCGCGTGCTTTTTTACGTGCAGAAGTAGGCGCTCAGCCTGAAGTCGACCGCGCACGTTCTTACCCTCTGATTAAAGAAGCTCTGGCGCAGCATGCCCATTGCCGCGTGGTGATTACGGGCTTTATGGCTCAGAACTGCGAGGGTGAAACGGTACTGCTTGGTCGTAACGGTTCGGATTACTCAGCAACCGTGATTGGTGCTTTGGCTGAAGTTGAACGCGTGACGATTTGGAGTGATGTGGCGGGCGTTTACAGCGCTGACCCTCGTCTGGTTTCAGATGCGTGTTTACTGCCTCTACTTCGCCTTGATGAAGCCAGTGAATTGGCTCGTCTTGCTGCTCCAGTGCTTCATAGCCGAACGCTACAGCCTGTGGCTCAAAGTGCTATGGATCTCAGCTTACGTTGCAGCTATCAGCCGGAGGCGGGCTCTACACAGATAGAGCGTGTACTGGCATCGGGTCGTGGCGCAAAAATAATTACCTCTCTGGATGAAGTGCTTATCGTGCAACTGACCTTTGGTCACGGCCATGATTTCGACCGTCTAGAGAGTGAAGTGCTTGAAGGGCTTAAGCGTGCTCAACTTGAGCCGCTGGCTTATGAGCTTGAACCGGATCAACACTGTTTGCGTCTTGCCTACACGGAAGAGATCGCTGGTGGTGCATTAGAATATCTCCAAGACCATGCTATTGAAGCTGAGATTAAGCTAAAAGAAGGTTTCTCTCTGATTGCTGCAGTGGGTGCGGGTGTGACTAAGAACCCGAACCATTGCTACGGCTTCTACCAGCAGCTTAAGAGCTCACCGGTTGAGTTCATCTCAGAAGCGAACTCTGGCTTAAGCTTGGTGGCTGTGATTCGTAAGAGTGAAACATCAAGCCTAGTGAAAGGCATTCACTCTCAACTGTTCCAAGCGCAGAAGCGTGTTGCGATTGCCTTATGTGGTAAGGGCAACATTGGTTCAAGTTGGTTAAGTCTGTTTGCTGAACAAAAAGCGGAACTTGAAAAGCGCCGTGGAATGAACTTTGAATTGGTTGCCGTGGTTGATAGTCAAACCTATTGGTTCGACGATCAAGGCATTGATGCGACCTCAGTGAGCAAGCGCTTTGACGATGAAGCGATTGCCAACAATGGGAACGACTGGTTAGAGCGTTTGGGTTCTATTCAGGGTTACGATGAAGCTGTGGTACTCGATGTCACCGCAAGCCCTGTGCTTGCAGCAAAGTACCTGCAAATTGCACAACAAGGTATTCATCTGATTTCGGCTAACAAGGTGGCTGGTTCTGCATCGAGCGAGTATTACCATCAAGTACAAGATGCTTTCGCTAAGATCAGCCGTCATTGGTTGTACAACGCGACAGTGGGTGCAGGCTTACCGATTAACCACACAGTACGAGACCTGCGTGAAAGCGGCGATGACATTATTGCGTTGTCAGGCATCTTCTCAGGCACGCTGTCTTGGTTGTTCCAGCAGTTTGATGGCACGGTACCATTCAGTGAGTTGGTCGACTTAGCGTGGCAACAAGGCCTTACGGAACCAGACCCGCGTGCTGACCTAGATGGCTCAGACGTCATGCGTAAGTTGGTGATTCTGGCGCGTGAATCGGGTTTGGATATCGAACCTGAAAACGTAAAAGTGGAATCGCTCGTACCTGCAGAGCTGCAAGAGCTATCTGTGGATGACTTCTTCGACAAAGCTTCTGTGCTAAGTGAAGAGTTGGCTGAGCGCTTAGAGAAAGCGCACTCTCAACAGAAAGTTCTGCGTTACGTAGCGCGTTTGGAGAAGAACGGTAAGGCAACCGTAGGCGTTGAAGCACTGTCTAAAGAACATGCTCTGGCGAACCTGTTGCCTTGCGACAACATCTTTGCGATTGAGAGCAAATGGTACAAAGATAATCCATTGGTGATTCGTGGTCCAGGTGCAGGACGTGAAGTCACTGCTGGCGCAATTCAATCTGACTTAAACAGAATGTCTAGCCTGTTTTGATTTTCAGATCGATTGGTTTAATACTCAGATCAATTGTTTTAGCGCGTAAATAGCATACTATTCACTAAGATAAATAAGGCTGAAAGCACGATGTGTTTTTCAGCCTTTTTTCTACATTATTTCTGCTTTGCGACCCATCTAACGACTTGAGTTTTACTCACGATCTACTTGAGAAAAATTCATAATGGATCTGTTGACATTAAATCGTATTCAATACATTCTACAGACATATAGACGTCTAAACGTCGTTTAAGGATTTGAGTTTTTAGTGGTTGCTTTTGCCACAGGGAGAGTAAGATGGGATACACACACGCTAGTCATATCGACGCTTTAAATCAGAATATCGCTGAGCTTTCTGACAACATCAATGTGTCATTTGAGTTTTTTCCACCGAGCAGTGAGAAGATGGAAGAGACCCTGTGGAACTCTGTTCACCGTCTTAAAACACTTCAACCAAAATTTGTATCGGTAACTTACGGTGCAAACTCGGGCGAACGTGACCGTACCCACTCAATCATTAAAGAAATTAAGAACCAAACTGGCCTAGTGGCTGCACCGCACTTAACGTGTATTGATGCGAGTCGCGAAGAGCTGATTCAAATTGCCGACGATTACTGGGCAAATGGTATCGAGAGTATTGTTGCGCTGCGTGGTGACATTCCAGCAGGCGGCGGCGCGCCAGAGATGTACGCATCTGATTTGGTTGAGCTACTTAAATCTCGCCACGATTTTGATATCTCAGTAGCGGCATTCCCTGAGGTTCACCCTGAAGCAAAAAGCGCTCAATCTGACCTTATTAACCTAAAACGTAAAGTGGATGCGGGTGCTAACCGTGCAATCACTCAGTTCTTCTTCGATGTAGAAAGCTACCTACGTTTTCGTGACCGTTGTGTAGCGGCAGGTGTGGATGTTGAGATTGTTCCGGGCATCTTACCGGTTTCTAATTTCAAGCAAGCGTCGCGCTTTGCAGCGATGAACAACGTAAAAGTACCTGGCTGGATGGCGAAGCAGTTCGAAGGTTTGGATGATGATCCAACCACTCGTCAGTTAGTAGGTGCTAGCCAAGCGATCGATATGGTTCGTACGCTGAGCCGTGAAGGTGTGAAAGATTTCCACTTCTACACGCTAAATCGTGCAGAAATGACTTACGCACTTTGCCATACGCTAGGCGTTCGTCCGCAAGTCGCTGCGCTTTAAGCAAAGTCTAAGAAGTAAAGCCTGAGCACTTGTAAAAAGCCTCTGGCAGTAACATTTCAAATCCTATAGATACAAAAAAGGCTTGGACTCATAGAGTTCAAGCCTTTTGCTTTTCTAGCTTCTAGCTTCTAGCTTCTAGCTTCTAGCTTAACTTAAGCTAGAGCGCCAAGTTCAAGCAGTACTTCTTCAGCCCATACAATCCATGCTTCACGGATAAGTAGGTTACGACGAAGTGTTAGACGCTCAAGGCGTGCTTGCTTGTCTAGTGTCGATGGCGTTGCGTAGTAAGCTGCTTCGATTTCTTTGTAGTGAGAAACCAGTTTGCGAGACTCTTCTACTAGCTCAGCAAGTTGTACACGGTAAGCGTCAGAAGGTTGTACAGCACAAGCCATTAGCTTAGCTGAGAACTCGTCACGAACGGTTGGGTGTGCAGTTGGTTGTTCAAACCATTCACCTAGCGCGCCACGGCCAGCATCAGTGATAGAGTAAACTTTACGATCAGGTTTGCCTTCTTGAGGCTCAAGCACGCAAGTTACCTGGTCGTTCTGAGCCATTTTATTTAGCTCGCGGTAAACTTGTTGATGGCTAGCTTTCCAGAAGTAACCAATGCTTGCGGAGAATTCTTTTGTGATATCGTAACCAGTAGCATCGCGTGTACTTAAAACGGTTAGAATTACGTGTGGTAATGACATGTCTGAAATCCAAATGGTAAACAGTAAACAAATACTTAAACAACAAGTGTGCTTCTAATGGCACGTTATATTGGTTATGTCTAAGTAGCACCAACTCATCGGTTGGTTATGTCACCTTACAAAGCCGTTTATCACCTAGGTTGACCAGTTTATTGGTCAAATTGCTGCAGATTATTTTTTTGGAGTGTTTCCGCAGCGGAGCAGTAGTATATCTAAATAATAAGCATAAAGTAGAATACATGGACAAAATAACCCAAAAAACTGACAAAATACTCACTAGCGGTTATTTTACAAAATAAAAAGGCCGCGCGTGGCGACCTTTTGTTCTTTTTATAGTAGGAATCACTAATTAACCAGTGTTTCGCATACCTGCTGCAATGCCTGCAATCGTCACCATTAGCGCTTCTTCTAGCTCTGCTGGTGGTGTTTCACACTTACGAGTACGGTAAAGCAGTTCTGCTTGAAGCATGTTTAGTGGCTCAACGTAGATGTTACGTAGGCGAATTGACTCAAGCCCCCAAGGGTCGCTTTGCATCAAGTTCTCGTTATTTTCTACATTCAGTACCGCTTTGATGTCTTTTTGTAGCTGTTCACGCAGTAACTCACCCAGAGGTAATAGCTCTTCGTCAACAAGACGTTGATCGTAGTACTTCGCAATTTCCATGTTGCACTTCGAGTACACCATTTCCAACATACCCAGACGAGTTGAGAAGAATGGCCACTCACGACACATCTCTTCAAGTAGCGCTTGATGGCCTTGGTCAACTGAGTATTGAATCGCTTCACCAGCACCTAACCATGCAGGAAGTACCAAACGGTTTTGGCTCCAAGAGAAGATCCATGGAATTGCACGTAGGCTTTCTACGCCGCCATTCGGGTTACGTTTCGCAGGGCGAGAACCAAGAGGCAGTTTACCTAGCTCCAGTTCAGGCGTCGCTTGACGGAAGTAAGGTACAAACTTCTCTTCACCACGAACCACGTTACGGTAAGCCTCGCAAGAGACTTGAGACAGCACTTCCATTAGGTCGCGCCACTCTTGTTTTGGTTCTGGTGGCGGTAGAAGGTTCGCTTCTAGAATCGCACTTGCGTATAGGTTGAAGCTGTTTACCGCAACATCTGGCAAGCCAAGCTTAAAGCGGATCATTTCACCTTGCTCAGTTACACGTAAACCGCCTTTCAAGCTCTTAGGTGGCTGAGAGAGAAGAGCAGCGTGCGCCGGAGCACCACCACGACCAACTGTACCGCCACGACCGTGGAATAGAGTCAGTTCAATGCCTTCTTCGTCGCAAACCTTAACCAGCTTGTCCATCGCATCGTACTGAGCCCAACCTGCAGACATTACGCCAGCATCTTTTGCTGAGTCAGAGTATCCGATCATCACCATTTGATGGTTTTGGATAAAGCCACGGTACAAGTCGATGCTCATTAGCTGCTTCATTACCGCTTCTGAGTTGTTCAGGTCGTCTAGCGTTTCGAACAGTGGACATACGTCCATGCGGTACGGGCAACCACACTCTTGCAGCAACAAGTGAACAGCCAGTACATCCGATGCAGTACGAGCCATAGAAATTACGTAAGCACCGAAGGCTTCACGCGGTTGAGCAGCAATGACCTTACAGGTGTCTAAAACCTCTTTAACCTGTTCAGATGGCTCCCAATCACGAGGAAGTAGTGGGCGTTTTGAGCTTAATTCATTGGTTAAGAAAGCAATCTTGTCTTGCTCGCTCCACTGGTCGTAGTCGCCAATGCCTAGGTAGCGAGTCAGTTCAGACAGCACATCTGAGTGACGTGTACTTTCTTGACGAACATCGAGACGCACTAGGTGTACACCGAATGCTTTTAGGCGGCGCAAGGTATCAAGTAGAGAACCGTCTGCGATTACGCCCATGCCACATTCGTGCAGCGATTGGTAACACGCGTACAGCGGTGTCCAAAGTTGGTCGATGTTCTGTAGTGTTTCTTTCTTCGGTACTTCAGCATCATGCAGTTTTGCATCAAGCACTTCTAACGTGTTGTTCAGCAGAGTACGTAGGCTCTTTAGAATTGCTCGGTAAGCTTCGTGCTCGTCACCCGCTAGCTCACGAACGGCATCATTACACTTAGTCATCGACAGTTCGGTAATCAGCTCGTTTACGTCACCTAGGTAAAGATCAGCTGCTTTCCAGCGAGATAGGCGCAATACTTCTTTGGTGATGGTGTGTGTTACGAATGGGTTACCATCGCGGTCGCCGCCCATCCAAGATGAGAAGTGTACTGGGCGCGCATCAATTGGCAGGCCTTCACCAAGGTAGCCTTTTAGTCGGCCATCCATTTCACGTAGGAAATCTGGTACAGCTTCCCAAAGTGAGTTTTCAACAACCGCAAAGCCCCATTTCGCTTCATCAAGTGGCGTAGGGCGTTGCTGACGAATCACATCTGAGTGCCAACCTTGAGCGATAAGTTGCTCTAGGCGACGTTCTGTTTTGACACGTTCTTTGTGTGATAGGTCGCTTAATTCTAATTTAGAGAGACACTCGTTGATCTTAACTAGCTTGTTGATCATGGTGCGACGAGTGATTTCTGTTGGGTGTGCAGTCAGAACGAGTTCAATGTTCAGGTCGCGAACGGCTTGAGCCGCGTCTAGCTTGCTGATGTCATTCTGGTTTAATTTGGAAAATAGAGATTGCAGCACGTCTGGTTCGCAAACATGCTCCTCACAGTGGCGAGATATTGTGTGGTACTGCTCTGCCATGTTGGTGAGGTTGAGAAATTGGTTAAATGCACGAGCAACAGGAGTGAGTTGTTCGTTCGGCAGGTTTTTGATTTCTTCAACTAGGCTGTCACGGTCAGCTTTGTTGCCTGCGCGGGCGGATTTGGAAAGTTTACGGATAGTCTCCACTTTCTCTAAGATAACGTCACCATGTGCATCTTGGATTGTGTTACCTAGCAAGCGTCCCAGCATGCTTACGTTACTCTTGAGAGCGGCGTATTTCTCGTTCATTGTCATCCTGCCTCGTAAAAAAATTACATCCATTGTTCCTTGTTAAGTACACAATCTAGCGAAAAGTGCTGTATCTAGTCAAATAAAGCATTCTAAGTTTGCAATTATTAGTTTTCGAAATGCGGGAGAAGTAAATTTTCCAATAGTTCGGAATTAAAGTGAAATTTAATTACAAGATCAGGCTGTGTCAGGGATGGCAGAATAAAAGCCACCTTTTCGGGTGGCTTTTATACGAAAATATTGGAAGAAAAGTAATAACTAGAAACAATATTTACGGATAGATTTACTCAGAACATCAATCGTTGGATCGATAAAATCGAAGCTTAGGAACTCATCTGGTTGGTGAGCTTGGTCGATTGAGCCCGGACCCAGCACTAAGGTTGGGCAAAGTTCTTGAAGGAAAGGCGCCTCAGTACAGTAGTTCACGGTTTGTGATTCAATCTCACAAACGGATTCCATGCCACCGATAAATGGATGGTCGTGTTGGCACTCGTAACCAGGGATAGGTTCATGCAAAGGTGTAATCTCAATTCTGCCCGGCCATTTTGCTTCCACTTCTTTGAGTGCGCTGCGCAGCATGTTATCCAAGCCATCTAGGCTGATGCCTGGTAAAGGACGTACATCATAGTGCAGCTCACAGCAACCACAGATACGGTTGGCACTGTCGCCACCGTGAATATGACCAAGGTTTAGAGTGGGGCTTGGAATTGCGAAACCCGGGTGGTGATACTCTTTAACTAGCTTGTCACGCAGCTGCATTAAAGCGAACAACACTTCATGCATGATCTCGATGGCGTTGACACCTAATGCAGGATCAGAAGAGTGACCTGATTTACCCGTTACTCGCACTGCATTGGCAACATGGCCTTTATGACCACGAATCGGCACAAGGCTGGTTGGCTCACCAATAATGCAGTAATCCGGTTTAAATGGCGCATTCTCAGTGAAATGACGCGCACCCAGCATGGTGGTCTCTTCGTCACAGGTGGCCAATACATAAAGAGGCTTGGTCTGTTTGCTCCAATCCATCTTCTTTGCCGCTTCATAAACGAAAGCGAAAAAGCCTTTCATATCGGCTGTGCCTAATCCATAGAAGCGATTGTTGTGTTCTGTTAGTACGTGAGGGTCGAAGTTCCAACGTCCTTCATCGAATGGCACTGTGTCACTGTGTCCTGCGAGTAGCAAGCCACCTTCGCCCGATCCCATCTTAGCGACCATATTATGCTTGCCGGGTTCGACTTCCACGACTTCAACGCTAAAGCCTACGTCTTTAAACCATTGAGCCATTTTTTCGATCACTTTCTCGTTGCCATGATCCCAGCTTGGATCGGTCGAGCTAATAGAGTCTGTGGAAATTAGGCCTTTGTAGACCTCAAGAAAACTCGGTAATTGCATAATAACTTCACTTCTACTATTGACAGGAAAACCATAAGTCGGTAAAACACATATTAAATCATATTTAATGCATAAGAAATCAAATAAAGCTAAAAATTAAGTATGAATAGTCAAATTTGAAATGTAACTTACCTCAGAAATGGATGTGTTGAGATGTTGAAAACCACGATCATTGGCGCAAGCGGCTACACAGGAGCAGAACTGGCTCTAATGATAAACAGACACCCTGAGCTCACGCTATCAGGTTTATATGTCTCAGCCAATAGTGTAGACGCAGGTAAACCTATTGCAGCACTGCACGGTAAGTTAGCTGGCTTGATTGATATGCCAGTACAACCTTTAACAAATCCGGAAGAAGTAGCTAAACAGTCTGATGTGATTTTCTTAGCAACGGCACACGAAGTCAGTCATGACCTAGCGCCAATCTTTCTAGAGAACGATTGCCAAGTCTTCGACCTATCGGGTGCATTCAGAGTTAAAGGCGAAAACTTCTATCAAGAGTTTTACGGTTTTGAACATCAACACGAACAATGGCTAGACAAAGCGGCTTACGGTTTAGCGGAATGGAACGAACAAGAAATTAAAGAAGCTCAGCTTGTTGCGGTAGCGGGTTGTTACCCAACCGCATCACAACTGGCGATTAAACCTTTGGTTGAGGCCAAGTTACTGGATGAAAACCAATGGCCAGTGATTAACGCGACTAGCGGTGTTACTGGTGCCGGCCGCAAGGCGACGATGGTTAACAGCTTCTGCGAAGTAAGCTTGCAAGCTTATGGCGTCTTCAATCACCGTCATCAACCTGAAATGGCTGCACATTTAGGATGTGATGTGATTTTTACTCCACACCTCGGCAACTTTAAGCGCGGTATTTTAGCGACCATCACCATGAAATTGGCTGAAGGCGTGACAGAACAGCAGATACAAGATGCCTTTGAGCAAGCTTACCAAGGTAAACCTGCGGTGAGATTACTCGAAGAGACATTGCCAAGAATTCAAGATGTAGAACATACGCCTTTCTGCGACTTAGGTTGGAAGGTTCAAGGTCAACACATCATCGTTGTTTCAGCGATTGATAACTTATTAAAGGGTGCATCTAGCCAAGCGATGCAGTGTTTGAATTTACGTTATGGTTTTGCGCCATTAACTGCGTTAGTGTAAGGAAATCTAGATATGAGCCTTAATAATCAACCATTAATCATAAAGTTAGGTGGCGCTGCGCTATCTTGTGGTGAAACACTTAGCAAGTTATTTGGTGCTATCTCAGCTTACCAACAACAGGCACAACGACCAATCGTGATTGTTCACGGTGGCGGTTACCTTGTTGATGATTTGATGAATAAGTTGAACCTCGAAACCGTTAAGAAAGAAGGGCTACGTGTTACTCCTTATGATCAGATCCCAGTGATCGCTGGTGCATTAGCGGGCACGGCGAATAAATTACTTCAAGGTCAGGCGATTAAAGACGGTATCAATGCCGTTGGTTTGAGCCTTGCAGACGGTGGTTTATGCAAAGTGAGTGAACTGAACCCTGAGTTGGGCGCAGTAGGAAAAGCGGAGCCGGGCGACTCAACCGTTCTGCAAGCAATTCTTAATGCGGGCGCACTGCCAATCATTAGCTCAATTGGTCTGACTGAGCAAGGTCAACTGATGAACGTCAATGCCGACCAAGCTGCGGTTGCCGTTGCGGGCGCACTTGATGCTGAATTGGTACTGCTTTCTGATGTAAGTGGTGTGTTGGATGGCAAAGGCCACCTCATTCCAAGCCTTAACCAACAACAAGCCGATGACCTTATTACAGGCAAAGTGATTACCGACGGCATGATCGTTAAGGTTCAAGCCGCACTAGAAGCCGCTAACGACCTTGGACGACCAATCGAAGTTGCCACTTGGCGATACCCAGAAAAGCTAACACAACTGTTTTCAGGTAAAAGCATAGGAACACAGTTTTTACCTCAGTAGGTCTCACAACGAGTCACTACTTAAAGAATTTAGACAAATTAAATAAACATATAATTATGAAGTCATTTCCAACGCTGACCGCCATGTGCAGTATGGAAACTAGGAGAAAGAAAATGAGCAAAGTTAACGTAAAGAAAGTTGTAGTAGCCTACTCTGGCGGTCTAGACACATCAGTAATCATTCCATGGTTGAAAGAGAACTATGACTGTGAAGTGGTTGCGTTTGTTGCGGATGTTGGTCAAGGCGACGAAGAGTTGATTGGTATCGAAGAGAAAGCAAAAGCTTCTGGTGCATCTGAGTGTTACATCGCAGACCTTAAAGAAGAGATGGTTGCTGACTACATCTATCCAACGCTGAAAACAGGCGCTTACTACGAAGGTAAATACCTACTAGGTACGTCAATGGCGCGTCCAATCATCGCGAAAGCACAGGTTGAAGTCGCACGTAAAGTAGGTGCAGACGCACTGTGTCATGGTTGTACTGGTAAAGGTAACGACCAAGTTCGTTTTGAAGGCGCATTTGCTGCACTAGCACCAGACCTACACGTCATTGCACCATGGCGTGAATGGGATCTAGTGAGTCGTGAAGAGTGTCTAGATTACCTAGCAGAGCGTAACATCCCTTGTACGGCTTCTCTTACTAAGATTTACTCGCGTGATGCAAACGCATGGCACATCTCAACAGAAGGCGGCGTTCTTGAAAATACATGGAATGCACCTAACGAAGATTGCTGGGCTTGGACTGTAGACCCTGAACAAGCGCCAAACGAATCTGAAACAGTGACACTTAAAGTTGAAAAAGGCGAAGTGGTTGCGGTTGATGGCGAAACAATGACGCCATACAACGCACTGGTTTACCTAAACGAGAAGGGTGCTAAGCACGGTGTTGGTCGTATCGATATCGTAGAGAACCGTCTTGTTGGCATGAAGTCTCGTGGTTGCTACGAAACTCCGGGTGGCACAATCATGATGGAAGCACTGCGTGCAGTAGAGCAATTGGTTCTTGATAAAGCGGCATTCGAATTCCGTGAAGAGCTAGGTGTTAAGGCTTCTCACCTTGTATACGATGGTCGTTGGTTCACTCCGCTATGTAAGTCAATCCTTGCCGCGACAGAAGAGCTAGCACAAGATGTGAATGGTGAAGTGGTTATCAAGCTTTACAAAGGCCATGCAACGGTGACTCAGAAGCGTTCTGACAACAGCCTGTACTCAGAAGAGTTTGCAACCTTCGGTGAAGATGAAGTTTACGACCAAAGCCACGCTGAAGGCTTCATCCGTCTTTACTCGCTATCAAGCCGTATCCGTGCTCTGAATAGCCAAAAGTAACCCTAACAATGAGTTAGTGAGCTAGCCTTTAGCGAAAGGTTGAAGGTCAGTCAACAGACATTATTATGCAAAGCCCATTCACTATTGATTAGTGAATGGGCTTTTTACTTTCTATTTGCCTAATAAATCAGCTTCGGTTTTTCCTATCGGATGGCATATAATTCGCGCTCCACACTAAAAACAATCAATGGATTGAATCTTTGATGAATAAATATGTGAAAATAATGAATTAATACTTTATTTTCATTTTGAATTGCCGTAAGTTTAAACCATCAGAAAAATACTGAATCTTAATCAGAATTATCATTTGCAAAAACAGTGAGCACTGTGCAATTAGGAGATACACAATGGCATTATGGGGCGGTAGATTTACCCAAGCAGCAGACACCCGGTTCAAAGATTTTAACGATTCTCTTCGTTTTGATTACCGATTGGCTGAGCAAGACATTGTGGGCTCAATTGCCTGGTCTAAAGCTCTACTGTCGGTCAACGTATTAACAGAAGAAGAGCAACAGAAGCTTGAGTTAGCGCTGAATGAGCTAAAACTTGAGGTGATGGAAGATCCTGAACAGATTCTACGTTCTGATGCAGAAGATATTCACAGCTGGGTTGAGCAGCAACTTATCGGCAAAGTCGGTGACTTGGGCAAAAAACTTCACACTGGCCGTTCTCGTAACGACCAAGTGGCGACCGACCTGAAACTATGGTGTCGTCAGCAAGGTAACCAGCTGCTATTGGCACTGGATCGCCTACAAAGCCAAATGGTGAACGTTGCTTCTCAGCATCAAGAAACCGTGCTGCCTGGCTACACTCACTTACAACGTGCTCAGCCGGTAACTTTTGCTCACTGGTGCTTGGCTTACGTTGAAATGCTTGAGCGTGACTATTCACGTTTGAATGATGCGATTAAGCGTCTAGATACATGTCCGCTGGGTTCTGGTGCCCTTGCTGGAACTGCTTACCCGATGGACCGTGAAGAGTTAGCTCACAACTTAGGTTTCCGTCGTGCAACGCGCAACTCTCTAGATTCAGTCTCTGACCGTGACCATGTGATGGAGCTAATGTCGATTGCTTCTATCTCTATGCTTCATCTTTCGCGTCTTGCAGAAGATATGATTTTCTACAACTCAGGTGAATCAAACTTCATCGAGTTAGCGGATACCGTGACATCAGGTTCATCTCTGATGCCACAAAAGAAAAACCCAGATGCGCTAGAGCTTATCCGTGGCAAAACTGGCCGTGTATACGGTTCATTAGCGGCAATGATGATGACAGTAAAAGCTCTGCCTTTGGCATACAACAAAGACATGCAAGAAGATAAAGAAGGTCTGTTCGACGCTTTAGATACTTGGAATGACTGTATGGAAATGGCAGCGCTCTGTTTTGACGGCATTAAAGTGAACGGCGAACGTACACTTGAAGCGGCGAAGCAAGGTTATGCAAACTCAACAGAGCTGGCTGATTACTTAGTAGCGAAAGGCATTCCTTTCCGTGAAGCTCACCATATTGTTGGTGTGACAGTAGTAGCGGCGATTGCCAAAGGCTGCGCATTAGAAGAATTAACCATCGCAGAGATGAAAGAGTTCTCTGAGGTGATTGAAGAGGATGTGTATGACATCCTGACCATTGAATCGTGTCTTGAAAAACGTAGCGCGCTAGGCGGTGTATCTCCACAGCAAGTGGCTTACGCGGTTGACCAAGCTGAGAAACGTTTATCACAGCGTGACACTTCCATCGTCAAGGTTCGTCCTGCTCGTCTGACCGATATTGAAGCGTTAGAAGGTATGGTCGCTTACTGGGCGAACATGGGTGAAAACCTACCTCGTTCTCGTAATGAACTGGTGCGTGATATTGGCTCGTTTGCGGTCGCAGAGCATCATGGTGAGGTGACAGGTTGTGCATCACTCTATGTGTATGACTCTGGCTTAGCGGAAATTCGCTCGCTCGGTGTTGAGGCTGGCTGGCAAGGTCAAGGTCAAGGTACCGCAATTGTGCAGCACTTGGTTGAGAAAGCGCGACAAATGGCCATTAAGAAGGTATTTGTGCTGACTCGTACTCCAGAGTTCTTCATGAAGCATGATTTCTTACCAACATCGAAATCTCTGCTGCCTGAGAAGGTACTGAAAGATTGTGACCAGTGTCCTCGTCAACATGCATGTGATGAAGTGGCGTTGGAAGTGAACTTGGTAGAGCAGATTATTGCTAAGGTTAATGTTGCATAAGGCATTGATTTTATAGTTCCTAAAAAAAAGATCAAAAATATGATCTTTTTTGGGAACAAACTAAGAAAAGTCCGGTCTATTAAAGTACCACTGCTTTTTCTTAGAATTTTCTAAGAAAGCCCTAGAATCGATTGGTTCTGGGGCTTTTTTCTATCTGCTGTTTGGGAAATGACAATAACTCGAAAATCATGATGAATTATCGGATTATTTAGCCCTGTCTCTAATCACTACTCTTTATCCAATAAAGACTTCCAGCTAACGTTTTTTGCCCTTTAACGGTAGCACCACAAACTTC
This sequence comes from Vibrio sp. 1CM24A, assembly GCF_023161725.1. Classification (NCBI taxonomy): domain Bacteria; kingdom Pseudomonadati; phylum Pseudomonadota; class Gammaproteobacteria; order Vibrionales; family Vibrionaceae; genus Vibrio; species Vibrio sp. 1CM24A. Next base: position 106,240 of record NZ_JALNTS010000009.1, read on the forward strand.
ATGACCCAATGCAACGAAAGCAAGCCACTGAACGCGAAAGCGGCCATCATCAAAGCGATGGCATTGATGGTTTTTGGGTCTTCTCTGAAAAACAGCCACCATACTCCCCAACTCAAAATCGACAACACCATCAGCTGATTCATGCAACGCTGGCAACGACCGAGTTTGTTACGGATTTTTTCACTTTTATTGCAATGAATGCATGTCATCTTGGGTTTGATTCGCGTTATGCTTGTTGCCCTGATAATAACACGTCACAAGATATTGGATCACGGTGACGCAGAGAGAGAAAGTCGATGATTGAGCGCCAAGAAACCAAACAACGCATGAGCCGTATTGTTAAACACAACGGCACTATCTACCTATGTGGTCAAGTGTGTGCTGATGCAACCAAAGACATCACTGAGCAAACACAGACGATGCTAGATAAAGTGGAAGCCCTACTTGAGCAAGCAGGCAGCGACAAAGAGCACATGCTTTCAGCAACGATTTACTTGAAAGACATGAAAGACTTCCAAGAAATGAACGCAGTTTGGGATGCATGGGTTCCTGAAGGTCACGCTCCAGCTCGCGCATGTGTGACTGGCGACATGGCTCGTGAAGCGCTACTTGTTGAGATCTCTGTGATTGCTGCTGAGAAGTAATAGCTAAGTCTTTAGCGACAAGCAATGGCTTCAAGAGATTCCAGATACCTCGTCCCTCGGTTCTGGAATGACGAGTTTAGTTTTGGTTTAGCTGATGCGTCACTTTGATTTGCTTCAGTTTAGACGCGTTTTGAAAAGCACCGTTATTCTGGTTAGCTTCGCCTAGACGTGTATGAAAATTGCTGTCATTCCCGAGAGCGACGAAGGAGCGTAATCGGGAATCTATAGTTTACTCGTTGCCAAAAACAAAAAGGAAAGCCAATGGCTTTCCTTTTTTAGTATCTAGTTTCTGTTAATAGAGCAAGCTGCTATCTTTCCTGATGATCTGCGATTAACAACCAGGGCCACAATCTAGACAGTGTTTCACCATCTCTGGACCTAGGTGCAGTTTCGCATTGAGGTCACGCAGCGCTGTTCGTACACCTTCTTCGATCACTGGGTGGTAGAACGGCATGTCTAGCATTTCAGAAACCGTCATCTTGTTCTGGTGTGCCCAAGCTAATAGGTGAGCCAAGTGTTCTGCGTTTGGTCCCATCATTTCAGCACCAAGGAAGCGGCCTGTACCTTGCTCGCCGTATACGTGCAGAATACCTTTGTTGCGCAGCATCACTCGAGAACGACCTTGGTTTTCGAAAGACACTTCACCCGTTGCGAAACAGCCACATGTGCCTAAGCGTGTGGTGATCTCTTTGTAGGTTTCACCAACCATCGCGATTTGCGGGTCAGAGAATACTGCCGAGATTTTAGAGCGGCGTAAGCCTGCACGAATCTCTGGGAAGCGACCTGCATTGTCACCCGCAATACGCGCTTGGTCTGCTGCTTCATGCAGTAGAGGCAGTTGGTTACTCGCATCACCAGCGATAAATACTGATGGTAGCGATGTTTGTAGCGTGTAGTGGTCTGCGATTGGCACACCACGTTCATCAAGTTCTAGAGACGTATTCTCTAAACCAAGCTTGTCAGTGTTAGGGCGACGACCTGTTGCTGCGAGTACGTATTCGACGACGTTAGTTTCTAATTCACCTTGTTTATTGATGAACTGGATTTCGACACGAGCTTCACCCGATTCAGTGGTAATGCGCTTCATGCTTTCGATTTTCACGTCTGCATCTAGATAGAACTCTTCATTGAAGGCTTTATCTGCGTAAGCCATGATCTCTGGGTCGGTCACTGGACCAACTTGACCACCTAAACCGAACAGTTTGGTCTTCACACCTAAGCGGTGCAGTGACTGACCAAGCTCAAGACCAATAACGCCAGGGCCAAATACTGCAACCGATTCTGGTAAATCATCCCAGCTGAACACGTCGTCGTTAATGATCAGACGGTCACCAAGCTCATTCCAAACCGCTGGATATGCAGGGCGAGAACCGGTCGCGATAACAATACGTTTAGCGGTGACAACCGTGTGGTCATCAATTTGTAGTGTGTTGTCGTTTAAAAATTTTGCGTAGCCAGAGATCTTGTCTTGCTCTGGGATTTCATCAACACCTTCTAAAACAAAACCAACAAAACGGTCACGCTCAAACTTCACTCTGTCCATAACTTCACGGCCGTTAATCACGATATCACCTTGTGGGTGAACGCCAAAAGCCGGAGCTTTCTCGATTTGGTGTACGCTTTCCGCAGCTGCAATAATCAGTTTAGATGGCATACAACCAACACGAGCACAGGTTGTACCGTAAGGTCCGCCTTCAATCATCACGACACTGTCAGTGTGTGCTTTTGCAGCGCGGTAAGAACCTAAACCTGCCGTACCGCCCCCGATAACTGCTACATCTACATTGACTTGTTTCATAATAATTTTCTCGCAATGGCTAAATTTGGTTTGAACGAACCCCTCCAACTCTGGTGATTTCTTGAGAGTCAGGATAGCGGGTCAGTTTTGTGATTCTGTTTTATTAGGTTTAGCTTGTGACTCTGCTTTTATTGCTAACTATAGGTTAGTAAAAGACAGGCGAGTCACCAGCTATATTCTTTTTCCCAAAACTCAGATAAGAGTGTTTGGAATAGCTAACCCACAAGAGGGTGGGTTAGCTGCTACTTCTAAGCCTATATCGGCGATGAAGCGATTAGCCTAGGAAAGTTTCTAGTTCTTCGCTACCACCGATGTGTTTGCCACCGATGAATACTTGAGGAACCGTTGTACGACCAGAGATTGCACGTAGGCTGACTGTTGTTGCATCTTTACCTAGAACCACTTCTTCGTAGTTCAGGCCTTTGTCGATTAGGTTCTGTTTTGCTTTCATACAGAAAGGACAGCCTGGCTTAGTGAATACTGTGATTGACTCTTGCTCTTTGTGCTCAGGAGCAAGGTAGTTAAGCATAGTATCAGCATCAGAAACCTTGAACGGGTCGCCTGGTACGTCTTCTTCGATGAACATTTTTTCTACCACGCCGTTTTTAACCAGCATGCTGTAGCGCCATGAACGTTTGCCGAAGCCGATGTCGTTTTTCTCAACTAGCATACCCATGCCGCCTGTGAAATCACCGTTACCATCTGGGATGAATGTGATGTTTTCCGCTTCTTGGTCTGCTTTCCAAGCGTTCATTACGAATGTGTCGTTTACTGAAACACACAGAATGTCATCAACACCGTTCTCTTTGAATACTGAGTGTAGCTCGTTGTAACGAGGTAGGTGGCTTGAAGAACATGTTGGTGTAAACGCACCTGGTAGGCTGAATACGATAACTGTCTTGTCTTTGAATAGCTCTTCAGTCGTTACGTTAACCCATGCATCACCTTGGCGAGTTGGGAATGTTACTTGAGGGATTGATTGACCTTCTTTAGATGCAAACATATTGATTTCCTTAAATAGTATTTTTAATTTTGTTCTATAAGAGCTTAACGTTTTTCTTCGCTCTGTTTCGTTTCGTTGAGCCCATTATTAGATAAATCCTTTGATAGCTCTAATCGTTTGATGTTATGGTTTTGATAGGTAAATTCTATCAAGAGCATTTTTTCTTTTAAATGTTTCTATTAGAACCCTTGTTCTTATTAAAACCTGAGGTAAGAGACTGATCATGAACATTCGTGACTTTGAATACTTGGTGGCGCTCGCAGAGCATAAACACTTCCGAAAAGCGGCAGAAGCGTGCTTTGTCAGTCAGCCGACACTAAGCGGTCAAATACGCAAACTAGAAGATGAAATTGGACTTCAGTTAACCGAGCGTAGTCCAAGGAAGGTAATATTTACAGAATCAGGGTTACAACTTGTTGAACAAGCCAAGCGCATTCTCAATGAAGTGAAAACTTTTAAAGATATGGCGAGTGGACACGGTGAAGCGATGACGGGGCCAATGCACATTGGTTTTATTCCAACCGTGGGTCCTTACATCTTGCCTAAGATTGTTCCTCATCTTAAAGAGAGCTTCCCAGATCTTGAGCTTTACCTGCATGAAGCTCAGACCCACCAGTTAGTGAGTCAACTTGAAGATGGCAAGCTTGATTGCTTGGTACTGGCTGCAGTTGATGAAACGGCGGTGTTTAAAGAGATTGATGTGTATGACGAGCCATTAAGTGTTGCCGTTCCATGTGACCACGAGTGGGCTCAGCAAGACACTGTCGATATGCTGCAGCTAAATGGACAAACCGTACTGGCGCTAGGTGACGGCCACTGTTTAAGAGACCAAGCCTTGGGCTTCTGTTTTGCTGCGGGTGCCAAAGATGACGAACGTTTTAAGGCAACCAGCTTAGAAACGCTGCGTAACATGGTCGCGGCGGGGGCGGGCATTACCTTGCTACCTCAGTTATCGGTGCCAAAGGAAAAGCAGAAAGATGGTGTGTGTTACGTACCTGCGGTGAATCCTACACCTTCACGTAGAATTGTCGTGGCTTACCGTCCGGGCTCTCCATTGAAGGGACGTTTCGAGCAACTGGCTGAGACGATTCGCACTCAACTGGAGAAGACGGCTTAGCGCTTGAGTTTAGATCCTAGTCTGGTCAGATATAGATATAAAAAAAGGGTTGATATGAATGCATATCAACCCTTTTTATTGGTTCATGTTACTAGGTTCTACAAATCCTAGTTAGAACAGCTCTTCTATTGCTTCACCTGATGAGGTTGAGTAGATGTCATCATTGAAACGTTCAGTGATGTACTCGGTTGGCTCAGTGCCTTTCTCGAAGTACTCGAACATTGATGAGCTATCGAACTTGTTGGTCAGTAAGCCAGTTTCACGGTCGATACGAACACGAACGATGTTCTCAGGAATCTCTTTACGCTCAGCAGGAACACCCGCTAACGCCGTACCCATGAAATCAACCCATGCAGGTTCTGCTGTTTTCGCGCCAGCTTCTGCACCAGTAATCTGATTTTTACCAAGGTTCGAGTTCGCTTTAGTACGTCCTAGGTTGCGGTTGTGGTTATCAAAACCAACCCATACCGTTGCAACCATGCCAGGGCCGTAACCGCTGTACCAAGTATCTTTCGAATCGTTGGTGGTACCCGTTTTGCCGCCAATGTCACGACGCTTCAATGGCTGTGCACGCCAACCTGTACCGTTCCAACCCGTACCTGCGCTCCAATCACCGCCACCCCAGATGTTGCTGTACATCATTTCACGAACAAGGAATGCGTTCTGTTCAGAGATAACTTGAGGTGCGTATTGTACTTTGGCATCCACATCTTGCTCGGCAAACTCATCAGCCATAGGATCTGAGGTGATTTGCTGTTGGCAATCGTCTTTACAAACCACTTTCGGTGTCGCTTCAAATTCAGTCTCACCAAATGGTGTCTCAATGCGGCTGATGTAGAAAGGTTCAACGTAGTAGCCGCCATTAGCGAATACTGAGTAACCTTGAGCTACTTTCATTGGCGTTAAGCTACCCGCACCCAGAGCAATGGTTTCAGAGCGCGGTACTTCGTCAATATCAAAACCAAATCGAGTTAGGTAGTTACGAGTATCATCTAGGCCGACTTCGCGCAGTACACGTACCGCCATTACGTTTTTAGACTGAGCTAAGCCAATACGTAAACGAGTTGGACCCACGTAAGTCGGCGGCGAGTTCTTTGGTCGCCATGCTGTACCTTGGCTCTTATCCCATTGGTTAATTGGTGCATCGTTGATCAGTGAGGCTAGCGTTAAGCCTTTCTCAATCGCTGCTGAGTAGATAAAGGGTTTGATACCAGAACCCACCTGACGAATAGATTGCGTTGCACGGTTGAACTTGTTGTGAACAAAGTTAAAGCCACCGACCATCGACAATACCGCGCCGTTGTTCGGGTTCATTGCAACAAATGCGGTGTTCGCATTCGGTACTTGGCTTAGTCGCCATACAATCGGTGTTTCTGATTCTGCCGTCGCTGACTCTTCTGTCGGCTCTTCAGAGACTTCATCGCCGGTAACGGCTTCATGGCGAACCCAGATTTGCTCACCAACCGCCAGAATCTCTTTCGCTTGAGAAGGCGCTGGTCCTTGGCGGTTATCCGTTAGGAATTTACGCGCCCAGTTCATGCCTTGCCATTCGATAGTGCCTTCACCTTGGTTCTTAACCCAAATTTGCGCACTTTTCGAATCAACCGCGGTAACAACAGCAGGAACCAAGTCACCATAGGTTGGTTGAGACTTAAGGTGTTTAACGATTTGTTCTTGATCCCACGCTGATTGCGCAGTCTGCCACAATACTTTTTCAGCACCACGGTAGCCGTGACGCTCATCGTAGCCAAGTAGGTTCTTAATCGCGGCTTGGTTCGCTGCTTTTTGCAGTTTCGAATCCACGGTCGTGTAGACCTTCATGCCTGATGTATAAGCTTCTTCACCGTAGCGTTCCACCATCCAAGCACGTGCAACTTCAGCAACATATGGTGCGCTTAGTTCGATCTCTGCACCGTGGTATTTCGAGATAATTTCTTCGCTACGAGCGTCATCGAACTCTGCTTGAGTGATGTATTTCTCGTCTAACATACGACGCAATACAACGTTACGACGGTTAGTCGCGCGCTCAACAGAGTAAATAGGGTTCATTGTCGAAGGTGCTTTTGGCATACCCGCAAGCGTCGCAATTTCACTTAGCGTTAGATCAGGAAGATCCTTCCCGAAGTAAACACGTGATGCCGCGCCAAAACCATACGAACGGTGACCAAGGAAGATCTTGTTGACGTAAAGCTCCATGATCTCTTCTTTACTCAAAAGCTGCTCAATGTGGATCGCAATGAAGATCTCTTTGATCTTACGCATGATCTTTTTCTCATTAGATAAGAAGAAGTTACGCGCAAGCTGCTGAGTAATAGTACTCGCACCTTGTTTGGCTGAACCCGACATGGCAACCACGAGTGCTGCACGTGTGATACCGATTGGGTCAATACCTGGGTGTTCATAGAAACGGCTATCTTCGGTGGCAATCAGAGCCTCAACTAAGTGGCGAGGAATCTCGTCATAAGTGACTGGATTACGACGCTTTTCACCAAATTGAGAGATCAGCTTACCGTCTTGACTGAAGACTTGCATCGGCGTTTGGAGTTCTACGTCGCGCAAAGTGGCAACATCAGGCAACTCTGGTTTTACGTAATAATAAAACCCGAAAATTGTACTGACTCCAAGAATCATGCAAATCAATGTAAATATGAATAATCGCTTTATGAACTTCACCGGATAATCCCTGATTAGTTAAGGCTGATAAGCAGCAAACCCTTGTACTCTAGGCTAAAAACTTAGCTTTCGTTTATTAACGCTTATTTAACTAATAATCACAACCCCTAGATAATCAACGAAATGCTTGGCACTTCAGGAGCTAGGTCACATGGGTTCATCATTAATTACAGGTATAGATATAAATCATCACAGCATCAAAGCCGTGGTACTAAAACCCGTGGGGGAGTTGTATGCCCTAGTGGGATACAAAGAGCTGCCGATTTCGGACGACATTTTTACAGCTAACCATACTTTGGAGTATCAGAAAACTGTTAAGAAACTTAAAGAACTTAGGAAAGGACTGCCTTTTGGCTGTCGCAACGTCGCCATTTCGGTACCTGATAACACAGTGATCAGCAAAGTACTGCAAATAGAGAGTGAGTTAGAAGACAGAGAAAAAGAGTTTTCTATCTATCAAACCTTCGCCCATCAATCTCCCTTTCCTATCGAGGAGCTGAGTTTAGATTTTGTAAAGCTGGAAGACAAACGATTTGGTAAAGGTTCGACAAGCAGTTATCAGGTATACGCCACTCGTAAGGAAGTGGTGGATAGCCGAGCGGATGCACTAACTAAGGCTGGTTTTAAACCTGTGGTGGTGGATACACAGGCGCATGGGCTACTGAATATCTGGCAATTGGCCTCGCGTCTGTATCCCGATAAGAAAAACTGGTTGCTGGTGGATGTTGGAGTCGACCAAACCTCGCTAGGGGTTATCCCGCAGAATTCGGCGCCTTTCTATAAAGACATCGCCTTTGGCACTCAAGATCTTCGCAGCTCAGATGACCCGAATGATATCGAGAGTGTGTTCGGTACTATGGAAGAGACACATCAATTCATCGTTAACCTGATTGAGAAGCTCAAGCGTCAATTACAGCTCTATTCCTCGGGAAATGCGCAGCAACCTATCTCAGGGATCTGGCTGATGGGCGAGGGCGCCAGCATTCCTATGGTAACCGAAGAGCTAGAACGTCATTTTCAGCTGAGCTGTGAGTCATTGAATCCTTTGTCTCTGTTTGAGAATAAGGTCGCCAAGAGACGCCGACTGCCGATGGACTGGCAACACTTTGGTATCGCGGCAGGTATGGCGATGAGTGGACTCAAGTGGCAGGGAGAGAAGCATGTTGCATCAAATTAACCTGCTGCCGTGGCGTGATGAGATTCGTGCTCAGCACAAGAAGCGTTTTATCCATCTGATTATTCTTGGCGTCATCATTGCGCTTATAGGGCAATGGGCGGTTGGTCACTATTTTCACGACCAACAAGCCAAGCAGCAAGCTCGTCTTAATTATCTCAATCAGTACATTGCTGAACTCGACCGACAAATTCAGTCGTTAAAAGTCGCAGAGCAAGAACACAAAGCCATTCTGACTCGTCTTGATGTAGTGGAGTCGCTGCAGCTTGGCCGCAATAAGACCACCGACTTTATGAACCTGATGCCGGAGCTAATTCCTGAGGGCGTATATGTCGACAAGATAAAGATGAATGGTCAGGAGATTGAAATGTCGGGCATCAGCGACAGTACTGCTCGTCTCGCCACCATGCTGGATAACCTCGAGCGTTCAGATTCCCTGAAAGGGGTCGAGATGCACTCTATCGTTCATAACCGCAAGCGCTTTAATAAAGAGTTTCAGACCTTCAAGGTCTCTTTTGTGTTTAGCCCTGTGTCTTTAGACAACACAACCGCGAGCAGAAAAGAGAAGGGGGCGCATCATGGCTAACCTTCAAAATAAGATTAGTAGGCAAAACAGGATGAGTTTGCAAGATCTCGATGTTGATGAGATCACTGAATGGCCATTGTTGCCCCAGCTTCTCATGATTCTGGTGTTGATAGTGTTAATCCAAGGTATTGGCACTTGGCTGTATGTGCTGCCGCTCGACGAGGAACTGCAACAGATGAAGCAACAGGAGCAGACCTTAAAAACGACATTGAGAATAAAGGCTAATAAGGTTGCAGCCTTGCCTAAGTTGCAGAGCCAGTTGGATGAGTTAACCAGCCGTTACGATTACTTGTTAGAGCAACTGCCCGTTCAAAAGGAGTTGGCGAGCATGTTGGCCTCAGTGAATGAGCTCGGCTTGGATAACTCGCTGACCTTCACACGAATTGATTGGGGGCAAAAGCAGAACAAGGAGTTCCTCTATCGATTGCCTCTCAATATTGAGCTGACAGGTGACTATCACGAGATTGGTGACTTCTCTGCAGCCATCGCCAAGCTGCCGCGCATCATCAGCTTTGATGATGTGAATTGGCAGCGAGTCAGCCAAGAAAGCAGCACGCTGCACTTTAGGGTTCGAGCTTATACCTACCAGTTTAAATCGGAGGTCAATGATGAAACCCAATAGCGTGTTTTACTCAATCGTATTGATGCTTGCGTTGTCAGGCTGCAAAGCTAATCAAGACTCACTGCAAAATTTTGTGGCGCAGGTTGAAGCCAAGGCGAGAAAAGACGTCGAGCAACTTGTCCCAGCAACTGAATTCACGGCGGCGACTTATCAGCGCCGTGCCTTTCGTCCTCCCTTTGAACTGCCTAAAGAAGCCATTGTGCAAAACCAACCCTTGGTCAAGAAAGACTGTTGGCAACCCAGCGCCCGTTCTCGTAATGGCAAGTTAGAGAAGTACCCGCTGAGTAAGCTTCGTTTAAGAGGCGTGATGGGCAGTGGCTCAAGCGTGTTCGGCTTAGTGCAAACTCCCAAAGGCAACGTGGTAAACGTCAAAAAAGGTCAGTTTATCGGCTTAAACAATGGCCGAGTTACCAAGGTGACGAGCCAGTACGTTCAGATTAATGAAACTCTTCCAGATGGCTTAGGTTGTTGGCATAAGCGCAACGTTAGGCTGGCTCTGAAGTAAACCAATGTCACATGATGTGGATATGAGATGTAAATATGATTAAAGGAATAAGTGGGTTAGTGAGCAAGGCTCTACAAGGTTTTGCTGTGTCTGTGATGTTGGTTGTTAGCGTGCTCAGCCATGCCGAGAGCTTACCGAACAAATTAGAGAATATTGATTTTAGGGTGAACAAGGATAAAGACGCCGTCATCATTATTGAGCTGGCGACCAGCACCGCAGTGGTGGATGTTCAACGTGCTCAGGAAGGGTTAAGTATCGAGTTAATCAATACTCAAGTTGATGATGATAAGCTCTACCTGCTGGATGTGAAGGATTTCGCTACCTTGGTTGAAGGCATTGAAGTCTACAAAGAGACACCAAGCACTCGGCTTCTAGCGACGATTAGCAATGACTATCAGTATGAATATAACCTAAAGGGGCGCTTTATTGAGGTGGTGATCAGCAAACCGGTTATCGATGAAGCGACCAAAGAAAAAAGCGTTCTAGAGAAAGAGGGCAAGCTGATATCGATTAACTTCCAGGATATCCCAGTACGAAATGTCCTGCAGTTGATTGCCGACTACAATGATTTCAATCTCGTGGTGTCTGATTCGGTAGCCGGAAACCTGACGTTACGCTTAGATGGCGTACCTTGGCAGCAAGTTCTCGACATTATCTTGCAAGTTAAAGGCTTGGATAAGCGTGTGGATGGCAATGTTATTTTGGTCGCGCCGAAAGCGGAGCTTGATCTTAGAGAGCAACAAGCGTTAGAGAAATCTCGCTTAGAAGAGGAGTTAGGGGAGCTAAAATCGGAAATCATCAAGATTAACTTTGCTAAGGCCACCGACATTGCTGACATGATTGGCGGTGAAGGTGCGGTCAGCATGTTGTCCGATCGTGGCTCAATTACCATTGATGAGCGCACCAACTCACTGCTCATTCGTGAATTGGAAGAAAACATTGCCGTGATACGAGGCATCATTGAATCGTTAGACATTCCCGTGAAGCAGGTACAGATAGAGGCACGCATTGTCACTGTTACCGAGGGTAACCTAGATGAGCTTGGCGTGCGCTGGGGCGTTTCATCAACCAACGGAAGCTTCACCGTTGGTGGTTCAATCGAAGGCAACCACCCATCAGCGATTACGCCGTATGACGACGATAGCGGCAGCAGCGTGATTGATGACTATCTCAACGTCAATTTAGGGGCAACATCGCCAAACGCCTCGAGTATTGCGTTTCAGGTGGCCAAGCTGGGCTCAGATACCTTACTCGATCTTGAACTGTCGGCACTGCAACAAGAGTCAAAAGCTGAAATCATTTCCAGCCCACGCTTAATCACCACCAATAAAAAGCCGGCTTATATTGAGCAAGGTACTGAAATTCCTTATTTAGAGTCATCTTCAAGTGGCGCTACGTCGGTTGCGTTTAAGAAAGCGGTATTGAGTCTTAAGGTGACACCGCAGATCACGCCCGATAATCGTTTGGTATTGGATTTGAGCGTGACTCAAGATAGGCCAGGGCAAGTGGTAAAAACCGGAACCGGTGAAGCGGTCGCAATTGATACGCAAAGAATAGGTACGCAAGTGCTTGTTAATAATGGTGAAACTGTCGTGCTTGGCGGTATATTTCAGCACAGCGTGAGCAGTACAGTGGATAAAGTTCCTCTGTTGGGAGACCTGCCAGTTTTGGGTGCATTGTTCCGTCGCAGCTATGAAAATGTGGGTAAAAGTGAACTACTTATTTTTGTCACACCCAAAGTTGTGATTCAGTAATGAACAATTAGATTAAAAATAAAGTTGCATTAGTGGCACCTAACCTTGATAATTTCGGGTCTTATCACGAATTATCTGTGAGGAATCGGTGCCACGGGCCTTTTAATTTCAGTACTTGTACTGACCTACCTTGTGGCGATGTCATTGAATTAACGTTGTAAATTACTGCTAAAAACATGGCTGAGAAACGCAATATTTTTCTTGTTGGCCCAATGGGCGCCGGCAAAAGTACAATTGGTAGACACCTAGCTTCCCAACTTCATATGGAGTTTCTAGACTCTGACACTGTGATCGAAGAGCGCACTGGCGCAGACATCGCATGGGTTTTTGATGTTGAGGGCGAAGAAGGTTTCCGTAAGCGCGAAGAATCTGTAATCAATGATCTGACAGAAGAACAAGGTATTGTTCTTGCGACAGGTGGTGGTTCAGTGTTGAGCAAAGAAAACCGTAACCGTCTATCTGCACGAGGCATTGTTGTATACCTAGAGACAACAATTGAAAAGCAACTTGCTCGCACTAACCGCGACAAGAAACGCCCTCTACTTCAAACAGACAACCCGCGTGATGTGCTAGAAGATCTAGCTGTATCTCGCAACGCACTATACGAAGAAGTGGCGGACTACACAGTTCGTACTGACGACCAAAGTGCAAAAGTGGTAGCCAACCAGATCGTAAAAATGCTAGAAGAACGTTAAGTTCATTTTTTCGGAGAGCAAACCCATGGAACGGATTACGGTCAATCTAGCTGAGCGTAGCTACCCTATCTCTATTGGCGCCGGGTTATTTGAAGACCCGGCGTACCTTTCTTTTTTATCAGGTAAGCAGAAAGTTGTTGTTATCAGTAATGTGACAGTAGCCCCTCTTTATGCTGATAAAATTTTATCGCTATTGGATCAAGTCGGCTGTCAGACATCTCTTCTCGAGCTGCCAGACGGTGAACAGTACAAAACCCTTGAAACGTTCAATTCAGTGATGAGCTACATGCTTGAAGGAAATTACAGCCGCGATGTGGTGGTGATTGCTTTAGGTGGTGGTGTTATCGGTGACTTGGTCGGTTTTGCTGCCTCTTGTTACCAGCGCGGTATTGATTTCATTCAAATCCCGACGACCCTTCTTTCTCAAGTGGACTCTTCTGTTGGTGGTAAAACCGCAGTAAACCATCCTCTTGGTAAGAATATGATCGGCGCTTTTTACCAACCGAAATCTGTGATCATCGATACCAACTGTTTATCAACGCTTCCAGAGCGTGAGTTTGCAGCGGGCATTGCTGAGGTGATCAAATACGGCATCATTTACGATGAAGCCTTCTTTGATTGGTTGGAGCAGAATCTAGAGAAACTTTATCAACTTGATGAAGAGGCACTGATTACCGCGATTGCTCGTTGTTGTGCAATTAAGGCTGAAGTGGTGGCTCTAGATGAAAAAGAGTCAGGAATCAGAGCGTTATTGAACCTAGGTCATACATTTGGTCATGCGATTGAAGCAGAACTAGGCTATGGTAATTGGCTACATGGTGAAGCTGTGTCGTCAGGCACTGTAATGGCAGCTAAAACAGCTCAATTACAGGGACTGATCTCTCAGCAGCAACTTGAGCGAATTATTTCTATACTCAAGAATGCGAAACTACCAATCCATACGCCAGAAAGCATGTCTTTTGAAGACTTTATGAAGCACATGATGCGCGATAAAAAAGTGCTGTCTGGTCAGTTGCGTTTGGTATTACCAACAAGTATTGGTACTGCTGAAGTGGTTGCTGATGTGCCTCAAGACATCATTAAACAAGCGATCGATTTCTGCCGTACTCTTTAAATTTGGTTGTGAGGTTGCCTAGCTAAACTCTAGGCAACTGAAGCGTTTTACTGATCGATCTTATCAGTAGGGATCCCCAATGAGTTTGGCTCATGAATTAAGAGTATTAGAGTTAGAATCTCAAGTTGAGCTGCTAGAGCGCTTACAGCTTTTGACTAACTTTGGTTCAAACCTTGTGACGGTGGCTGGCAAAACTGGCTCTGGCCGATCTTGGTTGGCTCAGCGTTATCTTGAAGCATGGTCGACAGAAAAAAATCAGTGTTTACTGCTTTGTCACCCAAGCCAAGACGATCAACAACGTCGCGCGCTTATTCTTAGCCAAATTGTTTCTGATCCCCTGTTTAATCAACATGATTCTTTATCAGATAGCCTAACAAGGTTACTGGATGGAGAGCCGTGTAATGTGGTTATCGTCGTTGATGATGCCCAACGACTTTCTGAGCTATTGGTATCCGAATTATGGATGTTGGTACTGGAAGCTCAATCAAACCCTCAATGGACGATCAATATCGTTCTCTTCTCGGAACCTGGCCACTTAGATACGTTATTAACGCGTTTGAGTTACGGTCAACAACACAAGCCTATCGATCTTGAGATCGATGACCTTTCGCAACCAGAAGCTGAACATTTCTTTGAATCACTGGTGATTCGATATGTTGATGATGAGTCTGAAACTCGCGTGCGACGTGCGTTTAATAAAGCGCAACCTCTGCCCGGTGAGTTAATGGCTTTAGGAGAATTGAAAGTGGAAAAAAGGATTATTATTCGCTCAATTATTGGCTCACCCATCAATATCGCGATTGTGGTGGCCTTGCTGTTGATTTTAATTGGTGGTGGCTATTGGTGGATGTTCAGTCAACCAACCCCTGACGATAAAGCGCAATCTCTTATCGCTCCGATTGAACAGACAGCTATCCCAACTTTTGAAGTGGAAAGTGGTACCGAGCAAGTAGGAATCGACGGAATGGACGATTCTGAAGCCGAAGCTGACATGAGTTACCAGGGTGCTGATGACGACAGCTCTTCTTTGCCACCGGTTGTGGTTGAAGAGACAGTCAGTGTTGGTGAGGCAACACAAGATCAGCAGCGTGTCGTAATCACCTCTGATGTGGTTGATGCCTTGCTTGATGATAAACCTGAAAGTGCCGATACCAGTGCGATTGATGCTGCTGTTGAAGAAAACACAGGTGCCGCGGTGAGTTCGCAGTCAGATGCAGACAAAGTGGAGTCACAACCTTCAGCCGATGAAGCAGCAGACCTAACCCAGTCCACGCCACCGACTAAGAAAATTACCTTCTCATTTTCTCGCGAAGAGTTACAAGCGATCTCGCCGCGAGCTTATACCTTGCAGTTGAGTGCGATGACCTCATTGGAAGACGTCCAATCTTTCATTGAAGAGTATGACCTTGAGAACAAGGTTCGTATTTACCCAACACTTCGCAACGACACCAAGTGGTTTATTATCACTTATCAAGATTACCCAACGATTCAAGTGGCGAGAGACGCGGTAAGTGCGTTATCAAAACCCCTTCAACAGTTGGAACCTTGGGCAAAATCGATGAATCAAGTACATCGAGAGATAGAACGTGCGAAATAACCCTGAGCTTAGCTTCAAAATATGTTACATTCCGCAGCCTTATTTTTGAGTTGATAGATAGAGCAGTAAATGAAAAAGCAGCGTGCCTTTCTAAAATGGGCTGGTGGTAAATATGGCCTAGTTGAAGACATCCAACGTCACCTGCCACCTGCTCGTAAATTGGTAGAACCGTTTGTCGGTGCCGGCTCAGTATTTCTGAATACTGACTTTGAACAGTACCTGCTTGCAGATATCAATCCCGATCTTATCAACCTGTACAACCTACTTAAAACCGATCCTGAAACTTATATCACGGAAGCGAAGCGCTGGTTCTGTCCTGAGAACAACCGCAAAGAAGCCTTCTTAGATATTCGCGCTGAGTTCAATGGTACAGATAACGTCATGTATCGTTCGTTGGCTTTCTTGTATATGAACCGATTTGGCTTCAATGGCCTGTGTCGTTACAACAAGAAGGGCGGTTTTAACGTTCCATTTGGTTCTTATAAAAAACCTTACTTCCCAGAAGCTGAGCTGGAGTTTTTTGCCGAGAAAGCGAAAAAGGCCACCTTCGTCTGTGAGGGATACCATGAAACCTTTAGCCGCGCGCGCAAAGGCTGTGTGGTTTACTGCGACCCTCCATACGCACCACTGTCGAACACGGCTAACTTTACCTCTTACGCAGGTAATGGCTTTAGCTTAGATGACCAAGCGGCACTGGCGGATGTTGCTGAAAAAGCAGCGATGGAACGCGGTATTCCTGTTTTGATTTCAAACCACGATACGACATTAACTCGTCGCTTATATCATGGTGCGGAGTTGAACGTGGTTAAGGTGAAACGTACCATCAGCCGCAATGGCGCTGGCCGTAATAAAGTTGATGAGCTATTGGCGCTTTTCCATAAAGAGAAAAACCAGCAGCACGCATCAGCGGAACAGTAATGGTCAGAATATCCGCCAAACTCATTAAATTGAGTGACCAACGGATACTTTCTTAAACTAATCTTTCGAACTGCTAGGATCTGCTTAGGTGCTTAGGTAGAATTGCACACCAAATAGTCTTGGGATTGAGTCTTGTATTTGTTTATGAGATGTCACCAAGGCGGTGATATTCGCAATTTACTCACTCTTAAGAGGTTTGGTATGAAAGATTTTCTAATCGCTCCATCGATTTTGTCTGCAGATTTTGCTCGTCTTGGTGAAGACGTAGAAAAAGTACTCGCAGCTGGTGCTGATGTTGTGCACTTCGATGTGATGGACAACCACTACGTACCTAACCTGACTTTTGGCGCGCCTATTTGTAAAGCGCTGCGCGACTACGGTATTACGGCTCCTATCGATGTTCACCTTATGGTTAAGCCAGTGGACAGCATCGTGCCTGAGTTTGCTAAAGCCGGCGCATCAATGATTACCTTTCACGTTGAAGCGTCAGAGCACATCGATCGCACTCTACAGCTAATCAAAGAGCACGGTTGTAAAGCGGGTGTCGTTCTTAACCCAGCAACACCTCTGTCTTGCCTAGATTACATCATGGACAAAGTAGACATGATTCTACTGATGTCTGTGAACCCAGGCTTCGGCGGTCAATCATTCATTCCTCATACACTCGATAAACTGCGTGCCGTTCGTAAGCTGATTGATGAGTCAGGCCGTGACATTCGCCTAGAGATTGATGGCGGCGTGAAGGTTGATAACATCCGTGAAATCGCAGAAGCGGGTGCCGATATGTTCGTTGCGGGTTCAGCTATCTTCAATCAACCGGATTACAAAGAAGTGATTGATGAGATGCGTGCAGAGCTTGCAAAAGTAAACGCATAATCGTAAAACTACAGATAGATTGAATATTAAGGGGCTAATTTGCCCCTTTTTTACGTCTTATAGCTCAACTCATAAGACGAACATAATAAATAGGAAAGTAAGATGTCATTAAGCTCAATAAAACTGATCGCCTTTGATTTGGATGGAACCTTGTTAGATAGCGTGCCTGATTTGGCCGTTGCTGCTGACCAAGCTTGTCAGGAGTTGGGCTTCCCTTCAGTGAGCGAAGAACAAGTTCGCGACTACGTAGGTAATGGTGCTGATGTTCTTATCGGACGTTCACTCAGCCGTAACCTGACGGTTGACCCAAGCCTTGAACCTGAACTACTAAAAAAAGCGCGCATCTTGTTTGATGATTTCTACGAGCAGGGCGGCCACAAGCTAAGTCACCTTTACCCATCGGTTAAAGAGACGTTGGCTGAGCTGGATAAGGCGGGTTTCACCATGGCGCTGGTCACCAACAAGCCTTCGAAGTTTGTACCAGACGTTCTGGCGCAACACGGTATCGATAAGTACTTTGTTGATGTCTTAGGCGGCGACTCTTTCCCAGAGAAAAAACCGAACCCAGTCGCGTTGAACTGGTTGCTAGAAAAGCACAATGTTAAAGCGGAAGAGATGCTGATGGTTGGTGACTCAAGCAATGACATTAAAGCGGCTAAGAATGCAGGCTGTCACTCGTTTGGTCTGACTTACGGTTATAACCACGGCGAGCCGATTTCAGCATCAAACCCTGACTATGTCGCGGATAACGTCGCGCAATTACTAGATGTCGTTCTAGTTTCAGCATAAAGCGTACAAAAGTTAGCTAACCTACTAGCAAAATACTTATCAATGAGTACACTGGATGAGCCGTACAGAAGAGCTGTGCGGCTTTTCTATATTTAAGTTAAGAAGCTAAGCGTTCAATAAACTTAGCGAATAAGCAAAGGAATTAAAACCATGAGCAAGCCCATCGTATTGAGTGGTGTTCAACCATCTGGTGAACTAAGTATCGGTAACTACTTGGGTGCTCTACGTCAATGGCAACAGATGCAAGATGATTACGATTGCCAATACTGTGTTGTAGACCTTCACGCAATTACGGTTCGCCAAGATCCGAAAGCCTTGCATGAAGCGACTCTAGACGCACTAGCAATCTGTCTTGCTGTCGGTGTTGATCCAAAGAAGAGCACGCTATTTGTTCAGTCTCACGTACCAGAGCATGCTCAACTTGGTTGGCTTCTTAACTGTTACACGCAAATGGGTGAACTGAGCCGTATGACTCAGTTTAAAGATAAGTCTGCACGTCACTCAAACGACGTAAACGTAGGCCTATACGACTACCCAGTGTTGATGGCTGCAGACATCCTGCTTTACGGTGCTCACCAAGTGCCTGTAGGTAGCGACCAGAAACAACACCTAGAGCTAGCGCGTGATATCGCAACTCGCTTCAACAACATCTACGGTCCTGAAACGCCAATCTTCCAAGTACCAGAACCTTACATTCCAACAGTGAATGCACGTGTAATGAGCCTGCAAGACGCGACGAAGAAGATGTCTAAGTCGGACGACAACCGTAAGAACGTGATTACTCTGTTAGAAGAGCCTAAGTCGATCATCAAGAAGATCAACAAAGCGCAAACCGATGCAGAAACACCACCACGCATTGCTCACGATTGGGAAAGCAAAGCGGGTATCTCTAACCTAATGGGTCTGTACTCTGCAGCGACGGGTAAAACGTTCGAAGAGATCGAAGCGCAGTACCAAGGCGTTGAAATGTACGGTCCGTTTAAGAAAGATGTAGGCGCAGCATTGGTTGAGATGCTTGAGCCGATTCAAGCTGAATACCACCGTATCCGTGCTGACCGTGCTTACATGGACGCAGTAATGAAATCCGGTGCTGAAAAAGCCTCTGAGCGTGCTGCAGTGACACTGAAAAAAGCATACGAAGCAGTAGGTTTTGTTACTCGCCCATAGGGTGAACTAACACAACTCGCTTGAGAATTTGAGCCCAAAGTAGCTGCTGTTTACTTTGGGCTTTTTCATGCCCATTCCATTTGCCTTCCCCACAAACCCTTTGTTTGAATTGATAATTTACGCAGTATTTAGCTAGCACACCCGTAGCTTTAATGCTGTGCAGATGATCTTATTTGACACCCTCAAGCTTTATAAAATCACACTCGTTTCTATATATGTTGGAAATATATAACGTGCCAAACAATTGATGATTCCAAAGTGATAAGTTCCTCATTTTCTTGCCAACTGACTTATTCCTTTCATAAATAAACCTGATAGTTACCACAAAATACATGACTGCCCATAGATGGCAGTGACTATAACTCGATGAACTCAGGTGAAACGGATGGCTCTTTTACACAAACCTTCATTGCTAGCAGTGGCAATTGGTAGCTTGTTAACTACAAGCGCACACGCTGATTTGTTTATTTCACAATATGTGGAAGGCGGCAGCTATAACAAAGCGGTTGAGATTGCCAATAGTGGCGATAGCAGCATTAGTTTAGATGGTTACTCATTGGCGAAATCTGCCAATGGCAACGGATCATGGGGTGCCACTTTACCTTTAGATGGCCACGTTTTAGCACCCGGTGAAGTACTCGTGGTCGCACATTCTAGTGCGAGTGATGAGATTAAAGCTCAAGCTGACATTATTAATGCCTCTATCGCCAATCATAACGGTGACGACCCGCTGGCTATCTTGAATTCAGATGGGTCGGTACATGATGTTGTTGGTTTGATGGGCGATGTGGACTGGGGCAAAGATGTTACTTTGGTTCGTGCGACACAAACATCTTCTGCGACGTTTGATGCTTCACAATGGGTATCGCTACCAAAAGACAGTATTGAAGGCCTAGGTTCACTAGACAGTGTTGAACTGCCAGAAGCGTTCACTTGTACACAAGATGGCTCTGACCCAGTATTCACCACCATTCAAGAAATCCAAGGTGAAGGCGCAACATCACCGTTCATTGATGGCTATCCGTACATCACCGACGATGAATACTTCGTCAAAGGTGTGGTAAGTGCGGTGACAACAGGCCTAACCAAAGGCTTCTACCTGCAAGCACTTGAGGATGATTTCAACTCAAGCACTTCTGAGGGTCTATTTATTCATACCAACCAGTCGAGCTCAGAGCTAGTAGCCGGTGATGTAGTGTGTGTGAAAGGCAAGGTTCAAGAATACTACAGCCACACTCAGCTGAAAGTTGAAAACAACCAATGGATCAAGCAGGGCGAGCAGCAAGCACCTGAAGCGACGGCGATAGAAGCGCTAGACAGTGATGAGAACTTCGCTGCAACGCTTGAACGCTACGAAGGCATGTTGGTGAAAACAACCGAAGCACTAGACATGCGTGTGACACGTACTTTTGGTTATGACTACGCAGGTCGTCGTAACAACATGGTACTGGCGCATGAGCGTATTAACATGCAGCCGAACCAGCTTTTCGCCGCGGGATCTGACGAAGCGAAGCAGCAAACGGAAGACAACGCCGACCGCCGTCTTTTCGTTGAAACCGATCAAAAAGCGGCTGATGGACAAGTCCCTTTTTATCCAGATTTTGGCCGCACTGATATCGACCAAGACGGTTCAACAGAAGATTACATCCGCATTGATGACACCATTGTTGGCCTAGAAGGCGTGTTGACCTACAGCTACGGTGAGTATCGTTTAATTACGACCAACCAGATTTCTGCTGAAAACTTCGTTCGTAACGATCCGCGTACCGACAAACCAGACATGGATGAAGGCAATCTACGTATCGCGACCTTCAACGTATTGAACTACTTTAATTCCCCATTTGGTGGCGACGCGAATCAGCACGGTAACAACCGTGGCGCGAACACCATCACTGAGTTTGAGATGCAGCAAGAGAAGATTGTGAACGCGATTCTTCGCTTAGATGCAGACATCATTGGTTTGATGGAAATTGAGAACAACGGCTTTGGTGAAGGCTCGGCAATTCAACAGCTTGTGAATCAACTGAATGACCGTATTGAACATAAGAAAGACCGTTATACCTTTGTGGCTGTCGACTCGAACGAAGATGGCGTAACCGACGAGATGGACTCGATTGGTACTGACGTTATTACAACGGGTGTTATCTACCGTAAGAAGGTGGTTAAGCTTAAAGACAGCCGTGTTATCGCGATGCCAAGCCAACAAGCACCAGAGGTGTTAGACGATTCAGGCAAGGTGATTGAAGACGGTAAGAACTACCAACGTGATTCATTGGCGCCAACCTTTAAGGTTAAAGGCACCAAAGAGAAACTCACCGTAGCGATCAACCACTTTAAATCGAAAGGTTCAAAGTGCTGGGAAGATGCGGCACCGGTTGAGCAGGGCGGCCAAGGTGGCGTTGATGCCGATAAGCAAGGTTCATGTGAGAACTTCCGTGTTGCTGCGGCAGTTGCATTAGGTGAAGCGCTAGACGGCATCAAAGGCCATAAAGTGATTCTGGGTGACATGAACTCGTACGGAATGGAAGATCCAATGCTGGTGCTAACGGATTACTCGGAAGAGAAATACGGTAAGCAAATCAAAGCAGCTCGTAATACCTTCATTGATGGTGTTGAGCAGTTTGGTGATAGTGGTGCGGTGATTACGAAGAATTACGGTTACATTAATGCTGTGGCTCAAAAGTACCCAGACAGCTGGAGCTACTCATACAACGACGAAGTGGGCGCTTTGGACCACTTGTTGATCAGTGACAGCCTGAAAGATAGGGTTGTCGATGCTACCGATTGGCACATTAACGGTGGCGAATCGACGTTATTTGACTACAACGAAGAGTACAAAGGCGATCTACCTAAATACCAAGATCACTTCCGTTCATCGGATCATGATCCTGCAGTTCTTGAGCTAAGAGTGGGCGGTTCATTTGGCTTCGGTGCTCTGATGTCACTATTTGGCTTAGCAATGTGGCGCCGTCGCAAATAGCTCAATCACAAATAGATTGGCTTGCCATACAAGTAAGCCAATTCAGATAACTTAACGCTATCTGTAAACAATTAAGGTCAACTTAGGTTGGCCTTAATTATTGACTAAATGCAGTTTCCACTTGCCTTTCGCCATGGGTATTGCACAATACCGCCCCTATATCCCCCAATCCTTTAGTATTTAGCAAACGATTTCGACCCATGTTACTTATCATCGATAACTACGACTCTTTTACCTATAACTTGTATCAGTATTTCTGTGAGTTAGGGGTAACTGTAAAAGTTGTTCGCAACGATGAGATTGATATAGCGGGCATCGAAGCGCTAAATCCTAGCCATCTTGTTATCTCGCCGGGTCCATGTACGCCCGATGATGCGGGAATTTCGCTACAGGTGATTGAACACTTCGTTGGTAAGCTGCCGATCTTAGGTGTGTGTCTTGGTCATCAAGCCATTGCTCAAGTCTTTGGTGGTGAAGTGGTGAGAGCCAGACAAGTGATGCATGGTAAAACCTCACCGATCCGTCATAACGGTAAGAGCGTTTTTCAAGGTCTCAATAACCCTCTGACTGTGACACGTTACCATTCCCTAGTGGTGAAAAACGGCACATTACCAGACTGTTTTGAGCTGACGTCTTGGACAGAATTTGAAGATGGCAGCATGGATGAGATCATGGGTTATCAACATAAAACCTTGCCGATTGATGCCGTCCAATTTCACCCTGAATCGATTAAAACAGAGCAAGGACACCAGCTTCTCGCTAACTTCCTAGCACGCTGAGTGTTTAAATTTGCCCCTTTCTCCGTCTAAATAAGCCAGTTTAACGTATTCCATTACCCGTTAAGCGTTTAAATTCGGGCGCTACGCGTCTTCATCCCTCTGACGCCGATCACTTTTTATAACATTTCTCCCTCGTCAGGCTAAGTTTTTAGCCTATGCAAAATTATTCGCGTTATTTCGTCTCGAACCCAATATACCGCAATGTCAGTAAGGCTTTGCTGTTGCTGGTTATACGTTTAGGTAAAAAAAGCTTCATAAAACAGATTAATTGATGCATAAATAGTCATAGGTAGTGACGTTTAGCTGGTTGTAAGGGATGGCTAAAGAATAATCTACTATTGAAAAGGTTAATTAAATGTAAATATAATGCTGCTGCGGGATTATGGCGAGACAAAATATCTTTGTCTCACTTATGAACCATTACGCTTATTTGCGAAGCTTGCGGTATCGAGAAGGAATGTACGATGACAGTGGAAAATAAAGTAGAACGTAGTCTGTTTAATGAGGTGATGGTGCCTTGTTATAACCCAATGGAAATGATCCCAGTAAAAGGGGAAGGCGCACGCGTTTGGGACCAACAAGGCCGAGAGTATATCGACTTTGCTGGTGGTATCGCCGTGAGCTGTTTGGGTCACTGTCACCCAGCAATGGTTAATGCTGTTACCGAGCAAGCAAACAAGATTTGGCATCTAAGTAACGTGATGACCAACGAACCTGCACTGCGTCTAGCGAAGAAGCTAACCGACGTATGTTTTGCAGAAAAAGTATTCTTTGCCAACTCTGGCGCAGAAGCGAATGAAGCAGCATTGAAGCTAGCTCGTCGTTGGGCGGCGGACGTTCACGGTCCTGAGAAATCTGAAATCATTGCATTCAAACAAGGTTTCCACGGTCGTACTTTCTTTACCGTAACTGTAGGTGGTCAAGAAGCTTACTCTGATGGTTTCGGTCCTAAACCGGGCGACGTTACTCACCTGCCTTACAACGATATTGCAGCACTAGAAGCGCACATCTCTGATCGCACTTGTGCAATCATGATGGAACCTCTGCAAGGCGAGGGCGGTATCATCTCGCCAACCTCTGAATTCGTGAACACAGTTCGTGAACTGTGTGATAAACACAATGCGCTGCTTATCTTTGATGAAGTGCAAACGGGCAATGGTCGAACTGGTAACTTTTACGCTTACCAAGGTCTAGGTGTAACACCAGATATTTTGAGCACGGCGAAATCACTGGGTGGTGGTTTCCCTATCGGTGCAATGCTGACGACTTCTGAACTGGCGACACATCTAAAAGTTGGTACTCACGGCTCTACTTACGGTGGTAACCCACTGGCGTGTGCTGTTGCAGAAGCGGTTGTTGATGTGGTTAGCCAACCTGAAACATTAGCTGGCGTGAAAGAGCGTGAAGCATTGTTCCGTGATGGTCTTACTAAGATTAACGATAAGTACCAAATCTTCAGTGAAGTTCGTGGTAAAGGCCTACTACTAGGTGCTGCGCTTAACGAAGAGTGGCAAGGCCGTGCACGTGACGTGTTAGTAGCAGCAGGCGAACAAGGCTTGATGGTACTGGTTGCGGGTGCAAACGTGGTTCGTTTCACGCCATCACTGGTTATTACTACACAAGAAATTGAAAAAGGCTTATCAAAACTAGACAAAGCAATCGCTACGCTAGTTTAGCCTGAGCGGCGTCATAGGAATGATCGCCAATAGAGCGATCCCATGACGTTCTGCTAAAGGCCCAAGCTTCTGGTTTTGGGCCTATTTTGCATCTGGAGGGAATATTGATGCTAGTTGTTCGCCCAATAAAATTATCTGATTACGATGCGCTGCATACCTGCGCGGTTGAATCTGGTCACGGATTCACATCTCTTCCGGTTAACGAAGAACTGTTAACTAACCGTATTACTCACTCTGAATACAGCTTTGCCAAACAAGACGTGACTGAACCCGGTGATGAAGGCTACCTAATGGTTGGCTTTGATACTGAAACTGGTGAGGTTGCAGGTACCACGGGTATCGAAGCTTCAATCGGTTGGGATGTCCCGTTCTACTCTTACCACATCAGTAAGGTGGTTCACTCGTCGCAGAAGCTTGGCGTAAATAACGTCGTGAAGCTGCTGACTTTCGGTAATAACTACACCGGATGCAGTGAGATCTGCACACTGTTCTTGCGCCCGGCATTCCGTGGTGGATTGAATGGTCGTCTGATGTCTAAGTGTCGTTTCTTGATCATGTCTGAGCACCCAGAGCGTTTCTCGAAAACGATTTTTGCTGAGATGCGTGGCGTATCAGACGCAGAAGGTAACTCTCCTTTCTGGCAATGGTTGCAAGAGCACTTCTTCTCGATTGATTTTACGCTTGCCGATTACCTAACCGGTATTGGTAAGAAAGGCTTTATTGCAGACCTAATGCCTAAGCTACCTATCTACGTCAACCTGCTGAGCAAAGAAGCTCAAGCGGTGATCGGAGAGGTACATGACAATACGCGCCCTGCACTTAAGTTGCTGGAACGTGAAGGTTTCACTAACCGTGGTTACGTCGACATCTTTGATGCGGGGCCAACGGTTGAGTGTGATCTAAGAAACATCGAATCTGTACGTCACTCAATTCGAGCACAGGTTCAAATTGCAGAGCACTCTAGCTCGAAAGACTTCCTAATTGGTAATACCTCGTTTGAGAACTTCCGCGCAGTAGCCGCGAAAGGTGCGTATGACCAAGCAAGCGACACAGTGATTTTATCATCTGAAGTAGCAAGCGCTCTTGAAGTAAAAGAAGGCGAATTCGTTCGCATGTTGGCTCAGTAAGAGCGGCGATTATCTGTCGAAGATTTTAAGGATAGAAGTATGACTCAGTGGATAGCAGGACAGTGGGTGGCAGGTCAAGGTGACGCCATGACATCAGTAAGCCCATACAACAATGAAGTAGTGTGGCAGGGTGATAGCGCGACACCAGCACAGGTTGAATCTGCAGTAGCAGCAGCTCGTGAAGCCTTCTTGGTTTGGAAAAAACTGAGCTTTGCAGAGCGTGAAGCGATCGTGTTGAACTTTGCTGAGAAAGTTAAAGAGAACAGCGAAGAAATCGCGCAAATCATCGCGAAAGAGACGGGCAAACCGATTTGGGAAACTCGCACTGAAGCGGGCGCAATGGCGGGCAAGATTGCTATTTCCATTCGTGCTTACCATGAGCGTACCGGTGAAGCTTCTCGTGAAGCGGCAGGCAACCAGATTGTACTGCGTCACCGTCCATTAGGCGTGATGGCGGTATTTGGTCCTTATAACTTCCCAGGTCACCTACCTAACGGTCATATTGTTCCTGCACTGCTATCGGGTAATACCGTGGTATTTAAGCCTTCAGAGCAGACACCTTGGACGGGTGAGTTTGCGATGAAATTATGGCAAGAAGCGGGTCTTCCTGCTGGCGTCATCAACCTAGTACAAGGCGCTAAAGAGACAGGTATCGCACTGGCCGATACTAAAGGTCTTGATGGCGTGCTGTTCACAGGTAGCGCTAATACTGGGCATATCCTTCACCGTCAATTCGCGGGCCAACCGGGCAAGATGCTGGCACTAGAGATGGGTGGCAATAACCCTATGGTGATCAGTGACCAATATGGTGACGCAGACGCAACGGTTTATACCATTATCCAATCGGCGTTCATCAGTGCGGGTCAACGTTGTACATGTGCTCGTCGCCTGTATGTGCCTGTTGGCGAGAAGGGTGATCTGCTACTCGATAAGCTGGTCGCAGCGACGCAAAAGATTCGTGTTGATCAGCCATTCGCTGAACCAGCACCATTCATGGGGCCACAGATCTCTGAAGCTGCGGCTAAGTTTATTCTGGACGCACAAGCGAATCTGCAATCGTTAGGCGGTGTCAGCCTAGTAGAAGCAAAAGCGGGTCAAGCGGCGTTTGTTTCTCCGGGTATTATCGATGCAACCAACATTGCTGAACTGCCGGATGAAGAGTACTTCGGTCCATTGCTACAAGTTGTTCGTTACCAGTCACTAGAGCAAGCGGTTGAGCTAGCTAACGATACTCGTTTTGGTTTGTCTGCGGGTCTTGTATCAACAGATGATTCTGAATGGGAATACTTCGTTGACCATATCCGTGCGGGTATTGTTAACCGTAACCGTCAGCTAACAGGCGCAAGTGGTGATGCACCATTTGGTGGTCCAGGTGCTTCGGGCAACCTACGCCCAAGTGCTTACTACGCAGCGGACTACTGTGCTTACCCTATGGCTTCAATGGAAGGTGGCGAAACTCAACTTCCGGCAACGTTTAGCCCGGGTATTGAGCTTTAATTTAGGCTAATGAGTCTTAGGCTCATACGTTAAGCTTGAAATAGGGAAGTGGTGTTATCGCTTCCCTTTTCCATCACGTCCGACACCTAGATTGGGCGGTAGATAATAATAGAAAAAGTATGTCACAGGCTGATGGCTGCTGACTCTGTGTCTCAGCCTCTCCCTTTCTAATCCAAATTACTAGCTTGCTAGAACCTCTGACAAGGAGTCACCATGACGCCCGATCTACTCTTTAAATCACTTTGGGACGATTACATTCACAGGCTTTGTCCATCGGCTGAGAAAGTGCATCACTTGCTGAAAGAAGACGAAGCGCTGATTAATGATCACATTGCACTGCGTACTTTCAATGTTGCTCCTTTGGGTATTGAAACACTAGCGAAGCCTTTCCTTGAATTAGGCTACAAAGCGTGTGGCGACTACTTGTTTGAGAGCAAGAAGTTAGTGGCTAAGCATTACGAGCACCCAGATCTAAAACAACCAAAAGTATTCATTAGTGAGTTGAAGGTTGAAGAGTGTTCAAGCGACCTGCAACAGATCGTTGCTAAGTTGGTTGAGCAAGTGGATGCAAGCAAGCTTCAAGGTCATGAGTTCTTGTTTGGCGGTCGTCTTTGGGATTTGAGCTTCGCTGATTTTCAAGTACTAGCGAAAGAGAGCGAATACGCGTCTTGGCTAGCGGCTCATGGATATGGTGCAAACCACTTTACGGTGAGTGTGAATCAGCTAAATAACTTCGATGAAGTGCAGGCCGTGAATGACTACTTGAGCGAGTCGGGCTTCACGATCAATGCATCTGGCGGTCAGGTTAAAGGCTCCCCAGAGGTCTTATTAGAGCAATCATCAACAATGGCAGACAAAGTCCCAGTTTCATTTGTTGAAGGCAATGAGATGATTCCTGGCGGCTTCTATGAGTTCGCTAAGCGTTATGCGATGGCCAACGGTGAGCTTTACACCGGTTTTGTTGCTGCATCGGCTGATAAGATCTTTGAGAGCACCAACGGTTAAAGAAAGATACCAGAACGGGCTTTACCCTTGAGATATGGTGAGGCTTCGTTTCGAGACAGTTTGCGCTTGGAAGCTGTAGGTGTTTTATTCGCATCTCGTATCTGCTCTATAGATCTTCAGAAAACAAAAAAGCCACCAAATTCGCATTTGGTGGCTTTCAAATTTTTGGCTCAGTTAATCGAGATTAACGAGTGCCGTATACCACGATAGTTTTACCGTGTGCAGAAATTAGGTTCTGCTCTTCTAGCATCTTCAAGATACGACCAACTGTCTCACGAGAACAACCAACGATCTGGCCAATCTCTTGACGAGTGATCTTGATTTGCATGCCGTCAGGGTGAGTCATTGCATCTGGCTGTTTCGCTAGGTTTAGTAGCGTTTGAGCGATACGACCTGTTACGTCAAGGAACGCTAAGTCACCAACCTTTTGGCTAGTTACTTGTAGACGGTTTGCCATTTGCGCTGAAAGGCGCATTAGGATATCTGGGTTCACTTGGATAAGTTGACGGAATTTCTTGAAAGAAATTTCAGCTACTTCACAAGGAGATTTAGCACGAACCCAAGCTGTACGCTCTTGGTCTTCTTCGAACAAGCCAAGCTCACCGATGAAGTCGCCTTGGTTTAGGTAAGAAAGAATCATTTCCTTACCTTCTTCGTCTTTGATAAGAACTGCCACAGAACCTTTAACGATGTAGTACAAGGTTTCTGCCTTTTCACCAGCATGAATCAAAGTACTTTTTGAAGGGTACTTATGAATATGACAGTGTGAAAGGAACCACTCTAATGTTGGATCGGTTTGAGGTTTACCTAGAACCATAATATCTCACTTCCTCTGCAGGGTATGCTTGCCGCTTTCCGTATTTTAGCTAAGCCTGGATTGACTTGTAGGATAAGAGCACTCGTTGAGTGCTGCAAGCTATCTTGTGTTTCGTTTAAGAATAGTATCCTTTTTCAGGTACTATTTCTTGATTTTAATCGTGACCAAGCTACGATTTTTTACGCAAAATTGTGCACATGATCACGGTATGAAAAGTAATCAACCAGAATGCCGTTTTGTTAACCTATTTTTCCGGTTTCGATGAGTTGTTGCAGGATTGGCCTCACAATGAGCTCCATAGCAAAACTCATCTTGCCGCCTGGCACCACTAGCGTGTTATGACGAGACATAAACGAGCCATCAATCATAGCCAGAAGGTAGGGGAAATCGACGTTTTTGATGCCACGCAAACGTATAACTACGAAGCTTTCGTCTAAACTTGGAATCCCTTTGGCGTTGAGTGGGTTCGATGTATCTACGGTTGGAACACGCTGAAAGTTGATGTGAGTACGCGAAAATTGCGGGGTAATGTAGTTAAGGTAATCATCCATTGAACGAACAATGGAGTCCATTACGGCTTCGCGTGAGTGGCCACGATCGCGGGTGTCACGAACGAATTTTTGGATCCATTCTAGGTTTACGATAGGTACCATGCCGATCAGCAAATCGACGTGTTGAGAAACGTTAATGTCGCCATCAACTACACCGCCGTGCAGGCCTTCGTAAAACATCACATCGGAATTTTCAGGGATCTCTTGCCATGGCGTAAAGGTGCCCGGCATTTGATTGTAAGGCACGGCTTCATCGAAGGTGTGCAGGTAGCTTCGTACTTTACCCGTGCCTTCGTTACCGTATTTACGGAAGAACTCTTCTAGCGCACCAAAGTCGTTGGCTTGTGGGCCAAAGTAGCTGATGTGCTTACCTTGCTCGCGCGCTTTACGGATCTCGACATCCATCTCTGGGCGAGTGAAGCGATGGAAACTATCCCCTTCAACCCAAGCTGCCTTCACGTCCATCATATTGAACATTTTACGGAAGGCTTCTGAGGTGGTGGTGGTGCCGGCTCCAGATGAACCCGTCACCGCAATAATTGGATGTTTAGCGGACATGACAACCCTTGTCTTTTGAGTAACTTACTTGTTAGCAATCGTTTACCACTATAACACGGCTCCTTTATGAGCGCAGCTTAGAAGCGTTTTGTGACCTGAATATCAACGGTTTCATGGAGCTC
Organism: Vibrio sp. 1CM24A; assembly: GCF_023161725.1. Lineage (NCBI taxonomy): Bacteria > Pseudomonadati > Pseudomonadota > Gammaproteobacteria > Vibrionales > Vibrionaceae > Vibrio > Vibrio sp. 1CM24A. The sequence continues at coordinate 136,384 of NZ_JALNTS010000009.1, forward strand.
AGAAAACACGATGCTGACTTCTCCTGAAGCTAATTGATGTTTCACTTGGTCAATCTTGTTTTGTAGTGAAACCTCTACGTCGCCGTAGTCTGTGCCTTCACGCAGCACGAACTCTTTGATGAGGTTTTCCAGTGTCTCTGGCGCAATGTCTTGCCATGGGATGATCATAAATACTTCTCTCTTTTATGTTCATAAATAGGTTTATTGATGTAGAAATGCGTGTGCTTAGTATTGTTTTACTTCTATTTACTAAGGCTCGGTCATTATGCCGAATCTTGGATACTTTCATAGTAGGCAGGCAAGGCTTCTTCTAACCAAAACCTTGGCTTGAGTGTGCTGCCAGTAATAAACCCCACATGGCCGCCTTTTTGAAACAGTCGATAATCGATGTTATCGGGCAGAACGAACTTTGGGATCACATCATCGGTCATGAAAGGGTCGTCTTTGGCATGAATGATCTGAGTCGGCAGTTTGATCTTATTGAGCTTAGGCAGCGCAGAACATTGCGCATAATAATCTTGGGCATTTTTGAAGCCGTGCAGAGGCGCAGTGATTCGTTCATCAAACTCATACAGTTTGGTGATGTTCTTGATGGCTTCAGCGGTGATGCCAAGTTTTTCCTGTAGTAGGTTAACCTTTTTTAGCGCATTCGATTTTAGAGAGTTGAGCAGGTACTTCTTATAGAGTTTGGAGAAACCGCGCTCAATGCGACTAGAGCAACACGCTAAGTCAAAAGGAGCAGATACGATGGTCGCCGCCGACAGCAATGGGTCGTCTGCGTACTCAGCCAAATAGTTCGCCAGCATGTTTCCACCTAAAGATATGCCAACCGCAACCTTAGGGTTATTCGGAAACTGGGCGTGCAGGTGTCTTAGAAAAAAACGCGCATCTTCGACTTCACCTGAATGGTAAGCGCGAGCCAGGCGATTGGGTTTTCCGCTGCAGCCTCTGAAGTGCATCATCACGGACAACCAACCATCTTTAGCAAACGCATTCATCAGCCCGTTGGCGTAAGGGCTCTCAAAGCTACCTTCTAAACCGTGGAATAGAACGAATATCGGCTTGCTACTGCGATCATTATTATTTGAGGTGTCACCGTCTGGTGATTCGCTCCAAGCAAGATCAAGAAAGTCACCATCGGGTGTTTCTAAGGTTTGCCAGTGAGGATGAAACAGCGCCTGCTTTCTAATAAACCGTGGCACCAAGGTTTGTAAGTGCGGATTAGAGAGACCAGCGGCTGCGGTAAATATTGTCATAAAACAGTCCATGCTTATTTATGGGCTTTGGTAAATGCCGAATTTGTAACGGAACGCCCACGTTTTTATTTGAGCTTGGTTGATTCTCGGCGTAAGCGCAAGGCTTTCACTTATACGAGATACAAAAACAGGCTATGGGTAACCGGTTGAATAATATCAAAGTTAAGCTTGGATCTTGATGGAATAAAAAGGAAAGAGAACGAGCTAGGGCTGTGGTGCTGGTTCAGAAAAAGCGTCGTAGAGGTTTTCTGCCCCTAATAAACGACAGTACTGAAAAGCGAGCGGTGATTGCTGATTAGCGTACAGTTGTAGGGAGTTAATACAGTCGACAAGATCGGATTGTTGTTGCTTCTCAAGCTGTAACTCAAACTGCAAGGCTTCACGGTATAGTGAGTCGACAACGTGCGCTTTGAGATGTTTACGCAGCTCTCTATAACTATGAAGCAGGGTTTCAGAGCGGCTCAAGCACTGTTGAACCTTGTGCCACTCTTCTTCAGCAAAAGACAATTGCTGCTCATCAAGCCATTTGAGAAGCAGCAGTAGATTGACGTTGCCGTGAAACTGGTTTTGCAAAGCTAGGCACGCATCCTTTACACCGCGCACACTGTAATACTGAAGGCTAAATTGCCATAGTCGTTCCAGTGTTAGTGATATTGGGGCGTGCTCTCGGCTCATAAGCTATCCATATCCTGTTCCATCTGCTCAAGCTCTTCTTGAGTGGACATCCAATCCATTTCAACTTCTTCTAGCTGTGACTTACTGCTCGCTTGGAGAGCGAGTACTTTATTCAGTTTAGCCTTATTTTCAGCTTCATACAGTGAAGTGTCGGATAATTCTTGCTCAGCTTCTTCAAGAGCCTGCGTTAATTTATCCATCTGCTTTTCAAATTGAGTCAGCTTTTTACGAAGTGGTGCCGTCAGTTTACGGAACTCGGCTTCTTTACGTTTCTGCTCTTTTTTCGCCGCTGCACTGTTGGCGCCGTCTTTGGCTGGTGCCAATGCTTGTGCTTCTTTGCGCTCAACTTTCTGCTGTTCGGTTAGCCACTTGTAGTAATCGCTTAAGTCACCATCAAACGGTGCTACTTGGCGGTCGTGTACAAGGTATAAATCATCGGTAGTCGCACGCAGTAGGTAACGGTCGTGCGATACGATAACCATTGCGCCTTCAAACGTCTGCAGGGCAAAAGTCAGCGCTTGACGCATGTCGAGATCCAAGTGGTTGGTTGGTTCATCGAGTAGCAACAGGTTTGGTTTTTGCCATACCAGTAGCGCCAGAACTAAACGCGCTTTTTCACCACCCGAGAAGGGCGCCACTTTATCGAGTGCTTTTTCACCTTGGAAACCGAAGCTACCTAGGTAATCACGCAGTTGTTGCTCGGTGTGCTTAGGGGCAATCTGCATCATATGTTGCAGCGGTGTTTCTTCTGGGTGCAGAGTCTCTAATTGGTGCTGTGCAAAGTAACCAATCTTAACGCCTTGCGAATAACTCAGTTCACCGCCTTGCTGTTTCAGTTCGCCAGAAAGCAGTTTAATCAGTGTTGATTTACCAGCACCATTTCGACCAAGTAGACCAATACGGCTGCCCGGCACTAGGTTCAAGCGAATCTTCTCTAGAATCAGATTGTCATCGTAACCGGCAGAGACTTCATCCATCATCATGATTGGGTTTGGTAGTGCGTCTGGTTCTCTAAACTCAAAGCTGAATGGGTTATCAAACTGAGCAGGCAGCACTTGCTCCATTTTCTCTAGCGCTTTAATACGGCTTTGCGCTTGGCGAGCCTTTGACGCTTTGTAACGGAAACGATCAATATAGCTCTGCATGTGAGACATCTGTTTCTGCTGCTTTTGGTACATCGCTTGTTGCAGAATCAGTTTTTGCGCTCGTTGGGTTTCGAACGATGAGTAGTTACCCGTGTACTCATTGAGCTGCTGATTTTCAACGTGCACGATGCGGTTGACGATAGGGTCCAAGAAGTCTCTATCGTGCGAGATAAGTACTAGTGTGCCAGGGTAGCTTTGTAACCAACGCTCTAGCCACATTACTGCGTCTAAATCCAAGTGGTTGGTCGGTTCATCGAGTAGCAGTAGGTCACTGCGACACAGTAGGGCTTGCGCTAGGTTCAAACGCATACGCCAACCACCTGAGAATTGAGTCAGGTTCCATGTCATTTGTTCTTGGCTAAAGCCTAGGCCGTCCAGTAACTCGGCAGCACGTGCCTTGATGCTGTAACCACCAATGGTTTCAATCTTGCCGTGTATCTCTGCTACCAATGTGCCGTTGTCGGCTTGTTCAGCTTTCTCTAGTTGATCTTCAAGGCCGCGGTATTCACGGTCGCCATCAATCACGTATTCAATTGCTGTTCTTTCTAATGCAGGTGTTTCTTGAGCAACCCAAGCCATTTCCCAATGGGCTGGTTTACTGAATGAACCTGCATCAATCGACAGTTCGTCCTTAATTAAGGCGAATAGCGTAGATTTACCACAGCCGTTTTTACCAACCAAACCGATCTTGTCGCCAGGGTGAAAAGTCGCAGATGCTTGGTCGAGGAGTGGCTTACCGCCGCGTAGCAATTGAATATCAGAGAAAGTAATCATAATTGAAATAGCATAGAAATTAGAGGTGAACAGACGCCTGCATAGTAGGCTGAAACCAGATAAAAGTCGATCACAATGCAATTTGCGTTATGATGCCAATAACATATTAATAACTTTTGCTTAAATTCTTGTGGCCTTGCCACCGTTTAGCCCTCAAAGGAATGTTTCAAAGGAATGAGTAATACTCCCTCGACAGACAAAGTCGTGCCAAAGGTGTTGATCATCTACGCGCACCCAGAGCCGCAAACCTCTATTGCTAATCAGATGATGGTTAAGAAGGTAGAGTCGCTCGGTCATGTCAAAGTTCATGATCTCTACGCCATCTACCCTGACTTCTTTATTGATGTGCCTTATGAGCATGAATTGCTCCTTCAGTACGATGTGATCGTGTTTCAGCATCCTCTGTTTATGTATTCCTGCCCTTCATTGTTAAAAGAGTGGTTTGATCGCGTGTTAGGCAAGGGTTTTGCGTTTGGTGAGCAAAGTGCGCTTAAAGGCAAACACTGGCGCAGTGTGATTACTACCGGTGGTAAAGAAGAGGCGTTTGGTGCCGCAGGCTATAATAAATATCCATTACAAGAGATCTTGCAACCGTTTGAGCTCACCGCTTCTTTGTGTCAAATGAACTGGATATCCCCTTTGGTTTTACACTGGGCACGAAATGTCACCGATATGACGCGTTACCAACACGCCGAAGCGTATCGAAATTGGTTGCGAGACCCGCTACAAGATATAGGAGCAGATGATGGCTCTGACTAATGATTTTCTACAAAGTAGCGTTATATTTTTAGCGGCTGCTGTGGTTGCGGTTCCTATCGCACAGCGCGCTGGTTTGGGTTCAGTACTCGGTTACCTATTAGCGGGCGTGGCAATTGGCCCATGGGGACTTGGCCTAATCAGTGATGTAGAGGCGATTCTACACTTCTCCGAATTCGGGGTGGTACTACTGCTCTTCCTGATTGGTCTCGAACTTAACCCGAAAAAACTGTGGCAGATGCGAGCCCCTATTCTCGGGTTGGGTGGCGCGCAAGTGCTGATCACCACTCTGATTATTACCGCCATCGCGTGTATGTTTGGTTTAACTTGGCAAACTAGCTTAGTCATCGGCATGGGTTTAGCTTTGTCTTCGACCGCTATTGCGTTGCGTGTTATTGAAGAGCGAGAGCTTGGTGGAAAAGAAGCCGGGCAGTCAGGCTTTGCGGTATTACTTTTCCAAGATATCGCCGTTATTCCAATGTTGGCGATGCTGCCTCTGCTTGCGGGTAATACGGGCGGCAGCTGGGCTGACATGCTGTGGATGCTAGGCGGTGTGATTGGCTTGCTTGTCGGTGGTCACTTCTTGTTGAGACCACTGTTCCGATACGTAGTGATGAGTGGTGTGCGTGAGTTATTCACCGTTGCAGCGCTGTTACTTGTGATTGGTATTGCCGTGATCATGCAACAGATTGGCTTATCGATGGCATTAGGTACCTTCCTAGCGGGAGTACTTCTGGCTGAAAGTGAATACCGACACGAACTTGAGATCGCGATTGACCCATTCAAAGGGTTGCTGCTCGGCCTGTTCTTTATCTCGGTTGGTATGGCGGTAAACCTAGGTCTATTGGCAGAAAGCCCATTCGCGATACTGATTGCCGTACTGGCCCTCGTGGTGTTGAAAGGTTTAGTGCTGTACGCGCTGGCTCGTATCTTTGGAACGCAGGCAAAAGCACGTAGCCGTATGGCGATGATTCTTAGCCAAGGTGGTGAGTTTGCTTTCGTTATTTTTACCGCAGCGAGCGCTCAAGGCATCTTAAGTGGCGAACAAGTGTCGTTCTTACTGGTAGTGGTGAGTTTGTCTATGGTGACCACGCCATTGATGCTTAAGCTGCAAGACCGATTCTTTGCTCGTCAACTGAACCAAATCAGCGAAAGTGCGATGTCTTCGGATGTGGTCGATCGTAGCCCTCGAGTGATCATTGCGGGCTTTGGTCGTTTCGGTCAGATCATTGGCCGCTTGATGTACGCCAATAAGATTCGTATCACCGTTCTTGAGAGTGATGCCAGTCAAATCCATATCCTTAGAAAGTTTGGCTACAAGGTATTTTACGGAGACTCGACTCACCTCGAGCTATTACGCGCAGCCGGTGCTGATAAAGCAGAAGCGATAGTGCTTTGTACGGACTCCCCTGATGAAATCATGAAAACCGTCGATTTATGTAAGCAGCACTTCCCTCGCTTAAAGATCTTAGCGCGTGCTCGAAGCCGTGTTGAAGCGTATCAATTACTTAACCACGGTGTGAGTAACTACTCTCGTGAAACCTTCCTTGGAGCCCTGGATTTAGGTCGTCAAACATTGACTGAACTTGGCATGCATCCATATAAAGCGAAGCGAGCAGAAGCACACTTTAGAAAGTTGGATAATGGTATGCTGAAAGAGTTACTGCCTCAGCATAACGAAGATGCCGAGTTAGCCCAAAGAGCGAAAGAGGCTCGTAAAGAGCTTGAAGAGATCTTTGGACACGAGATGGAAAACGATCACCAATCTCGAAACTATTGGCAGTAGCTTGAAGTGATAACTCATGCTTGAGCTTAAAAATTAAGCTTGGGCATAGAAATAACAGACTAAAGAACCAATCTAATAATAAACGCGGTCTCTGCTTAACTTCTCAATAAAGTGAGTGGGAAGAACCGCGAATCCAGAGTAGTAAAGGATATGAACGTGAAACAGAAAAAGCGCTTTATCGCAGGGGCAAGCTGCCCAAGTTGCAACACTCAAGACACACTCCGTTGGTGGATTGAAAACAATATCGAGCTGGTGGAATGTGTCGATTGTGACTTCTCAGAACAGCGTAAACCGAAAACTGTAGAGAAATCTGAACACGCGAATCAAGAAATGATCGGTATTTTTAAGCCAGAATGATTGAGTTTCGTTAATTGATCCCCATAATATCCCGGTACAGAATTTTTCCTAAGCTCAACTGTTCGAGCTTAGTCCAAACCTCCTTGGAGCTCTCATGAAAATTGAAAAGAACGTAGTAGTTAGTGTTGCATATCAAGTGAAACTTGAAGATGGCGTAGTAGTTGACCAATCAACTGCAGAAGCTCCACTAGATTACCTTCACGGTCACAACAACCTAATTACAGGTCTTGAAAAAGAGCTTGAAGGCAAAGTAGCTGGCGACAAGTTCTCTGCAACAGTTACTCCAGAAGACGCATACGGCGAGCACAACGACGCACTAGTTCAACGTGTTCCTGCTGACGTATTCCAAGGTGTTGAGCAAATCGAAGTTGGCATGCGTTTCCTAGCGGATACTGACCAAGGTCCAATCCCAGTTGAAGTTACTGAAGTAGATGGCGACGAAGTTGTTGTTGATGGTAACCACATGCTAGCTGGCCAAACTCTAACGTTTGACGTTGAAGTTGTAGCGGTTCGTGAAGCGACTGAAGAAGAAGTTCAACACGGTCACGTACACCAAGAAGGCGGCTGTGGCGGTCACGACCACGATCATGACCACGAAGGCGGTTGCTGTGGTGGCGAAGGCCATGACCACGGTGAAGAGAAAAAAGACGGCTGCTGCGGCGGCGGTAGCTGTGGTTCTCACTAATACCGAATTAACGGTTTAGTTTAAGAATCTTGAAAGCCTCCCTTGTGGAGGCTTTTTGCGTTTAGGAGTCTAGCTTTTTGACCTCGCTTTTCTCTACCAAACTAAGTGTCCGCAAATCTAAGCATTCGCAAAAGTTTGGTTTTCGCTATCAGACATAGAACCATGGATGTGGTATTGATAGCACAACATTATAAGACGACGTCAGTGGAGAGTTTGTATGTCACAGCCTTTTTCAATTGCCATTCATGGTGGTGCAGGAACCATCTTGCGAGAGCAAATGAGCGATGAATTAAAAGCGGGTATTACTGAGGCTTTGGAAAAATCGGTTTTGGCTGGTTATCAAATATTGCAATCGGGTGGTGATGCTCTGGATGCGGTAGTGGCATCAGTTAAGGTGATGGAAGACAGCCCCCACTTTAATGCTGGTAAGGGCTCTGTTTTAACGCATGATGAATTTGTTGAGATGGACGCTTCTGTGATGCACGGCCGCGAAATGGATGCGGGTGCTATTGCAGGCGTTCGCCATATCAAAAACCCAATTGAGCTTGCACGTGATGTGATGCTGAAAAGCGACCATGTGTTGTTGATTGGTGAAGGTGCCGAGAAGTTTGCGTTTGAGCATGAGTACACCTTTACCGAGCAAGACTACTTCTTTACTGAACGCCGCTATGATCAACTTCAGTCGATGAAAGAGAAAGGCATCTTTGCTCTGTCTGAAGCGAAATATGATGAACAGCAAGCTGAGAAATACCCCGACGACAAAAAGTACGGCACGGTCGGTGCAGTCGCATTAGACCAAGCGGGCAACTTAGCAGCAGCAACCAGTACCGGTGGCGTGACCAATAAGAAATACGGCCGTGTGGGTGACTCTCCGATCATTGGGGCGGGAACCATCGCTGAAAATGGCAACGTTGCCGTCTCAACAACCGGAATGGGTGAGTTCTTCCTACGTAAAATGGTCGCCAGTGATGTCGCAGCACGAATGCGTTATCTGAAAGAAGATGTACACACCGCTTGTGAAACGATCATTCAAGGTGAATTGAAAACTATGGGTGGAGAAGGCGGCTTGATCGCTATCGATGGCCAAGGCGATATTCATTTTGGTATGAACAGCTCAGGAATGTATCGTGCAAGTGTTGATACTCAAGGTCGTGTTGAAGTGAAGATTTATGCCGATGATTAAATTGGTATCGGCTTAATTGGCTTTATTTAGCTTATTTGGTCAGATGAAATAAACAAAAGGGCGACAGATAAGTATCTGTCGCCCTTTTAGTTTTCTATGTCTCGTTCTGAAATGTGTTTACACATTGAGGACGAGAAACTAACGATATGCGTCGCTAGAATCAATTCGTTATTTTGAACCGCACTTAATAGTGTGGAGGTGGCGTCTCTTCTGATGCGTCAGCTAGATTAGAGCCATCCATATTTTTTACCTTGCCAACCACGAACTTCATCTGGTCTTGCATTCTCGCGATCAACATTTGTTGTTGGCTAAGCGCTTCATTGAGTTCTTCAATGGTCTGTTCTTGGAAAGCTAGCTGACACTCTAGGTCATTTACGCGGCTTTCTAGTTGTTCAACTCGCTTTTCTGTCATCGTTCTTAATCCACATTCCAAGCTTGGGCAATGCCCGCAGAGGTGCCCGATATCACACGGTTCTTATCATCAAAGGCTGCATCATACACTACCGCACGGGGAGGGCGAGCATCTTTTAGTGGCTCAGCATCGTGGCGAGAAATTCGTTTGCCATCCTGAGTATTCCACACACTCACTTGGCTGGATGGCGTGCCCGTCACCAACATGCTGCCGTCATCAGAAAAACGCGCACTCGAGAAAATCAACTGTCGAGACCAGCTTTGTAGTTGTGCTTGAGGTTCACCCGTTTCAAGATCCCAAATCATCGCTTGATTGCCGCCGTCAGAAGTAAAAGCCAGCTCGCCATCGCGTTGTAGCGCGACTCGTACTACTCTTTGTTCATGCTCAAAGGTGCGCAATACCAAGCCCGACTCGGTATCCCAAAGGTAGGCTTTGTAGTCGTTACCACCGGATAAGGCGTAGCGTCCATTGGACGAAAGGGACACAGAATTCACTTTTTCTCGGTGAGCGAGGAACTCCAGACGGCGTCCGGTGACTAAGTCCACATAGATGGCTTTGCCATTAGAAAGGCCAAGCAGTACTTTTTCACCATTGCTAGAGATATCGACATCGCGAATCAAGCCATCAGAGATAGACCATAGCCCTTGTGCTTGAGTCCAAGATAGGTCCCAAACGGCGAAGTTCATCTGGCTAGCGGTAATGGCAAAACGGCCATTGTCCGAGATACGGATACGCGATACTTGGTTTTCTAACTGATCTTGTGGACCAAGCTGAGCCAACTCTTGGTCTTCGGCGAGGTCCCAAAGGAGCAGTTGCTTTTGCTGAGAGTAGAGCAGGGCGAAGCGTCCATCTCTGCTGAGTGCAAAGCTGGTGGCACCATTGGGCTCAATTTCCCAACGTTGCTCATCATCTTGGAAGAAAAAGCAACCATTTAACAAGGTGATGACAATTGTACATAGCAATGAGTGGAAAAATATTCGCATCACATCTAATAATCCGGTTTGTGTCGAAAGACATATGACTAGTATATTGTTATAACTAACGTATTCACACCAATCTAATCATTAGATTTGTGCACAATAACCAATGGCTTGGCCATTAATTGGAGAATTCAATGAAATCAGTTTTAAAAGTATCACTGCTTGCCGCAACGGTTATGCTAGCAGTTGGTTGTCAGAAAGAAGAACCAAAGGCAGAAGCTCCACAGGTAGAAGAAGTTAAAGTTGAAGCAGTAAACTTTAAAACAGAAGATGACAAAGCGGCTTACGCAATCGGTGTATCTTTCGCTAACTACCTAAGCACAAGCATTGATAAGCCAAGCGAGCTAGGTATCAACCTAGACAAAGATATGGTTCTTCAAGGTATCGAAGACGTATTCGCAGAGAAAACAGCACTTAACGAAGAAGAAACTCGCGCAGCTCTTGAAGCTCTAGACAAGCGTGTTGCTGAAACGATGCAAGCACAAGCGGCAGAAAAATCTGCAGAAGTGAAGAAAGCCGGTGATGACTTCCGCGCTGAGTTCGCTAAAACTGAAGGCGTTAAGCAAACTGAATCTGGTCTACTTTACCAAGTAATGACGGCTGGTGAAGGCGCTTCTCCAAAAGACACTGATACCGTTCAAGTACACTACAAAGGTACGCTAACAGATGGTACTCAGTTCGACAGCTCTTACGATCGTGGCGAACCAGCAACATTCCCACTAAACCGCGTAATCCCAGGCTGGACTGAAGGCGTACAACTGATGCAAGTTGGTTCTAAGTACAAGTTCGTTATCCCGCCAGAGCTAGCATACGGTGAGCAAGACACACCGACTATCCCTGCTAACTCAACGCTAGTATTCGAAGTAGAACTACTAAACATCGATAACGCTGAAGCAGCTCCTGCACAGTAATATCGGTTAAAAGCCTCGTACTAAAATACGTTGATTGAATAAAAAGCCTAACTTTGAGTTAGGCTTTTTTTATGATTTGAAGATGAGTATTTGATTTTTAAACTTGTTCTAAATCACTAGTTGCAATGTTAGCTAGGTGTGCAATTAAAATTTTCTGATAAACTTACATAAATTTGTTGATTTTTCACACGAAGGTAAGGAATAAGTGACTACTACAGAAACAGTCAATGCAGATGTGTTACTTGAAATGGAATCAGTCCACGTTATGCCATTCAGTGAACACGATAAAATCATTCTAAGATCTTATGAGGCCGTTGTTGACGGTATTGCGAGCCTTATTGGTCCGTTTTGTGAAATCGTTTTGCACTCTTTAGAAGACCTCAATACTTCTGCGATTAAAATTGCCAACGGCGAAAATACAGGTCGTCAGGTTGGCTCGCCGATCACCGATCTTGCACTGAAGATGCTAAAAGATATTGAAGGTTCTAAGCGTAACTTCTCACGTTCATACTTCACTCGCGCTAAAGGCGGAGTGTTGATGAAGTCGATCACGGTTGCTATCCGCAACGGTGAAGACCGAGTGATTGGCCTACTGTGTATTAACGTGAATCTAGACGCGCCATTCTCACAAGTGCTGCAATCGTTCATGCCTACACAAGACGCAGACGAAGCCGCATCATCGGTTAACTTCGCTAGTGACGTTGAAGAACTTGTCGACCAAACGGTTGAACGCACCATTGAAGAAATTAACGCTGACAAATCGGTATCGAACAATACTAAGAACCGTCAGATCGTTATGGAGCTGTACGACAAAGGTATTTTCGATATTAAAGACGCGATTAACCGCGTTGCTGAGCGACTGAACATCTCTAAGCACACCGTGTACCTATACATCCGCCAACGTAAAACAGAGGATGAAGAGGGTTGCTAAGCTATACACTCCTAGTTAATGGGCCGGTGTATGGCTCACAGTCAGCAAGAAGTGCCTACCAGTTTGCCGTGGCTCTGATTAAACAGGGCCACAAACTTCACAGTGTATTCTTCTATCAAGATGGCGTCAGTAACGGCTCAGACCTTACCGTACCGGCTAACGATGAATTTGATTTAGCTTCAGCTTGGCAAAAGCTGGCTGATGAACACGATGTTAGCCTTGAAACCTGTGTGGCAGCTGCGCTAAGACGCGGAGTGATTAGCTCTGAAGAAGCAGAGCAACATCAACTAAGTGCCTCTAACCTAGCCACTGGATTTACTCAGGCCGGATTAGGGAGCTTATCGGAAGCGCTACTAACACAAGATAGGGTTGTGCAGTTTTGAGAAAGTTAGCCTTTATATTTAACAGTTTCCCTCATACAACTGCTGCGGGTAGAGAAGGGTTAGACGCATTACTTGCTGCGTCCGCCTACAGTGAAGACATTGCCGTGTTCTTTGTTGGCGATGGCGTGACACAGCTTCTCAAAGCGCAGCAGCCCGACGAAACACTATCGCGTGACTACATCTCTGCATTCAAACTTATGGACCTGTACGACATCGAACAGGTGTATGTGTGTCAGCGTAGTCTGAGTCAGTTTGGTCTTTCAGCAGACAACCTGCTGATCGATGCAACCACCGTTGAAGCTGACGAGTTAACGCAGAAGTTAACTCAGTGCCAACAGATACTGACTTTCTAGGGGACGCTATGCTTCATATCGTAAAATCAGTCGACAAACTGAAACTCGCATTGACCTATTCTCAGCCACAAGATCAGTATCTTTTGGTGGAAGATGCGGTGTACGTTTGCCTTCCAAATCATGAGTTATTCACTCAAATCTGCGCTGTAGAGCAGGTGTCGGTGTTAAAACCAGATCTCGATAGCCGAGGTTTACAACTACTTGTCTCAAGTACCATTGATCAAGTTGACTTCGATGGCTTCGTTAAACTGACGGTTTTGAACGACAAATCAGTAACTTGGTAAGCGTGTTCTATCAGTTTGGTTAAAATTAGACCATCCTGAGCTCTAGACGGCTAAAAAAGATCTGTATATTTCTTGACACACCTCCCACTGCTGAATAGAATTTTGCGTCCCTAATTACGACTTGTGATTAGGGATAGATTTTTCACAAAGCTTACTTTCAAGTAAATTTCAGGAGCTAGTTAATGGCAACTATTAACCAGTTGGTTCGCAAGCCTCGTGTAAAGCAAGTTGTTAAAAGCAACGTGCCTGCACTAGAAGCGTGCCCACAAAAACGTGGTGTATGTACTCGTGTTTACACTACTACACCTAAAAAACCTAACTCGGCACTACGTAAAGTATGTCGTGTACGTCTAACTAACGGTTTCGAAGTAACTTCGTACATCGGCGGTGAAGGCCACAACCTACAAGAGCACAGTGTTGTACTAATCCGTGGCGGTCGTGTAAAAGACCTTCCGGGTGTTCGTTACCACACTGTTCGCGGCGCACTTGACTGTGCTGGCGTTAACGACCGTAAACAAGGTCGTTCTAAGTACGGTGTGAAACGTCCTAAGTCTTAATTGATTCTCTTTTTAAAAAGAAATCGTTAAGTAAGGCCAAACACTATTTTATTTATTATTCTGAAAAGTTTTGGAAAAAACCTGAAGAAGACAACGGAGAATATCCATGCCACGTCGTCGCGTAATAGGTCAGCGTAAGATCCTTCCAGATCCTAAGTTCAAATCTGAATTGCTGGCAAAATTCGTTAACATCCTTATGGTTGACGGAAAGAAATCTACTGCAGAAAAAATCGTTTACACTGCACTAGATTCAATGGCTGAGAAGTCTGGTAAAGACCACTTAGCTGTATTTGAAGAAGCTCTTGAAAATGTTCGCCCAGCGGTAGAAGTTAAATCTCGCCGTGTAGGTGGTTCAACTTACCAAGTACCTGTAGAAGTTCGTCCGGTTCGCCGTAACGCTCTTGCTATGCGTTGGGTAGTTGAAGCTGCGCGTAAGCGTGGTGAAAAATCTATGGCTCAACGCCTAGCTGCTGAAATGCTAGACGCGTCTGAGAACAAAGGTACTGCGGTTAAGAAACGTGAAGACGTTCACCGCATGGCTGACGCAAACAAAGCGTTCGCACATTACCGTTGGTAATACCTTTTTAGTGCTGCAAGGTTCCTTGCAGCACTTCTTTAGTTCCTATGCTTATGCTAGGAACTATTGCTATTTCTAGGGCAAGCAATTTTAGCGAAGCATCGCTTTTAACGCATAATCTAGACATAGCAATAGTCCCTAAGTCTCTAATAAGAGGATTCAACCGTGGCTCGTAAAACTCCTATAGAGCAATACCGTAATATCGGTATCGTTGCTCACGTAGATGCAGGTAAAACAACCACAAGTGAACGTATTCTGTTCTATACCGGTCTTTCTCACAAAATCGGCGAAGTTCACGATGGTGCAGCAACCATGGACTGGATGGAGCAAGAGCAAGAGCGCGGTATTACGATCACTTCAGCAGCAACCACTACGTTTTGGCGTGGTATGGAAGCTCAGTTCTCGGACCACCGTATCAACATCATCGACACTCCTGGACACGTTGACTTCACAATCGAAGTAGAACGTTCTTTGCGTGTACTTGATGGTGCAGTTGTTGTGTTCTGTGGCTCATCTGGTGTTGAACCTCAGTCAGAGACAGTATGGCGTCAAGCTGATAAGTACCAAGTTCCACGTATGGTTTTCGTTAATAAAATGGACCGTACCGGCGCAGACTTCTTGCGCGTAGTTGAACAGATCAAGGACCGCTTAGGCGCAACTCCTGTTCCAATTCAACTGAACATTGGTGCTGAAGAAAACTTCCAAGGCGTTGTCGATCTTATCAAGATGAAGGCAATTAACTGGAACGAAGCTGACCAAGGCATGACTTTCACGTACGAAGATATTCCTGCAGACATGCAAGAAATGGCTGAAGAATATCGTACAGAACTTGTTGAAGCTGCTGCAGAAGCAAATGAAGAGCTGATGGATAAGTACCTTGAAGAAGGTGAACTAACAGAAGCTGAAATCAAACAAGGTCTTCGTACTCGTACCCTTAATAATGAAATTGTACTTGCTACTTGTGGTAGTGCATTCAAAAACAAAGGTGTACAAGCTGTTCTAGATGCAGTTGTTGATTTCCTTCCTTCTCCAGTCGATGTGCCTGCAATTAAAGGTATCGATGAAGACGAGAATGAAGCAGAGCGTCACGCGGACGACAAAGAACCGTTCTCAGCGCTAGCATTTAAGATCGCAACAGACCCATTTGTTGGTACTCTTACCTTCATCCGTGTTTACTCTGGTGTTGTAGAAAGCGGTAAAACTGCTTACAACTCTGTGAAGAAACAACGTGAACGCTTAGGTCGCATTGTTCAAATGCACTCAAACAAGCGTGAAGAAGTAAAAGAAGTACGAGCAGGTGACATCGCAGCCATCATTGGTCTGAAAGATGTAACTACTGGTGAAACCCTTTGTGACCAGAACCATAAGATTGTTCTTGAGCGCATGGAGTTCCCAGATCCAGTTATTCAGATCGTTGTAGAGCCAAGCTCTCAAGCTGATCAAGATAAAATGACTATCGCTCTAGGTAAACTAGCAGCGGAAGACCCATCGTTCCGCGTTGATATGGATGCGGAAACTGGCCAGACTCTGATTTCTGGTATGGGTGAACTACACTTAGATATCATCGTTGACCGTATGAAGCGCGAATTTAGCGTGAACTGCAACGTTGGTAACCCGCAAGTGGCTTACCGTGAGACTATTCGTGGTACAGCGAAAGCGGAAGGTAAATTTATCCGTGAACATGGTGGTAAAGGTCAGTACGGTCACGTATGGCTGAAACTGGAACCATCAGAAGCTGGCGAAGGCTTTGTCTTTGTGGATGAAATTGCCAATGGTATCGTACCGAAAGAGTTTATCGCTTCAGTTGCTAAAGGCGTTGAAGAGCAGATGAACAATGGTGTGCTTGCTGGCTATCCAGTTTTGGATATCAAAGCTACACTATATGATGGTTCTTACCATGAAACAGATTCAAGTGAGATGGCGTTTACAATCGCTGCCTCTATGGCTTTCAGAACGGGTGCACTTGAAGCGCAACCGGTTCTGCTTGAGCCTATGATGAAAGTTGAAGTAACTACTCCAGAAGACTGGATGGGTGACGTTGTTGGCGATATTAACCGTCGTCGCGGCATCATCGAAGGTATGGACGAGGGGACAGCTGGCCTGAAGATAATTCGTGCACAAGTTCCGTTGTCTGTCATGTTCGGTTACGCAACTGATTTACGTTCTGCGACACAAGGTCGTGCTTCTTACTCTATGGAGTTTAGTGAGTACGCTGAAGTGCCTAACAATGTTGCAAAAGCAATCATTGCAGAGCGTGGTTAAACAAAAGGAAGGCATTTTTTTTCATTTTTTGAAAGAACAATGCGTCCAAATATTGCGCTAACGAGAGTTGGCGCATAAAATAGCAATTTCTGGCGCGTCTCGCTCAATAATGAACGTGGCGAATCATAACTAGGAAGGAACACGATTGTGTCTAAAGAAAAATTTGAACGTACGAAACCGCACGTAAACGTTGGTACTATCGGCCACGTTGACCACGGTAAAACAACTCTAACTGCTGCTATCTGTACTACTCTTGCAAAAGTATACGGCGGTGTTGCTAAAGATTTCGCATCTATCGATAACGCTCCAGAAGAGCGTGAGCGCGGTATCACAATCGCAACTTCTCACGTTGAGTACGACACTCCAGCACGTCACTACGCACACGTAGACTGTCCAGGACACGCGGATTATGTTAAAAACATGATCACTGGTGCTGCACAAATGGACGGCGGTATCCTAGTTGTTGCTGCGACTGACGGCCCTATGCCTCAAACTCGTGAGCACATCCTACTTGGTCGTCAAGTTGGTATCCCTTACATCATCGTATTCATGAACAAATGTGACATGGTAGATGACGAAGAGCTACTTGAGCTAGTTGAGATGGAAGTTCGTGAACTTCTTTCTGAATACGACTTCCCAGGTGATGACCTACCAGTTATCCAAGGTTCTGCACTTGGCGCACTAAACGGCGAGAAGCAGTGGGAAGACAAGATCGTTGAGCTTGCAGAAGCACTAGATTCTTACATTCCTGAGCCAGAGCGTGCAGTTGACCAACCGTTCCTACTACCAATTGAAGATGTATTCTCAATCCAAGGTCGTGGTACTGTTGTAACTGGTCGTATCGAGCGCGGTATCCTACGTGTAGGTGACGAAGTAGAAATCGTTGGTATTAAAGAGACTACTCTTACTACTTGTACTGGTGTTGAAATGTTCCGTAAACTGCTTGACGAAGGTCGTGCAGGTGAGAACGTTGGTGCACTTCTACGTGGTACTAAGCGTGATGACGTTGAACGTGGTCAAGTACTTTCTGCGAAAGGTTCTATCAACCCACACACTAAGTTTGAGTCTGAAGTATACGTACTTTCTAAAGACGAAGGCGGCCGTCACACTCCTTTCTTCAAAGGTTACCGTCCACAGTTCTACTTCCGTACAACTGACGTAACAGGCGATATCACTCTACCTGAAGGCGTAGAAATGGTAATGCCAGGTGACAACGTTCAAATGACTGTTGAGCTAATCGCTCCAATCGCAATGGACGAAGGTCTACGTTTCGCAATCCGCGAAGGTGGCCGTACAGTTGGTGCTGGTGTTGTAGCTAAAATCTTCGCTTAATAGCATTTAGATTTTTGCACTCTCTTCATTAGAAGAGCACGCATCTGAAAAGGGGAGCTTCGGCTTCCCTTTTTATTTTGGTTATAAGGGAAATTCATCAAACTTTAGAACAGCTAACTATATTCCAATTTAAATACAGTTATTTACTGACCCACCTTGATCACGCATTTCCGTTATACAACCTTCACAGCCAATTTTTCCAATTACTCGCAAAACACTATAACCAATCGATATAACCAAACAGTAAATATGACTGGTAATAAGAATGATTCCTTTTTATATTTAAGCCTAAGTTAAAGATTTAGGTTTTAGTATGTACATTTGTTTATGCCATGGGGTTTCGGATAAAAAAATCCGCAAGCTCGTGATAGAAGAGGGCATTACTGACATCAAAGGAATTAAAAAATGTACAGCACTTGGCAGTCAATGCGGCAAGTGTGTACGTTCAGCAAAAGAAGTCATTAACGATACTGCGAAAGACCTGTTCAAACAGGCAAGCTAGTTTTGCCCAAAGGGCATTAGCTTTTTTGACACTTCTCGATTTGGTTCTACAGTTAGAAGAGCCAAAGAGGAGGGCTATGTCATGAAAGGCGATCCAATCATCATTCAACATCTCAATAAAATTCTTGGTAACGAACTCGTCGCGATAAACCAATATTTCTTGCATGCTCGTATGTACAAAGATTGGGGTTTAAAGCACCTGGCCGATAAGGAATACCACGAATCTATCGACGAAATGAAACATGCTGACCATTTAATTGAACGCATACTATTTTTAGAAGGTCTCCCAAACCTTCAAGATTTGGGTAAGTTGAAAATTGGTGAAGATACTGAAGAGATGCTTCAGTGTGATTTATCTCTTGAGATGGAAGCTATACCTGATTTGAAAAATGCCATCGCGTACGCAGAAGATATTCACGACTATGTATCGCGAGATTTATTTCAAGACATCTTAGAAGACGAGGAAGATCACGTCGATTGGTTAGAAACCCAACTTGGTTTAATCAAAATGACTGGGATCCAAAATTATCTACAAGCTCAATATGTGGATGAAGATGACGGTTAAAATACCATAAATAAAAGAGGTAACAGCTGAGGCTTAACCGAGCTGTTACCTTGCTTTCAATTTCCAGCGGTAGGGCACTACCGTACAATACAAACTCCCCAGTTATCCCCGTAAATAGATTCTGCGTTTATTTTTCAAACACCGCTTGCAACTTAAAGTGTGATCTGTATAATGCATCGCACTGGCTAACGCTGGTTGTGAACCAATGAGCACTGAGGAGTAGGTCTTACCTAGTAATGTATACTCAGCTTATGTTCGCGGTTAATAAAAATAGTAAACTTCTTGTTTGCTTCAAAAGTTAACTGACAATGCGTCCTAATTTTGGATGCTACGGTTTCACATAAATCAATCGGCATTCTCTCGTTTTATCGGGTTTGAGTGGCGATATTGTTTGTGTAATTTTTAATAATTGGAGCTCTGTCTCATGCAGAACCAACGTATTCGTATCCGCCTTAAAGCGTTTGATTACAAGCTAATCGATGCTTCAACTGCGGAAATCGTTGAAACAGCAAAACGTACTGGCGCACAGGTTCGTGGTCCTATTCCACTACCTACTCGTAAAGAGCGTTTCACTGTTCTTACCTCTCCACACGTCAACAAAGATGCACGTGACCAGTACGAAATTCGTACTCACAAGCGTTTGATCGACATCGTTGAGCCAACAGATAAAACTGTTGATGCTCTAATGCGTCTTGATCTTGCAGCTGGCGTTGATGTTCAAATCAGCCTAGGTTAAGGGAGATAAGAATAATGATTGGTCTAGTCGGACGTAAAGTGGGTATGACCCGCGTATTTACTGAAGAAGGCGTTTCTATCCCAGTAACTGTTGTTGAGGTTGAAGCGAACCGTATTTCTCAAGTTAAAACTCTTGAGACTGATGGCTACGCAGCAATCCAAGTAACTACTGGTGCTAAGAAAGCTAACCGTGTAACTAAACCTGAAGCTGGTCACTTCGCGAAAGCGGGTGTAGAAGCAGGTCGCGGTCTTTGGGAATTCCGTTTAGAAAACGGCGAAGAGTTTGAAGTTGGCGCTGAGCTAAACGTAGAACTTTTCAACGAAATTAAAAAAGTAGACGTTACTGGTACATCTAAAGGTAAAGGCTTCCAAGGCGCTATCAAGCGTTGGAACTTCTCTACTCAAGATATGACTCACGGTAACTCTTTGTCTCACCGCGCACCGGGTTCAATTGGCCAATGTCAAACTCCAGGCCGCGTGTTTAAAGGCAAGAAAATGGCAGGTCACATGGGTGCTGAGCGTGTAACGACTCAAAACCTAGAGATCGTACGTGTTGACGCTGAGCGCAATCTACTCCTTATTAAAGGTGCAGTACCGGGCTCAACAGGCGGAAACGTGATCGTAAAACCTGCTGTTAAAGCATAACGTCTAGGAGTAAGTAATGGAATTGATGGTTAAAGGTGCTGATGCACTAACTGTTTCCGAGACTACTTTCGGACGTGACTTCAACGAAGCTCTTGTACACCAAGTAGTTGTTGCATATGCAGCAGGTGCTCGTCAAGGTACTCGTGCTCAAAAGACTCGTTCTGAAGTATCTGGCGGTGGCGCTAAGCCATGGCGTCAAAAAGGTACTGGCCGCGCACGTGCTGGTACAATTCGTAGCCCAATCTGGCGTACAGGTGGTGTTACTTTTGCTGCGAAACCACAAGATCACAGCCAAAAAGTAAACAAAAAAATGTACCGCGGTGCTATGAAGAGCATTCTTTCTGAGCTAGTTCGTCAAGAGCGTTTAATCGTTGTTGATAACTTCTCTGTAGAAGCACCAAAAACAAAAGAACTTGTAGCTAAGCTTAAAGAGCTTGAGCTAAGCGACGTTCTGATTGTGACTGGCGAAGTAGATGAAAATCTATTCTTAGCTGCTCGTAACCTATACAAAGTAGATGCACGTGATGTTGCTGGTGTTGATCCAGTATCACTAATCGCTTTCGACAAGGTTCTAATGACTGCTGACGCAGTTAAGCAAGTTGAGGAGATGCTAGCATGATCACTGAAGAGCGTATCTTAAAAGTTCTACGTGCTCCGCACATCTCTGAAAAAGCAACTATGGCAGCTGAGAAAGCGAACACTATCGTTTTCAAAGTAGCTAAAGATGCAACTAAGAAAGAGATCAAAGCAGCTGTAGAAAAGCTATTTGAAGTTGAAGTTAAGTCTGTAAATACTCTTGTATTAAAGGGTAAGACCAAACGTCAAGGTATGCGTGAAGGCCGTCGTTCAGACGTTAAGAAAGCCTACGTTACTTTGAAAGAAGGTCAAGATCTTGACTTCGTTGGCGGCGCGGAATAACAGGAGTAGTAAAAATGGCTATTGTTAAATGTAAGCCGACTTCCCCTGGTCGTCGTCACGTCGTTAAAGTTGTTAACGCTGACCTACACAAGGGTAAGCCATACGCACCACTTCTAGAGAAAAACTCTAAGAACGGTGGTCGTAACAACAACGGTCGTATTACAGTACGTCACATCGGTGGTGGTCATAAGCACCATTACCGTCTGATTGACTTCAAACGTACTAAAGATGGCATCCCAGCGAAAGTTGAGCGTCTAGAATACGATCCAAACCGTAGTGCTAACATCGCTCTAGTTCTGTACGCAGACGGTGAGCGTCGTTACATCATTGCACCTAAAGGTGTTAACGCAGGCGACCAGATTCAATCTGGCGTAGATGCTGCAATCAAAGCAGGTAACACTCTGCCGATGCGCAACATCCCAGTAGGTTCTACTGTACACTGTGTTGAACTTAAGCCTGGTAAAGGTGCTCAACTAGCTCGTTCGGCTGGTGCTTATGCTCAAATCATCGCTCGCGATGGTGCATACGTAACTATCCGTCTACGTTCTGGTGAGATGCGCAAAGTTCTTTCTGAAGGTCGTGCAACGATCGGTGAAGTTGGTAACTCTGAGCATATGCTACGTGAACTTGGTAAAGCTGGTGCTTCACGCTGGCGCGGCGTACGTCCAACCGTACGTGGTGTAGTAATGAACCCGGTGGATCACCCACATGGTGGTGGTGAAGGCCGCACATCTGGTGGTCGTCACCCAGTTTCTCCTTGGGGCGTTCCTACTAAGGGCTTCAAGACTCGTAAGAACAAGCGCACTGACAAGTACATCGTACGTCGTCGCACTAAATAATTTATAAAGAGGAATCGCCATGCCACGTTCTCTCAAGAAAGGTCCTTTTATTGACCTACACTTGCTGAAGAAGGTAGAGAAAGCGGTGGAAAGCGGAGACAAAAAGCCTATTAAGACTTGGTCCCGTCGCTCAATGATCATCCCAACAATGATTGGTTTGACCATCGCTGTCCATAATGGTCGTCAGCACGTTCCAGTTTTCGTTACCGAAGAAATGATCGGTCACAAACTGGGCGAATTTGCACCAACTCGTACTTATCGCGGTCATGCTGCAGATAAGAAAGCTAAGAAGAAATAAGGAGTAGATGATGGAAGCTTTAGCTAAACATAACTTTGCTCGTATTTCTCCACAGAAAGCTCGCTTAGTTGCAGACCAAATTCGCGGTAAGTCGGTAGACCAAGCTCTAGAAATTCTAACTTTCAGCAACAAAAAAGCTGCTGTATTAGTTAAGAAGGTTCTTGAGTCAGCTATCGCTAACGCGGAACATAACGAAGGTGCAGATATCGACGATCTAAATGTCGCTAAAATCTTCGTAGATGAGGGCCCTATCATGAAGCGTATTATGCCTCGTGCTAAAGGTCGTGCGGATCGTATCTTGAAGCGTTCAAGCCACATCACTATTGTTGTAGCAGATCGCTAAAGACTAGGAGAGTAAGCAATGGGTCAGAAAGTACATCCTAATGGTATTCGTCTTGGCATCG
The DNA here is from genome assembly GCF_023161725.1 of Vibrio sp. 1CM24A. Lineage (NCBI taxonomy): Bacteria > Pseudomonadati > Pseudomonadota > Gammaproteobacteria > Vibrionales > Vibrionaceae > Vibrio > Vibrio sp. 1CM24A. The sequence continues at coordinate 158,888 of NZ_JALNTS010000009.1, forward strand.
TTAAGCCTTGGAATGCTACATGGTTTGCTAATACCAACGAATTCGCTGACAACCTAGACGGCGACTTCAAGGTACGTCAGTTCCTTACAAAGGAACTACAAAAAGCATCATTATCTCGTATCGTTATCGAGCGTCCAGCTAAGAGCATCCGTGTGACTATTCACACTGCTCGTCCTGGCGTTGTTATCGGTAAGAAAGGTGAAGACGTAGAGAAGCTACGCGCAGCTGTAGCTAAAATCGCAGGTGTACCAGCGCAAATTAACATCGCTGAAGTACGTAAGCCTGAGCTAGATGGTCAGCTTGTAGCTGATAGCATCGCGTCTCAACTAGAGCGTCGTGTTATGTTCCGTCGTGCAATGAAGCGTGCGGTACAAAATGCTATGCGTCTAGGCGCTAAAGGCATCAAAGTACAAGTAGGCGGCCGTCTTGGCGGTGCTGAAATCGCACGTTCTGAGTGGTACCGTGAAGGCCGTGTGCCTCTACACACTCTACGTGCAGACATTGATTACGCAACTTCTTCGGCTCACACTCAATACGGTGTGATCGGCATTAAAGTTTGGATCTTCAAAGGTGAGATTCTAGGCGGTATGCCAGCTGCTAACGCAGTAGAGCCAAAAGGCGATAAGCCTAAGAAGCAGCGTAAAGGCCGTAAGTAAGGAGTCGAACGATGCTACAACCAAAACGTACTAAGTTCCGCAAGGTTATGACTGGTCGTAACCGTGGTCTAGCTAAAGGTACTGAAGTAAGCTTCGGCGAATTCGGTCTTAAAGCTGTTGGCCGTGGTCGTCTGACTGCACGTCAAATCGAAGCGGCACGTCGTGCTATGACACGTCACATTAAGCGTCAAGGTCAAATCTGGATCCGTGTATTCCCAGACAAGCCGATTACTGAAAAGCCTCTTGAAGTTCGTCAAGGTAAAGGTAAAGGTTCAGTTGCGTACTGGGTTGCTCAAATCCAACCAGGCAAAGTTATGTACGAGATGAATGGCGTACCTGAAGAGTTGGCACGTGAAGCGTTCCGCCTAGCGGCACGTAAACTGCCTGTTAAAACTACTTTTGTAACTAAGCAGGTGATGTGATGAAAGCACAAGATCTACGCGAAAAGAACGTTGAAGAGCTTAACGCTGAGCTATTGAATTTGCTACGTGAACAGTTCAACTTGCGCATGCAAGCTGCAACTGGTCAACTACAGCAAACTCATACTCTAAAAGCTGTACGCCGTGACATCGCACGTGTGAAAACTGTTTTGACTGAAAAGGCAGGCGCATAATGAGCGAAACTAACCGCATCCAGCAAGGCCGTGTAGTAAGTGACAAGATGGACAAGTCTATCGTTGTTGCTATTGAGCGCACTGTAAAACACCCAATTTACGGTAAGTTCATCAAACGCACGACTAAAGTACACGCACACGACGAAGACAACACTTGTGGCCTAGGCGACAAAGTTGAAATCGCTGAGTGTCGTCCTCTGTCTAAGACTAAGTCTTGGACATTGGTTAAAGTTCTAGAAAAAGCGAAGATTTAATCTTTGTAATTCTATAACTTATAAGCGGCTCCAAATAATTTTTTGGAGCCGCTTGTTTTTTGTCTACCCAATTTAAAAAAAGGGTGGTACAATTCGCGTCCCTTTTAAAGAGGCAGCCCGACCCGAGAGGGTCTAGTTTTAATATTTAGCGGAGCACTAACAATGATCCAGATGCAAAGTACACTTGACGCAGCAGATAACTCTGGCGCGCGCAAGGTAATGTGTATTAAGGTTCTGGGTGGCTCTCACCGCCGTTATGCACATATCGGTGACGTCATCAAGGTTACAGTGAAGGAAGCGATTCCTCGCGGTAAAGTAAAGAAAGGTGATGTTCTGAAGGCGGTAGTAGTGCGCACCCGTAAAGGCGTTCGTCGCCCAGACGGTTCTGTCATTCGCTTCGACAGTAATGCTTGTGTATTGTTAAATGACACTACTGAGCAACCAGTCGGCACACGTATCTTTGGTCCTGTGACTCGTGAACTTCGTAACGCGAAATTCATGAAGATTGTATCACTAGCACCTGAAGTTCTGTAAGGAGCGGCAATATGGCAGCTAAAATCCGTCGTAATGACGAAGTAATCATTCTTGCTGGTAAAGATAAAGGCAAGAAAGGTAAAGTAACTAAGGTTCTGACAACTGGTAAAGTTATCGTTGAAGGCATCAACCTTGTTAAGAAACACCAAAAGCCGGTTCCGGCTCTAGGTCAACAAGGTGGCATCGTTGAACAAGAAGCAGCTATTGATGCTTCTAACGTTGCTGTTTTTAACGCGGCTACTGGTAAAGCAGACCGTATCGGTTTCCGTATCGAAGATGGCAAGAAAGTTCGTTTCTTCAAATCTAACGGCGAAACTGTTTCTAACTAATTAGAAGTAATTTGGAGTTCTACTATGGCGAAACTGCATGATTACTACAAGTCGTCTGTAGTCGCTGAGCTTACCAAAGAGTTCAGCTACACAAGCGTCATGCAAGTCCCTAGGATTGAGAAAATCACCCTAAACATGGGCGTTGGTGAAGCAATCAACGATAAGAAACTGCTAGAAAACGCAGCAGCTGATATGGCAACGATCTCTGGTCAAAAGCCACTTATCACTAAAGCGCGTAAATCTGTAGCTGGTTTCAAAATTCGTGAAGGCTACCCAATTGGTTGTAAAGTAACCTTGCGTGGTGAGCGCATGTGGGAATTTTTAGAGCGTTTAATCTCTATCGCACTTCCACGTGTACGTGATTTCCGTGGTGTTAGCGCTAAGTCTTTTGACGGTCGCGGTAACTACAGCATGGGCGTTCGCGAGCAAATCATCTTTCCGGAAATCGACTACGATAAAGTCGATCGCGTCCGCGGTCTTGATATCACTATCACGACTTCTGCGGGTTCCGATGAGGAAGGCCGAGCTCTGCTGGCTGCCTTTAACTTCCCATTCCGTAAGTAAGGGTAGGGTTACTGTTATGGCTAAACAATCAATGAAAGCACGTGAAGCTAAACGTGCAAAACTAGTAGCTAAGTTCGCTGAAAAGCGTTCTGCGCTAAAAGTTATCATTAGCGATGTAAACGCATCTGAAGAAGATCGTTGGAATGCGGTTCTTAAACTGCAATCTCTTCCACGTGATTCAAGTGCATCACGTCAGCGCAACCGTTGCAACCAAACTGGTCGTCCACACGGTTACCTACGTAAATTCGGTCTAAGCCGCATTAAGGTTCGTGAAGCTTGCATGAAAGGCGAGATTCCGGGTCTTCGTAAGGCTAGCTGGTAATTGCCACTTAATCATTTGGAGTAAATCTTATGAGCATGCAAGATCCGATTTCGGATATGCTGACCCGAGTTCGTAACGGTCAGGCAGCAAACAAAGTTGCTGTAAAAATGCCTTCTTCAAAGCTTAAAGTTGCAATTGCTGCATTACTTAAAGCTGAAGGTTACATCGTAGACTTCGCTGTTAACAGCGAAGCAAAACCTGAGCTAGAAGTTACTCTTAAGTACTTCCAAGCTAAACCTGTAATCGAGCAAATCAAGCGTGTATCACGTCCTGGTCTAAGAGTTTATAAAAATAAAGACTCTTTACCTACAGTGATGGGTGGTCTTGGTATTGCAGTTGTTTCTACTTCCAAGGGTCTGATGTCTGACCGTGCTGCTCGTAAAGCAGGTCTTGGCGGTGAAATCATCTGTTACGTAGCTTAAGGAGTAGATTATGTCTCGTGTTGCTAAAGCACCTGTCGCTATTCCAGCTGGCGTAGAGGTGAAACTAAACGGCCAAGAAGTTACTGTAAAAGGTAGCAAAGGTGAGCTTACTCGCGTTCTTAACAGCGCCGTAGTTATTGCACAGGAAGAAACCAACCTTACTTTCGGTCCGAAAGAAGGTGTTACTAACGCATGGGCACAAGCTGGTACAGCTCGCGCTCTAGTTAATAACATGGTTGTGGGTGTTACTGAGGGCTTCACTAAGAAGCTAACTCTTAAGGGTGTTGGTTACCGTGCTGCTATGAAAGGCAACTCTGTAGCTCTAACACTTGGTTTTTCTCACCCAGTAGAGCACGCTCTACCTGAAGGTATTAAAGCTGAGTGCCCTAGCCAAACTGAGATCATCATTACTGGTTGCGATAAGCAAGTAGTAGGTCAAGTTGCGGCTGACATTCGTTCTTACCGTGCTCCTGAGCCTTACAAAGGCAAAGGTGTTCGTTACGCAGATGAAAATGTGCGTACTAAAGAAGCTAAGAAGAAGTAAGGTATCACTATGGATAAGAAAGCATCTCGCATCCGTCGTGCTACACGTGCACGTCGTAAGATTGCAGAACTTGGTGCAACTCGCCTGGTAGTACACCGTACTCCTCGCCATGTTTACGCACAAGTTATCGCGGCAAACGGCTCTGAGGTTATCGCAGCTGCTTCTACTGTAGAAAAAGCGATCCGTGAGCAAGTTAAGAACACTGGTAACGTTGATGCAGCTAAAGCAGTTGGTAAAGCTGTTGCTGAGCGCGCTCTTGAAAAAGGCGTAGCTTCAGTTGCATTCGATCGTTCTGGTTTCCAATACCACGGTCGAGTAGCGGCGCTAGCAGATTCTGCTCGCGAAGCTGGTCTGAAATTCTAAGGTAGGGTTGGAAGATGGCTAAAGAACAACAACAAGCTAATGATTTGCAAGAAAAGCTGATCGCAGTTAACCGTGTATCTAAGACGGTTAAAGGTGGTCGAATCATGAGCTTCACTGCACTAACAGTAGTTGGTGACGGTAATGGTCGTGTAGGTTTCGGTTACGGCAAAGCTCGTGAAGTACCTGCTGCGATTCAAAAAGCAATGGAAAAAGCGCGTCGTAACATGGTTACTGTTGCGCTTAACGAAGGCACTCTTCACCACCCGGTGAAAGGTCGTCATTCGGGCTCTAAAGTTTACATGCAGCCAGCTGCTGAAGGTACAGGTGTTATTGCCGGTGGTGCAATGCGTGCCGTACTTGAAGTTGCAGGCGTACATAACGTACTTTCTAAAGCATACGGTTCAACGAACCCTATCAACGTTGTTCGCGCAACGATTGGTGCTCTAGTAGACGTTAAGTCACCAGAAATGGTTGCTGCTAAACGTGGTCTAACTGTTGAATCTATTTCGGAGTAAGCACACGATGGCAACTATTAAAGTAACTCAAACTAAAAGCTCAATTGGTCGCCTACCTAAGCACAAAGCGTGTCTTAAAGGTCTAGGTCTTCGTCGCATCAACCATACAGTAGAACTTGAAGATACACCGTGCGTACGCGGTATGATCAACAAGGTTTACTACATGGTTAAGATTGAGGAGTAATCAGAATGCGTTTGAATACTCTATCACCGGCTGCTGGCTCTAAACCTTCTAAGAAGCGTGTAGGTCGTGGTATCGGTTCTGGCCTTGGTAAAACAGGTGGCCGCGGTCACAAAGGTCAAAAGTCACGTTCTGGCGGCTCTGTTCGTCCAGGTTTTGAAGGCGGTCAAATGCCTCTAAAACAACGTCTACCTAAATTCGGTTTCACTTCTCGTAAGAGCCTAGTGTCTGCTGAAGTTCGTCTAGCTGAGCTAGCGAAAGTAACAGGTGACGTAGTTGATCTTAACAGCCTTAAAGCTGCTAACGTTATCACTAAGAACATCGAGTTTGTTAAGATCGTTCTTTCTGGTGACCTAAGCAAAGCTGTGACTGTTAAAGGTCTACGCGTGACTAAAGGCGCTAAAGCTGCAATCGAAGCTGCAGGCGGTAAAATCGAGGAATAATCTCGAGGAACGAGGTACAGATGGCTAAGAAACCAGGACAAGATTTTCGTAGTGCTCAGAGCGGCTTAAGTGAACTAAAGTCGCGCTTATTATTCGTAATTGGTGCACTTTTAGTATTCCGAGCCGGCTCTTTTGTGCCGATCCCTGGTATTGACGCAGCTGTACTTGCCGATTTGTTCGATCAGCAAAAAGGTACCATCGTAGAAATGTTTAACATGTTCTCCGGTGGTGCTCTTGAGCGTGCATCTATATTAGCATTGGGTATCATGCCGTACATTTCGGCATCGATCGTAGTCCAATTGCTAACTGTAGTTCATCCAGCGTTAGCGGAACTCAAGAAAGAGGGTGAAGCAGGCCGTCGTAAGATAAGCCAATATACACGCTACGGCACGCTTGTACTTGCAACATTCCAAGCTATTGGTATCGCAACAGGCTTACCAAACATGGTCGACAATCTGGTTGTTATCAACCAAACCATGTTTACGCTTATTGCTACCGTGAGTTTAGTAACTGGTACCATGTTCTTAATGTGGTTAGGTGAACAAATCACTGAGCGAGGAATCGGTAATGGTATTTCCATTCTGATTTTTGCAGGTATTGTTGCTGGATTGCCTTCTGCAATCGGTCAAACAATCGAGCAAGCGCGTCAAGGTGAATTGCATGTGCTTCTTCTGCTGTTTATTGCTGTATTGTCTTTTGCTGTTATTTACTTCGTAGTTTTCATGGAGCGTGGTCAACGTCGTATCGTCGTTAACTATGCGAAACGTCAACAAGGTCGTAAAGTTTTTGCAGCACAAAGCTCTCACTTGCCTCTTAAGATTAATATGGCAGGTGTTATTCCAGCGATTTTCGCATCAAGTATTATTTTGTTCCCAGGAACATTAGCGCAGTGGTTTGGTCAAAATGGTGAAAGCAGCGCGTTCGGTTGGTTAACTGACGTGTCATTAGCTCTTAGCCCAGGTCAACCTTTGTATGTAATGCTTTATGCAGCAGCTATAATCTTCTTCTGTTTCTTCTATACAGCGTTGGTGTTTAACCCGCGTGAAACAGCTGATAACTTGAAGAAGTCTGGTGCATTCGTACCCGGTATCCGCCCAGGTGAGCAGACAGCGAAATATATCGATAAAGTGATGACTAGACTAACCCTTGCGGGCGCTCTATACATTACTTTTATATGTCTGATTCCTGAGTTCATGATGGTCGCGTGGAACGTTCGTTTCTACTTTGGCGGCACATCACTACTAATCGTAGTGGTAGTTATCATGGATTTCATGGCACAGGTACAGACTCATCTGATGTCACAACAGTATGATTCTGTGTTAAAGAAAGCGAATCTGAAGGGTTACGGCCGTTAATTCGGTGGTAACAATTTCGATTCCATTTACGGAGTTTAGCAATGAAAGTTCGTGCTTCCGTTAAAAAAATCTGCCGTAACTGTAAAGTTATCAAGCGTAACGGTGTCGTTCGCGTGATTTGCAGTGAGCCAAAGCATAAGCAACGCCAAGGCTAATTAGCAGAAATTTTTACTTGAAATACAAGGTAGAGTCGAGTATATTCCTCGGCCTACCTTTTGCGTGCAAAAGAAGTAGTATGCCGCAGCGTATCCATAACGGGCTTTGCTGCGGATAATTCTTTTATGAACCCCTTAGGAGTGAATAATGGCCCGTATAGCCGGCATTAACATTCCTGATCATAAGCATTCTGTAATTGCACTTACTGCAATCTACGGTATCGGTAAAACTCGCTCTCAAGCTATTCTAGCTGAAGTGGGTATTGCTGAAGATGCTAAGATCAGTGAACTAACTGAAGAGCAGATCGATCAACTGCGTGATGGTGTAGCTAAGTACACTGTAGAAGGTGATCTACGTCGTGAAGTATCGATGAACATCAAGCGTCTTATGGACCTTGGCTGTTACCGCGGTCTTCGTCATCGTCGCAGTCTACCACTACGTGGACAGCGTACTAAAACCAACGCTCGCACCCGTAAGGGTCCGCGCAAGCCGATCAAGAAATAGTCGGATAAGGTAGAGTACAATGGCAAAACAACCAACTCGCGCGCGTAAGCGCGTACGCAAGCAAGTAGCTGATGGCGTAGCGCACATTCATGCTTCTTTCAACAACACAATCGTAACTATCACTGACCGTCAAGGCAACGCTCTTGCATGGGCTACAGCAGGTGGTTCAGGTTTCCGTGGTTCTCGTAAATCTACTCCGTTCGCAGCACAAGTTGCAGCTGAGCGTTGTGGTGAAATGGCTAAAGAATATGGCCTAAAGAACTTGGAAGTTATGGTTAAGGGTCCAGGTCCAGGTCGCGAATCTACTGTTCGTGCACTGAACGCTGCTGGTTTCCGTATCACTAACATTGTTGATGCGACACCAATCCCTCATAACGGTTGTCGTCCACCTAAGAAACGTCGCGTTTAAGTTTCGTTTCTAGGAATATTGGAGAAAGATCATGGCAAGATATTTGGGTCCTAAGCTGAAGCTTAGCCGTCGCGAAGGTACTGACTTATTCCTTAAGTCTGGTGTCCGTGCGATCGATACCAAGTGTAAAATTGATAACGCACCAGGTGTACACGGCGCTCGTCGCGGTCGTCTATCTGAGTATGGCGTTCAGCTTCGTGAGAAGCAAAAAGTTCGTCGTATCTACGGCGTTCTAGAAAAACAATTCCGCAACTACTACAAAGAAGCTGCACGTCTTAAAGGCAACACAGGTGCAAACCTGCTTCAGCTTCTTGAAGGTCGTCTTGATAACGTAGTTTACCGTATGGGCTTTGGCGCTACTCGTGCTGAATCTCGTCAACTAGTTAGCCACAAGTCTATTCTAGTTAACGGTAAAGTTGTAAACGTTCCTTCTTTCAAAGTAGCGGCAAACGACGTTGTTTCTATCCGCGAGAAAGCTAAACAGCAATCTCGTATTAAAGCGGCTCTAGAAGTTGCTGAACAACGTGAAAAGCCAACTTGGATTGAAGTAGATGCTGGCAAAATGGAAGGTACATTCAAGCGTATGCCTGAGCGTTCTGACCTATCAGCTGACATCAATGAACACTTGATCGTCGAACTTTACTCTAAGTAAGGTTAAAAAAAGAGAGGACACAATGCAGGGTTCTGTAACAGAATTTCTTAAGCCGCGTCTTGTTGACATTGAACAGATCAATACGACACACGCGAAAGTAACTCTTGAGCCATTAGAGCGCGGTTTCGGCCACACTCTAGGTAATGCTCTTCGCCGCATTCTTCTATCTTCTATGCCGGGTTGTGCCGTAACAGAAGTTGAAATTGAAGGTGTGCTACACGAATACAGCACTAAAGAAGGCGTTCAGGAAGATATCCTGGAAATCCTTCTAAACCTTAAAGGTTTGGCTGTACGCGTTGCTGAAGGCAAAGATGAAGTGTTTATTACACTGAACAAATCAGGCTCAGGCCCTGTTGTTGCAGGTGACATCACCCACGATGGTGATGTAGAGATCGCTAACCCTGAGCACGTAATTTGTCACCTAACGGATGACAACGCTGAGATCGCTATGCGTATCAAAGTAGAACGTGGTCGTGGTTACGTTCCAGCTTCAGCTCGTATCCATACTGAAGAAGATGAGCGTCCTATCGGTCGTCTACTAGTTGACGCTACTTACAGCCCGGTTGATAAAATCGCTTACGCTGTAGAAGCGGCACGTGTAGAACAACGTACTGATTTAGACAAGCTTGTTATCGATATGGAAACGAACGGTACTCTAGAACCTGAGGAAGCAATCCGTCGTGCAGCTACTATTTTAGCTGAACAACTGGATGCGTTCGTAGATCTTCGTGATGTACGTGTACCTGAGGAGAAGGAAGAGAAGCCAGAATTCGATCCTATCCTACTACGTCCTGTAGACGATCTTGAACTAACAGTTCGCTCTGCTAACTGTTTGAAAGCAGAAGCGATTCACTACATCGGTGATCTTGTACAGCGCACTGAGGTTGAGCTACTTAAAACGCCAAACCTTGGTAAGAAATCTCTTACAGAGATTAAAGATGTGCTTGCTTCACGTGGTCTTTCTCTAGGCATGCGTCTAGAAAACTGGCCACCAGCGTCAATCGCTGAAGATTAATCGAAAAGTTAGAAGGATTAGGTCATGCGCCATCGTAAAAGTGGTCGTCAACTCAACCGCAACAGCAGTCATCGCAAAGCGATGTTCAGCAACATGGCTAGCTCTCTTGTTCGTCACGAAGTTATTAAAACTACCGTGCCTAAAGCAAAAGAACTACGTCGCGTAATTGAGCCATTGATTACCCTAGCTAAGACAGACAGTGTTGCTAACCGTCGTCTTGCATTTGCTCGCACTCGTGATAACGAAGTTGTGGCAAAACTATTTAATGAACTAGGCCCGCGTTTCGCGGCTCGCCAAGGTGGTTACACTCGCATTCTTAAATGTGGTTTCCGTACTGGTGATAAAGCTCCAATGGCTTACATTGAGCTTGTAGACCGCCCAGCTGCTGAAGAAGCTGCTGAGTAATCTATACTAGATTCTTAATACAAAAGCCGAGCATTAGCTCGGCTTTTTTGTGTCTGTAGAACAAGGAAAAGATAATAGAAATTGCACCATGATGTTTGGCACTTTTTGCTTGTCTTATCTGCTCTTTTTTTCAAAAATATCTCGTATCTCGTATCTCGTATCTCGTATCTCGTATCTCGTATCTCGTATCTCGTATCTCGTATCTCGTATCACGAGCATCTTTTCTTTCACGCATAAAAAAAGAGCACCGAAGTGCTCTTATCAGATTTCCATACTTGCTATTAATAACTAGCGATTATTGCCATACAGCAGCAAGTGAATCCATTAGACCACTTGTTGCGCCTTGGGACTGCAGTGCTTGAAGAACGATTGGCGCAAATGTTGAAACCATCGATGAGTCCATTCCTAGACTTGTGAAGGCACTTTCAACCGCACTTTGCGAGTTAATTAGTGATGATAGTCCAGTTGACTCAAGAGTCGACATGCCAGGAATAAGTGTCGCGAGTTCTTTGTTGTCGGCTGTGCCAAGTGAGTTTTGTGCAAGGGCCAACATTGAACCGATACCGCCAATTGCTTGATCGCTGGTAACAGAAGCTTGGTCAGCGACAGTATCTGCAAGAGGTGTTGTTTCATTCTGTTGAGACCACATATTCACTGCTGCCATTAGTGCAGTTTGTGATAGTTGGGAATAATTGGTATCTGATGATGAACTGGTTTGTTCTGAGTCGCTCGTGCTAGCGCAAGAGACAACAGCAAGGCTGCTTAAAACTGTGATGAGTACTTTCTTCATTATTCGTCCTTAAGTAATAAAGTAATTTACTCTTTCACTATAAACGAAAAACGACGATGTAGTCACATCGCCGTTGGATTATTTCAATTTTATTTGCCTATAGTATTTTGTTTTACTATAGGTTTTTATAAAAATTAAAGAATAGCTAGAAGTTCAACTTCAAATACTAGAGCAGCAAATGGTGGGATTGCAGCACCTGCGCCACGCTCACCGTATGCTAGATCTTGAGGGATGTATAGCTTCCACTTAGAGCCAACAGGCATCATTTGTAGAGCTTGTACCCAACCTTGAATTACGCCAGTTACTGGGAATTCAGCAGGTTGACCGCGAGATACAGAGCTGTCGAAAACAGTACCGTCAGTTAGTTCGCCGTGGTAGTGAACACGTACTTGCTTGTCTGCAGTTGGGATTTCGCCAGTACCTTCAGTTAGTACTTCGTACTGAAGACCAGACTCAAGAACCGTTACTTCTGAACGAAGAGCGTTGTCAGCTAGGAAAGCTTCGCCGTCAGCAGCAGCAGCTTTAGCTAGTTCTTGACGTGCAGCTTCACCACGAGTGTGTAGCTCTTGTAGTGCGTTGTTGATTTCGTCAACTTCGATAGCTGGCATGTCGCCAACTAGAGCTGTTGCGATACCAGCAGCGATTGCGTCAACGTTTAGGCCTTCAAGACCAGAACCAGCAAGTTGTTGGCCCATTTGTAGACCGATACCGTAGCTAGCTTTTTGCTCTACAGTTTCAAATTTTACTTCAGACATGAAAAGTCACTCTTTTTGTCAGTACGAAAAGGGTAAGAATACCAGTATTAGCAGCGTGAAGAAACGGCTAGTCCCTGATCACTTGCGCTTTACCGTGCCCAAATCACAGCCATGTCAATTTTCTCGCTTTGGGCCTTGTTGTGACGGAAAGATCTATACTGTTGGTACTTTGGTTTTTATACTGTAGTTATTCAATGTATAGGACGCAGTGGTATGAATCGTCGTCAAAAGAAAAAACAGAAAGTTGACCACTTAGCAGAATTCAAGGATCGACTGAATCAGGTCAAAGAGAAATTGAGTTCGATCGATGTGAAGAAAATGAAAACCTCAACAGCGCAAACTTGGGGTTCATTGCCGAAGTTACACCAAAGACTGTTGATGGTGATTTCTCCGATCGTACTGATATTACTTTTTGTACCGCTACCAGAACCAAAAGTAGACACCGCTCCAACAACATCGCGCGTTGAGCTTGAAATAAACACCGTCGGCTTAAGCGAACAGCAAAATGCCAAGAGCAGTTCATCAGAACCGAGTAACAAAAATTGGCAGGAGTACCTTGTTAAGCAAGGGGATACGTTAGCGCAGGTTTTTCGAAACAACGATTTGCCATTGTCTGACTTGAATGCGTTAGTGCGTATTGAAGGTGCAGATAAGCCACTCAGTCAGATTCGTAAAGGCCAACTGGTTCGTTTCAAACTTGCTGAAACTGGGCAGTTGGACATTCTTCAGCTAGAGAAAGGCGACACTTCGGTGATGTTCTTCCGCTTATCCGATGGTGGCTTCGGTCGCAGTAAGTAGATGAACTGTAAACCTGAGTTAAAGCACTTCACCAGACACAGATAAACGATAGAAAAGAGCTAAGCATTAGCTCTTTTTTTTGGTCGCTTGAAAGGGGCGAGTGGCAAGATGATAAGCATGATTCCGATAAAGGTTAATGTATCTGGAATCTCATCGAACCATATCGCACCTATTAACGCCACAAACACCAATCCTGAATACTCAGCCAAGGCAATTTGGCTAGAGTGTGCTTTTTGATAGGCTGCAACCGCAAGGCCGTTGTAGCTCAATATGAGTGTTGCACTCAGGGCTATGTATCCCAAGTGCTCCACAGACACCGGCTGCCAGTATAAGAAGCACAGTACTAATGAGGCTGGAATAGAGAATAAGGTTGTCCACCACAGCGTAGTGACCACCGTTTGCTCACTAGGAAGCTTTCTTACCAATACATTGAATAGTGCGAGGGTGAGTGCTGTCCCCAAAGCAAACAGTGCTGCCCAATGAAATTGTGATGGCCTCAAAACAATCAATGCGCCAATAAAACCTATGGTTGTGGCGATAACCTTTCCGAGTGCCGGTTGCTCTTTCAATAGCAACATTGAGAGCGGCAACATCAGTAAAGGCGCGACATAAAATACTGCGTTGGCGGTTGCTAAAGACAAGTGAGTGATCGCGACCACCATACATCCACTGCCGATCAGAATTAACTGACCTCGAATGAAGGTTACCTTAGCCTGCTGTAAGCGTCGTTGTTCTTTTTTCTGCTGAAGCCACAAAGGGGTGATGATGAGCAGAGATATCAACTGTCGGAAAAAAATATACTGCAAGGGCGGTACTTCGCCATTTAACAGCTTTACCGCTACGTCGGAAAGTGAGGCAAACAAGTTACCTGCAACCAACAATAGAATACCGGCAGTGATATTCGTCATTATTTTTCTAATCTCATGTCTATATGAGGAATGTCATCTTCGAGGTACATAGCCGAGATGGTCTTGAAGCCGTGGCTCGCATAGAAGTTTTCTAGGTGTTGCTGCGCGCCAATATCAATGGCCGTATTTGGCCAAAGAGCCTCGCAGCGTGTTAATGCTTCTTTGATTAATTGATGTCCCAAGCCATCACCTCTTGCTGATTGCTTGGTTGCGACTCGGCCGATGCTGGTGTTGTCGTAAGAGGTACCTGGTGGTAATAAACGTGCACACGCTACCAACTCTTCATCAGAATAGCCAAGCAGGTGCTCAACACCTGCGAGTGTATCTTTTCCGTCGAGTTCTGGATAAGGACAAGTTTGCTCCACCACAAATACATCGACTCTTAATTTAAGTAGTTGATAAAGCTGTTGTGTTGAGAGTTCAGAAAAGGGAATTGAGTGCCAAGTGATCATGTTTACATCCAGAGATTATCGATGCTCTGAATGTACTATGCGCGATGATTGTTGGCATTAACTATTGTTAATTCGACCTTTAATTCTGCTCAGGCTGATTGCGGTTATTCCTAGGTAGGCTGCAATTTGATTGTCATTCAAGCGCTGCTCAAGGTCGGGATAGTGCTCGCAGAACAGCTGATAGCGTTGCTCTGGTGTATAGAGCAGCATGAAGCGTTCTTTGTTTTCCTTATGCATCAGTTGTGTTTCTAACAGCTTTAAATACAAAAGATTATTTGATGCACGCCACTCGATAACCGCATTCATTGGCAGCTCTAACATGGTGATGGGAGTCAGCGTTTCTAATAGGTAAGGGGACGCTTGGCTTTTTATCAGACTCTCAAAGCCGATGATCCAATCTTGTTCCCAATAGAACTCTTTGCTGTATTGCTTACCGTCATTGGTCAAGTAGCAGGCGTGGCACAAGCCTTCAAGTACAAAGTAGATTGAACTCGCCATCTCACCTTGATTGATCAAGATGTGTCTTGTTGGCAGTTCAAGTGGCTTGGCGACAGCAACTAGAGATTCAATCTGGCTTTCTGAGAAGTCGAAGCTTTGTAGTTGTTCGATAAAAGAGGTGTGCATGAAAATAACCTAACCCAAATAAGTGTCGAAATCATCGCACTTATTTGAGTGTAGGTACAGAGTAGGCGAAATCAGCGTTGAGCATGTTGCTCTAGATAGTCTTGAGCAAGCTCTCTGCCCATGTATTTACCCAGAGTCTTCAGTGGTACCTTTTTAAGGTTCACCACAATCAAGCCATCCAAGGCATCATTAAATGATGGGTCGACATTAAAACACACCAGTTTACCGTTCATCCCTAGATATTGGCGCAGCAGCACCGGCAGGCCTTTACCTTGCTCCATGCGTGCTAACACTTTAGAGAGCAGAGGCACACTCGCCAGTGAAGAGAGCAGGTGATTCTGCCAGAACACATGACTACTGGTATTGAGAGGTGACGAAGGTGAAACCAAATTCGCCTTTTCCTCATCGTAGTGATGGATCGATAAGGTGGTCGCGATCAACAGACGCGCATTGTGACTGTAATCATTACTGATACTGACTGGGCCGAACAGATGGGTGTATTGAGGGTGACGAGACACAAAGGTCGCGATGCCTTTCCACAATAGTAACAGTGAGTTCAGGCTCTTTTGGTAAGGCTTACTTACCACTGATCGCCCAAGCTCAATGCTGTTTTCTAACGTATCAATGAATTCTTGGTTGTAGTTAAACAGGCTACGAGAGTAGAGCTGATCAAGCCCGTGCTCAGCGATGAGTTTATCGACCATACCGAGTCGATACGCGCCAACCAGTTCTGCCTTGGTTTTATTCCATACAAACAGTTGATGGTAGTAAAGGTCATACTCATCTAAATCACAGGCCAGCCCGCTGCCTTCTCCGACTTCTCTAAAGCTCTCTTCTCTTACTCGACCAATCTCGCGCATTAAGTTAGGAATAGATTGGCTTGGTGTGCAGTAGACCTCAAAGTCCCCTTGCTCGAGTAACTTCATCTCTTCCGGAAGAGAATCGACCTCTATTGCCAACACTTCTGGCGGAATAGGCGCTATCACTTGGGTATCAAAAGAGGGGGCGTGGATTGGCGTGCTCGGGCTGTCTTGTTGACTCATTAGGTAGGTATTGAGTCGTAGGTAGTTGACGATATCCATCTCTTTTTCAAACGATTTGATCTCTGAATACGGAATCGATGAGCCAATCGAGATAGAGATAGTCGTCGCCTGTTTATTAAGAAGTTCACGCCCGAGTAGAGCGGTTCTTAATAGTGGATGAACACGACCAGCTTGGTAGAAAAACTCGCTGTTTTTACCATTGATAAAGATAGGCACCGTGGTGGCTTGATGACGTTTTACGAATTTGGCGACCGACTTGCTCCACTCGATGTCTGTCAGTGTTTTTGCCCCTTTACGGTAGCTCGATACTTCACCCGCAGGGAATACAATCAGCAGTCCGCCATCAGCCAAATGACGATTGGCGTCTCGAATGGCTTTGGCATTGGTGCGTTTTGATTCTTTACTATTAAAGACATCGACACCGATGAAAAGATCATCCAGCTCCGGCAGGCGCTTAAGTAACTCATTCGCCAACACTTTCACATCCTTCCTTACTGATCCTACGAGATCGGCAAGGATCACGCCTTCGATTGCGCCAAGCGGATGGTTGGCCACAATCACCACTGGCCCTTCTTCTGGGATATTTTCTGTGGTGCCAGATGAAACCGAGTAGTCGATATTGAGCGCCGACAGGGTGTGATGCATGAATTCAAAGCTAGATAACTCGTTTGGTCGATCTTGATAGAGTCGGTCTAGCTTAGATAGCCCAGTTGCCCACTCGACAACAGACTCACCTAAACCAAAAGGCGTGTAACGTGGTAAACGAAAAGGACTATCAATCATAATGAAGCTACCTTATTGACTAAAGTTGTTTAGGAAACCGTCTTGATTCTTGAAATCTTTTACACTTAAAAACGCGCCGAATAACCACACTAGGCATGCCATGCCAAACAATAATCCGCCGTCGTAACCGATAATTTCACCCGCAGCATTGAACTCAGGCATCTGAATACCGAGCGGCGTAAACAGGTGAAAAAATATCGCGCCGCTCATGATCCCCACGCTCATGATGGCACCCAAACCATGCCAACGGGTGAACAGCAAAATGGCTGCAATTAGTTCAGCGAATCCAATCAAGTAACCGCCAAACGAGCCGAACCAACTGAGCCCTGACCATGTCGCGAGCGTGCCAAAGATATGCTCTGTCTCGTATGAGCCGGTGAACTTAAAGAACAACGACTGAATAAACACAAACGCGATAAATGCCGCAGGGATATGTTTGGCTGGAGTGAATGTCATCGTTATTCCCTTACTTAATCAGTTGCGGCCAAACTTTATCGGCTTGTTGGATATGCTGTGCTTGGTCTTGTTCCCAGCGCTGCTTAATCTCTTGGTCGTAGTTGAGGTAAAGCTTGTTATCAACAATCGTCCATTGATGTGGGTCACCCGGTGCAAAGTCACTCTTCGCTGATACTGCCCAAGCGCAATAGCCACCATATTGAGGGGCATATTTTTCAGGATTATTAACAAATAAAGTCAGATTCTTTTCAGAAGAGAAATACCAATCCGCTCCTTTGTACTCAGTGCTGAATTTTTTACTGCCTTCAATGGGCTTACCGGAAGTGAAATACGCGACGGTATCGTAGCCATCGAGCGCCTTACTGCTAAAGAAACCAGTGTAGATTTCATCGGCAGCAAATACGTACGGGCTAACAAGTAGCATGACCATGGTGATTAGTTTTCTCATGATGGACTCCATCTATAGATTGATTGCGGGTGATAAATCAAAGGTAAAGCGCTGCTGATTTATCTGGCATGGTTTTATGGGTTCGCATGGTGAGCCGGGTGCATAAAACATAGAGGCTTGGCCATGCAGATTACGTAAGTGTGTAAAGCTCACTGTATGTGCGTCTTCGCGATGCATACAGGTTGCTAAATGAGGTTGTTCGTTGTGATGGTGAGAGTGAAACTTAAGTAAGTTCTGTTGATTCTTACCTGTTGCCATAAGCTGATCGTATTTTGCTTGTCGGTAAGCTTGCACTCGCTCTAAATCAACACCGGATGAGAACAGTGGAGAATCTGTGTCGACTATTTGCTGTTGAATACCATCCCACATGTAGGCGATAACCAGACCATTGTGTTGGGTTAGATTGGGCGCGAAAGCCAGCAAGGTAAATGGGGCAAAAGAGTGTAGGTCTAGCTTGTGAAATGCTTCAGAGAGCTGACTGATATTACGACTCGATGATAGATTTTTAAGTAGCAAACCGCGGCTTACTAAAGGCCCAACAGGTACTGAGCCTTGATAGTTATTGAGTAGGCACAGCGAAAGCCCGAACTCATTAATACTTATCCAGCTACCGCCGCCAGTTGGGTCGAGTGGCATAATGATATCGACACCGTTGACTCGATATTGTCTGGGTGGCATTGCCAGTGCTCGTGTTTTTTGTTCATCACGATTAAAAAAGACCTGATAACCATTCTCTTCAAGCAGCCAAGATACTGAACACATGATTATTGCTCCCTCAGATAGCTGTTGGTGGTTGGGGCATAACCAAAGGTGTTGCAGGTCTCGACGTCTAGGAAGGTGGTGATCACCTTGATCATCGCGTAATGATGATTGGCATGCAGTGCGGCAAAGGTGACCTCTCTTTCGAGCGTTGAAGGCAGGCTTGCGAACACTTGAGCGTCCATCGAAACTTCGGTTTGGATCATGATAGGCGCTTCGAGATCTCGACGGTCTAATCGTTCAAGCCAGTTGATCACATAGTGGATCTCTTTGACTGCAATAGAGCGGTCGTATTCGACGGGATGACCACGACGACGAGTGTTGTAATCAACGGTCTCATCCTCTTTTAAAATCAAGGCGTGAAAAAGATCCAGTGTGTGACGAGTATGTTCACCGATAGAGCTTGTAACGTGTGGCTTTGCTCGTGTTAGGTAATCGCTGTCAGAAATCGCTAACAAAAACTCTAGACCCTGATTCAATATCTCTACCGCTCCCTTGATGCTAGGAGAGAAAGAAGTAAGGGCGCTCGGTTGGGCTATGGGGTTCATTCATGATCCTCGTGCAAAGTTAGTCGGTAGTCGGATATTGTTGAACAAGACGTCGCTCTTCTTGCCACGCCGCAAATAAGCTCTTGAAAGGAGGGGATTGGTGACCTCGTTGTTTTTGCTGAGCGCCAATATCAAAAAGAATGCGGTATTGCAGGAGTAGCGTAGAAAATATCTCTCGTAATGGGGTGTCGCGATCCCAGATATGTCCAGCCTCACTGCTTGCGCCATTGACCTCAAGAATCGTGAAATCCTCACCGTTCATTAGGCTGTACATGTCTTTAAACTTGACGTCGAGTCGACCAAAGTGAAAGCCATCGAAGTCGTCGAATATCTCATCTAAGCGTTCGGTTAAAGCCTGAGTGATGTATTGATTACCATCTCGGAAGATACAACCACGGCTATGGCTGCCTGCAAACGCGAGTTGGAACTCTTCGTCCTCTGCGAGCACTTGATCCAATTTATCTTCATGCCTTGGTAGATACAGGTGACTAAGCTGCCCAGCACGCGGGCTATTTTCAATTAACTGTTTAAGTGTCGACTTGCCATCACCCATCACCATTGGCGCATATTTGAGTGTGATCGAGATGATCTCACCTTGCTTTTTGTTTGGGTAACGAACGTAGAAAACACCCGCTTCGGCTTGATAAGGCGCCTTTTTCTGCAGTAGAAAGCGAGCATTATTTGGGAAAGATTCAACATACTGCTCAAGTTGATCTTGTGTGTTGATCAGCTTAACACCAACACCTCGACAGCCAAGATCCGGCTTTGCCACGATTGGGAAATCAAGATCCGATTGTATGAGTGCGCTGCGTGCATCTTCGGCTTGTTTTTTACTGCTGAGATCCGTTTTGGTTAGGGTAATAAACGGGGAGATCCAACGCTGACTTGAAGATCCGGCAAGGCTCAATATCTCATGTTTTGATTCGCCTACCATGCCACTTAACTTAATGCTTGGATTGGCGATGAGCGGAAGTGCCCAGTCAAAGTGCCGTAACCCTTGCATCAGGCTTTGAATGACCACTGGCGTGTAGAAGAACCAAGTCGGAAGAAACTCATAAGGAGAGACACTGCGCACGGTATCTTTTTCAAGCAGAGGCATACCTGCATTAATTTGATGTGCGGGAATGATGCGAATATCTTGCGGTGAACTCATGATAGCCCTCTAGAGTAGGTTTTATTCATTAATCG
Source organism: Vibrio sp. 1CM24A (assembly GCF_023161725.1). NCBI lineage: Bacteria > Pseudomonadati > Pseudomonadota > Gammaproteobacteria > Vibrionales > Vibrionaceae > Vibrio > Vibrio sp. 1CM24A. The sequence continues at coordinate 178,676 of NZ_JALNTS010000009.1, forward strand.
ATTGCCGATAAACAGCAAAACGATGGCACACGGAATGACGATCCATTGATATTCAGAGGCTTGCAGCCACGCTGATGTCCCTAAATAGTAGATGGCAGAGAAGACAATGCCAGTCCAGAGCGCAGTTGCGCTGATGACGGCAAATAAGAAAGTAGGCAGTGGGATGGCGAAAAAGCCACTCAGGGTAAAACCAACGGTGCGTAGCCCAGGAATAAAGCGGATAACAAAAAGGCTGCTGAATGCGTTTTGACGTAATTTGGTGCGAAGCGCTCGAAAGTATCGGTTGGTGAGGGCTTTGTAACGAACGCCTCGGAAATAACGGCCTGATTTCCCAAGGTAATAGAGACCGAGATCACCTGTGGCAATGCCGATAAAAATCGCAAGTAACGCATATTGAGGTGGGATGAGCCCTTGAGTGGCTAAACCTGCGGCCGTAACGATGGCCAGATCTTCAAGCAGGTAAGAAAGCGCGATAATGCCAAGCATCAGCCATAGCAGCGACTCCTCCCCTGAATTTAACCATGTTTGAATGCTCTCGACGGTGCCCATCAAATGTCCTTATCTATCCTATAGATGAATGGCTTGTCGGCCATTCATTGAGTGTAGTAAATTAAATAGACAGGAGGAGCTCTGAAAAACTTACAGCGAATTGCTGCTTTTTTACCTTGATTGGATTCAATAGATGATTTGAGATGTGCGATTTAGATGAAGAATGAGCAGGTGTTTAAGGGGAGAAAGTTAAGGCTTTAGACTGAGAATTGAGATAAGAAAAGAAAAAGGCTGAGTCGTTAAACTCAGCCTTTTAGAAGGTTAACTATTGATTACTAGAGTAATCTATTTAGTTAGGTCAATTTGGTAAACGCCGAAACCAACATCGTCAGTCGCAACACGTTTCATTGGATATTGACCCTTCTCTTTGATGAACTGTGCCGCTTTCTCACTTGGCGACGTTTCAAAGCGGATATCTAGCTTTTTATCCGTTTTGATTGGTGCGAATGACCAGTTGTTGTCAGCTGTTGGGCTCACTTGGCCTTGCTCTTTGCTTACGCGAGAGATGTAGTTCGCAAGTACAGTACGGTTCTCATCTGGTGCATCAAATGCAATGAAGTCTTCACCTGTACCAGGGAACTTAGCACTGTATGCACGGTAGTTGTTGGTCGCGATCAGGAAGTCTTGCTTCATGTCGATTGGCTTACCTTGGTAAGTTAGGCCAACAATACGCTGTGAGTCCGGGTTAACGACTTTACAGTTTGCATCGTATTTCGCAGGTTGAGTTACGTCGATTTGGTAATCAACACCGTCGATAACATCGAAGTTGTAAGTACGGAAGTTATCCCACTCGATCAACTGTTGTGGTGCCGTTGAGTTAACATCCACTTGGTTGAACTGACCAGCAGAACACTCAAGCCACTCTTTTACTTCGTGACCAGTTACCTTCATTGCAACTAGCGTGTTCGGGTAAAGATACAAGTCAGCTGCGTTACGGAATGTCAGTTGGCCAGATTCAACTTCAGTGAAGTTCGCTGGGTCATTCTTACGGCCGCCCGCTTTGAATGGTGCAGCAGCAGAAAGTACTGGTGTTCCGTCTAGGTCTGGGTCACCTTGGATGAACTGTTCAACGTAATCTTTCTGTGCAAGGTTAACAATCTGTACTGTTGGATCGTCTTGTACTAGAGACAAGAAGCTGTACATCACGTCGTCTGCTTTACCAATCGGTTGGTTAACAAACTCACGAGTACCTGCGTGGTCTTTTTCTAGTGCTGTTACGATGCCTTCATCAGCTGCAGCAAGCGATTTTTTCTCGATCTTGTCGTAGATAGGGCGTGCTTCTGATTGGCCTTTTACTACTTCCCACTTACCGTCTTTTTGTGCAAGTGTTAGATCCATAACACCAACGTGGCTACCCCAACGACCTGGCATTACTGCCGCAACGCCGTTCATTGTGCCAGTTTCGTTGTCGATGCCTTGGATGTCATCAAAACCTTTACCTGGGAACACTGCGTGAGAGTGGCCGAACGCGATTGCATCAATGCCGTCTACTTCAGATAGGTAGAAGGTTGAGTTCTCTTCGCCATTTTTGTATGGGTCAGTTGATACGCCTGAGTGAGGGATAGCAACGATAACTTCAGCGCCTTCCGCTTTCATTTGAGGCACTAACTCGTTAGCTGTCTCAATGATATCGCGAGCGATTACTTTGCCTTCAAGGTTCTTCTTATCCCACGTCATGATTTGTGGTGGAACGAAACCGATGTAGCCGACTTTTACTTCATGCTCTACGCCAGCAGTATCTTCAAACGTGTGCGTCTTGATGATGTAAGGCGTGAAGTAGTGTTCTTTGGTTTTTGCGTCGTAAACGTTAGCACTGATGTACGGGAAATCAGCGTCGTTGATCGACTCTTCTAGGAACTCAAGACCGTAGTTGAATTCGTGGTTACCTAGGTTTGCAGCGTCGTAGCTTAGCTGGTTCATAGCTTTGTATGCAGGGTGAACTTCACCAGCTTCGATGCCTTTGTCTGCCATGTAGTCACCCATTGGGCTACCTTGCAGCAAGTCACCGTTATCAACTAATACGCTGTTGGTTACTTCGTTTTGAGCTTCTTTTACTAAAGTTGCAGTACGTGCTAAGCCGATTTTTTTCGATGGCTTGTCTTTGTAGTAATCGTAATCCATTAGGTTGGTATGGATGTCCGTTGTCTCTACGACACGTAGTTTAATCACTTCATCGGTATCTGGTGTTGTTGTACAGCCTGCTAGAGTCAAACCAAGACCCGCAAGTACAGCCAATGACAAAGGTTTCATTGCAACTTTCATTTTGTAGCTCCAAAGTGGATAGTAGAAAATTCGTTGCGTAATGTAACAAAATGGAATGAAACAATGATTACAACGAATGTTAATTCGTGACTTAGATCGATTACTTTATGGTGTTCTGCAAGACGCCTCCCAAACCTGCTCAATCGATGCGCAACTGATATCGATAATATTAGTCCATTCATTTCACCTGCTTATCGATGAATTAAATCCCTTATCAGCTTTTCGAATAAAAAATGAAATTTTAGAATTTCCAGTAATATGAGAGGCTCGTCATAATGCCTATATCAAGGACGTATCAGGCAGACGAATAGCAAGGATAGCTCAACACGAAGCTTCTGTTTTCTTCTAGTGCCAATACTCCCATTCACTCAAGTGGATGAGTTAAATCCCATGCTTGGCAAGATCAAGTAATGAATTGCTCGTAACGCGAGCCTTAAAGGAAGCACTGAAATGGACCAAGAACGTTTAACCCACCTAAAACAGCTCGAAGCGGAAAGTATTCATATTATCCGTGAAGTGGCGGCTGAGTTTGATAACCCAGTGATGATGTACTCCATCGGTAAAGATTCTTCTGTGATGCTTCATTTAGCTCGCAAAGCGTTTTACCCAGGCAAGATTCCATTCCCATTATTACACGTTGATACGGACTGGAAATTCCGCGAGATGATTGAGTTTCGTGACCGCACAGCAGAAAAGTACGGTTTTGACCTTTTGGTACATAAGAACCCTGAAGGTATCGAGATGGGTTGTAGCCCATTCGTACATGGTTCTTCGAAACACACAGATATCATGAAAACTCAGGGCCTTAAGCAGGCGTTAAACAAGTATGGGTTCGATGCAGCCTTTGGTGGTGCACGTCGTGATGAAGAAAAATCTCGAGCGAAAGAGCGTGTTTACTCTTTCCGCGATAAGAACCACACGTGGGATCCAAAGAACCAGCGTCCAGAGCTTTGGCACACTTATAACGGTCAGGTTAACAAGGGAGAAAGCATCCGTGTATTCCCTTTATCAAACTGGACTGAGCTAGATATCTGGCAATACATCTATCTAGAGGGCATCGATATTGTTCCACTTTACCTTTCAGACAAGCGCCCGGTTGTTGAGCGTGATGGCATGCTTATCATGGTTGATGATGACCGTATGGAGCTGCAAGAAGGTGAAGTGATTGAAGAGAAAAGCGTTCGTTTTCGTACTTTAGGCTGTTACCCATTAACCGGAGCGGTTGAATCTGAGGCGAATACGCTAACAGGCATTATTGAAGAGATGCTGGTGGCGACGTCTAGTGAGCGTCAAGGTCGAGCGATTGACCATGATCAGTCGGGCTCAATGGAGCTGAAAAAGCGCCAAGGTTATTTCTAAGAATCTAAGGAAAGAAAAATGAACAGTGCAGTAGAAGCCGAATTGGCTGAACTAGGGATTGAAGGTTATCTAAGTCAGCATCAGCATAAATCTATGCTTAGATTTTTAACTTGTGGCTCAGTAGATGACGGTAAAAGTACGTTAATCGGTCGCTTACTCCATGATACAAAACAGATTTATGAAGATCAGCTAGCTGCAGTTCACTCGGATAGCCAACGAGTGGGTACTACAGGTGAGAAGCCTGACTTGGCACTGCTTGTTGATGGCTTGCAGGCTGAACGTGAGCAAGGCATCACGATCGATGTCGCTTACCGATACTTCTCGACACAAAAACGTAAGTTCATTATTGCTGATACCCCAGGGCATGAGCAGTACACGCGTAACATGGCAACAGGCGCTTCAACGTGTGATCTGGCGGTGATCTTGATTGATGCTCGTAAGGGCGTTCTGGATCAAACGCGTCGTCACTCGTTTATTTCTAACCTGCTTGGTTTGAAGCATTTTATTGTCGCTGTAAATAAGATGGATCTCGTGGATTACGCACAAGATCGTTTTGAAGAAATTCGCGATGAATACCTAGAGTTTGCAGAAAACCTAGAAGGCGAAACCAATATTCAGATCTTGCCAGTATCGGCGCTTGAAGGCATCAATGTTGCTGCACCAAGTAAAGAGCTTGCATGGTTCGAAGGCCCATCTCTGCTAGAAGTGTTAGAGAACGTTGACATCGATCAAAAACGTTCGGCAGGTGAATTCCGATTCCCAGTTCAGTACGTAAACCGTCCTAACTTAGACTTCCGCGGTTTTGCCGGCACAGTGGCCTCTGGCCGCGTCAGTGTCGGTGATGAAATCAAGGCGCTGCCGTCGGGTAAAAAGTCGAAAGTTGCACGCATTGTAACTTTTGATGGTGATTTGGAGTCTGCACAAGCGGGCTTGGCGGTAACACTGACCCTTGAAGATGAGATTGATATCAGCCGTGGTGATTTAATTGTGCTAGAAAACGCGCAGATTGAATCCACTAACCACGTATTGGCTGACATCGTGTGGATGACTGAACAACCATTGCAACCGGGCAAAGCTTACGACATCAAGATCGCAGGCAAGAAAACCGTTGGTCAGGTTGAAACCGTTCGTCACCAGTACGACATCAACAACCTATCGACTCACGCCGTTGATGAGTTGCCATTGAATGGGATTGGCTTGTGTGAATGGTCACTGAACGAGACTGTCGCGCTGGATAAATACCGTGAGAGTGCCGATACCGGTGGTTTCATTGTTATCGACCGCCTGACCAACGTGACGGTTGGTGCGGGTTTGATTCGAGACCGTTTGGACTCTGTTGAACAGCAAGTCGGTAACTTCTCTGCATTTGAACTTGAGTTCAACGCATTGGTTCGCAAACATTTCCCTCATTGGGATGCCAAAGATCTAAGCCAACTACTGAAGTCATAAACGACTAAGTAACAGCTTATTGAATCAGGCGGAAACCGATCGTTTCCGCCATAAAGGACGGGTATATGTGGCAACAAGGATTTGTATTAGCGATTTTGCTCGGCATCATAACTTGCCTGCTCGTTACCCGTATTAAGCCAAGCTTTATCTTTGCTGGCGCGGCGTTTATTGCTTTTATGGCTGGCATGATCGACTTGTCGAGCTTGGCTAATAACTTCACTAACTCCTCGTTACTGACTTTAATTCTTCTGATCCTCGCATCAAGTGCGTTGGAGAAAACTCGCTTAATCAGCTGGGTTAGCCGCAATATCTCTGAAGGTAGGCTAGGTACCGTGGTTGCGAAGTTGGGTATTTCCACAGCGTTACTTTCTTCTTTTACCAATAACACGGCAGTGGTTGTTTCTTTGATCGGGGCGATCAAACGTAATCAACAGCACGCGCCGTCTAAGTTACTTATCCCTTTGTCATACGCTGCCATCTTAGGTGGCACCCTGACATTGATCGGCACCTCTACCAATTTGATCATCAATAGTTTTGTTGAAGATGCAGGATTGCCGAGCTTAAACTTTTTCACACCTACCTTGATCGGTTTAGCGGTTTTGGTCGGTGGCGTATTGATCCTTATCCCTCTTAGCTATTTTCTACCCAGCTACGATGATGGTTCTCAAGATGATCTGCCTTACTTTTTAGAAGCCAGAGTGGAGCCCGGTTCACCGTTGGTTGGTCGTAGTGTTAGCGAGAATAACCTTCGAGCATTGAGAAAACTGTTCTTAGCGGAAGTGATTCGCGACGGTAAAACCACGGCTTCGATAGACCCTGATTTCATTCTTCAAGCTCGTGATCGATTACTGTTTTGTGGTGATGTCGAAAGTGTGGCGACACTGCAAGAAATTCAAGGACTGACTCTGTTTGGTCAGCACCACTTGAACGGCCAGAGCTTCGTTGAAGTGGTGGTGAGTTCGTCGGCAAGCTTCTGTAATAAAACCCTGAAAACCAGCCAGTTTAGAGACCGTTTCGATGCGGTTGTGGTTGCAATTCGTCGTGGCCATGAACGCCTTGAAGGCGGCCTTGGTAACATCACATTGACCGCTGGTGATACCTTAATTTTGGTTCCCGGCAAACGCTTTGAAGAGCAGCGTCAGCAACACAACAAAGAGTTTGTGTTGATGAATGACTTAGATTCGAGTGCCAAGCTTGATGCCGATAAATCGACGTTTGTGTTGCTTGGTTTTGCCAGTGTGATTGGCCTCGCTCTTATCGATGCAGTACCGATTATCAAAGGCTTAGCTGGTTTTCTACTGTTGCTGGTGGCATTTGGCGTGGTGCAACTGGGTGAGCTCCGTCGCCGTTTTCCGGTTGATATTGTGGTGATCGTGGGCTCTGCTCTGTCTATTGCTCAACTGATGATTTCATCGGGTTTGTCTGAGCGCATGGGGCTGATGTTCATGGAGGCGTTTAATGGTTGGGGCGTATTCGGAGCGTTAGTTGCTACCTACTTTATGACTTTGGTTTTGACAGAGCTGGTGACCAATAATGCGGCCGCAGCACTCTCATTTCCGATTGGCTACAGTATGGCAGTAGGTTATGGCGTTGACCCTATGCCGTTCATCATGGCGGTACTGTTTGGTGCCAGTGCCAGTTTTATCTCGCCATACGGCTACCAAACCAATTTACTTGTTTATAGCGTAGGTAATTACCATTTAACGGATTACCTGCGTATCGGCATTCCAATCTCGATTGTATATTCGGGCTTGGTGCTGACCCTAATTCCTTATTTTTTCCCATTTTAATGCTGTTTATTTAAAGGACTAATTATGACCGCAGTACTCAAACCCAAAGATGAGAATGTTGTGTGGCATCAACACTCGATTGATAAAACATTTCGCGCGGATCTGAAATCACAAAAGCCAGCCGTGCTCTGGTTCACGGGATTGTCTGGTTCTGGTAAATCGACAGTCGCAGGCGCATTAGAAAATCGCTTGGCACAGCTTGGTTACCATACTTACTTATTGGATGGCGACAATGTGCGTCATGGATTATGTAGTGACCTTGGCTTCTCTGAGCAAGATCGTAGAGAGAACATCCGTCGTATTGGTGAGCTTGCTAAATTGATGGCAGATGCAGGCTTGATCGTGTTGTCAGCCTTTATTTCTCCGCACCAAGCTGAAAGGCAACTCGTGAGAGATTTATTGCCGGAAGGTGAGTTTCTTGAGGTTTTCGTCAATACGCCATTAGAGGTTTGCGAACAGCGTGATCCTAAAGGTCTGTATAAGAAAGCACGTGCCGGAGAAATCCCGAACTTTACAGGTATTAGTTCAGTGTACGAAGCGCCTCAGAACCCTGAGATTGATCTACCCGCAGGTGAGAAGACGCTCGATGAATTGGTCGAACTGTGTATTGATGCGTTGGAGAAGCGAAATATTTTAGCCAATTGAGAGCGTTGGTATGACTAAGGCTGTTTACTTACTTATCGGCTTATTCATGACTGATAAGTAATGCAGCCTTGGTTTACCGAGACAAGAAACCTATCCTCTAGATTCTCTTTATTCCTCTCAATACTCTTCACTTTTACACCGTCTACTCTTTACACCGTCGAGTGTCTAGACGGTGTAATTCACACTGCTTTTCACTTCGGTCTGAACCGTGAATTTCTGGCTCAGTAGAGCAATCAGTTGGTCGTAGTACTGCGTGTTTGGCTTATTGCCAAGCAAGGTACAAAGCTCATTGCCTGTAGGGCTGAATCGATAGTAAACCAGCTTTACCCCTTTTGATAACGGTGCCAGTGACATGCTCTTACCTTGATAGGTTAGGTGCAGTGCTGGGTCGAAATCAATCTCACCAGACTCTAACTCTGTACCCAGAATAATCCCGAGCTCTATCAAGTGGAGCAGACTAGAATAGGGCAGGTTGTGCCCACCAAGGTTGATGGTGTTGGTGGTATCCCTTTTACCAAAGCTGAATAGCCCAGCATGAGATTTAAAGCCGAGTAAGAGCTTTCTGCTGTTATCGCTACCAAAGCTACAACCCAGCGATGCCGCCCTTTGTAGGGTTAACGCTTCTTTTGGTGTCATGTCTTTTAAGATCTGAAGCGCCTTCATCGATGTCGAGCCTGGATTGGTGACTTCTCGTTTCAGTACTTGAGCCCATAGCCTCTGCATCGATGTATTGTGGATCTCTTGTGCCATATCGAAGAAACGGTATAGCCAGTCCTGATCTGGGTCTCCAGCCGCTTCATCCTTACACGAAGAGTGTGCCAACTTAAGAATCTGTTCTAGATTCTTTTGGCGAAGCTCTCTACGTTTCTTCTCTCGCAATAGTGCCCGTTCGATAAGCGTACTCTCAGCTTTATCGTTTGGCTTTGCACTATGACTAATTAAGGAATCGAGGCCGAAGCTTTGTGCGATGTGCAGCATTCTGCTAGCACTGTCGGCAATATGAGGCTTTTTCTCATGCTTTTGCTGTGTATCGCTAGCATGCTCAATGATCACTGGCTGTTTGGTTTCTGACATAAGAGTACCGTTAGGAGACGACTCAATACCAATCGTAGTAAATAATTGCTCGCTCTAGCTTGTTAAAACGCTCGATAACTGCGTTAGAATTTTTGATTGTAGAATAACTACTTATCAAAAAGCTCCGCCTGGTCCTCAAGCCTTTTTCCTACGCTATTTCTGAACACTTACTTATTGTGATTGGTATAACTGTCTAAAATGTAACTCTTTATCTTATTGGTGGCTAGATTTTGCGTGCAGAGTTGAAGGTTTCAACAAAATTTTACTTTTGCTAATGATAATAAAATGTTAAATTTGTTGTAATTCTCAAGGAGGAGTTATGAATCAAGCCAATGATAACAAGCTGAAGAAACAGCTTAGTATAGGGTTATTACTCGCGACTTATGTCGCTGTTCTAGCTTACTTATCTAATTACATCGCGTAATTCAGAATAAAATTATCGTTATTAAACTGTTATTGAATGATCACACTCGTTCAGTGACGGCAGCTCATCCTTGAGCCACCCTTCTAATGACTACATGTCGTCATATTCTTCAATCGCAGTACCTTCAATAAGATAACCGGTTTGCGCTAAGTCATGGCTGATTGACTCAGTTTTCAGCGTTCCGACCAAATAGATTACATCCCATAACTGCTGTATTGGTGCACCTTTCGGGAACTTCACGTAGATGATTTGGTTCGGTGGCGGCGGTGGCACGTGGATACATGCGCCAAAGTACGGTACCAGCAGAAACTCAGTGATCATATTCTCATCACCTTCCAATGGAATCACAAAGCCAGGAATCTTCACTGTGCTGCCATTCAATTCTGGGCGAACAGCACCAAGTGTCGATTGTTGAGGTTTGTCCATACTATTGTGGTCAACCATCGGCATACCAAATGAATCTAGCTGAGCGCGCTCTGATTCCGGAATCAAATCAATCCATTCAAGTGTTAATACCGATTCGTCATTCTGAGTGGTTTCAGCGTGAGCTGTACTGATAAATGGGAACAGAAGTAGCCCAAGTATCAGTAGGAATTTGCGTTGCATCGTAGGTTCCTATTTTAGATTCGAATCGTCATGCCATCAGACAATGACTGGCGGTAAGCCCTGAAAGCGGGAATAAAGCCGATAATGATTCCGGCAACTTGTACCAGCATAAGCAGTTTCCACTCATGCGGTGTGATTGCGGATATCGATATGTTGATACCATAGCTTTGTTGCACAATAGGAGCAACCACTGCGATCAGCGCAAACAACACCGCAACACCTAATGTAATGCCAAGGAAGGTTAGCGCACTGGCTTCACTGATCAGTAAACCAAACACATGACGAGGTCTTGCGCCCATCGCACGCAGGATAGCCATCTCTCGACGCCTTTCTTGCAAGCTAGTGAGTAGGCTACTGAGCATGCCCAATAAACCGGCGACAACAACAAACCCTGAAACAATCAGTAGTGCTTGTTCTGCTACAGCCATCATTCCCCACAATTCGTGAAGCGCAATGCCCGGCATAATGGCGCTCAAAGGTTCTTGGCGGTAGTTATTGATTTCTCGTTGCAGTGCGAAGGTTTGAATCTTCGAATTCAGCCCGAGCATCATCGCGGTAATCTGCTTCGGTTGGAAATCAAAAGTCTTTAAGGTTTCGGCATCCGGCGTGTGTCCTAGGTTAGCACCTGACTCCCAGCCAACATGAATCGCTTCAATAGCCTCTAACGAAACATGCACTGTTTTATCTACTGGTGTCCCGGTTGGTGCCAGTATTCCGACAATTTTGAAGGGCAGATTATCGTGACGGCTAAACGCAACATCACTGATACCGTGCGCAAGAATGATTTGATCACCGATTTTGTAATCTAGCTTCTTCGCGACATCGGCACCAATCACTACGTCAAATAGTTGATTAAACTCTTTACCTTGCTGAAAAGTAAGTGGTTGCTTACTTCCATAGCGATAGTTTTCAAAGTAACTATGATTTGTACCCATCACACGGAAGCCTTTGTGTGAATCGCCCAATGAGATTGGTATCGCCCACTTTACTGCGTTGTGCTGGCTAAATTCTTCATAGCTTTTCCAGTCGATGTTGTTGGTCGCATTACCGATTCTGAATACTGAGTAAAGCAGCAGGTTTACCTGACCAGAACGGCCACCAACGATAAGGTCAGTACCTGAAATCGTATTGGCGAAGCTGCTTTTTGCTTCGGTTCTAACGCGTTCTACGCCGAGCAAGAGAATGACAGATACAGCTACCGTGAGAATAGTGAGAATAGCCGTGGCTTTACGGTTGAGTACGCTTTTTAAGGCTAAGTGAGTAATTACTTTCATACGACAACCTTAGCTTGGTTAACGGTTTTTAAATCTATGGTTCGAGTGAACAACTTTTCTAGTGTTGGATCATGGCTAACAAAGATAAGAGTAGAACCTGCCTGGTTAGCTTGTTCTAGCAACAGTTCGATAAAAGCTTCTCGGTTGTCATGATCCAAAGCCGAGGTTGGCTCGTCGGCAATAATGATTTTGGGTTGGCCAATCAAAGCACGAGCGGCAGCAACACGTTGTTGTTGACCTATGCTTAACTCGGTAACGGGCTTGTCCATTAAAGCTTGAGGTAGCTTTAATCGGAGTAATAACTCTCGAGCCGTCTCTTGTAAGCTTTTCTGGCTTTCTGTGACTTGCTGTTTACGAATCTGTGAAAACTGGCAAGGAAGCGTCACGTTATCGATAACTGATAGATAAGGAAGCAGGTTAAATTGTTGGAAAATATAACCAATATGATCGGCTCTGAATTTATCTCTTTGACGAGGTGTAAGCTGAGTGAGGTCTTGATCAAGGATTGAGACTTCTCCTTGCTCAGCTTGGTTGATTCCGGTCAGTAGCCCTAACAAAGTTGATTTTCCACAACCACTTGGCCCTTTAATAAAAAGGTGCTCTTGGGCTTGGATGTACAGAGAGGGGATCTCTAGCGTTGGTGGTAATTCAGGCTTCCAACGAAAGCTGATATTTTCGAGTTTGACCACAAATGATGAACTGTCAGAAGACATGCTAGCTCCAATAATTAAAGCGGTGTATCTACTGGACAGTAATTTGAAGCATAAATTCCCCAGAACACACCGATTTGAACAGCCAAGTAAGCGATGACTTACCTGGCTGTTTATTTTACGTTTAATCCGATCTAGGAGTGATTAGAATCGGAAACTAATACGCTCTGCGTTAAGCACTTCTTGTACTTGAGCTGTGTCTGTCAGTAAGTTCACAGTCATTTTTTCTGTATTACCGAACTTAGAGAACCATTGAGTGCTAACTGTGTCTAGCTTAGCAACGTCTGAACATTGGTAATGGTACTCAACGGTGAATTCGCCGTGGCCACCTTCAGAGTGGTCATGACCTTCGTGGTCATCATGATCGTGTTCAGCGTGGTCATGGCCTTTGTGGTCATCATGATCGTGCTCAGCGTGGTCATGGCCTTTGTGGTCGTCATGATCGTGCTCAGCGTGATCATGGTCTTTGTGGTCATCATGATCGTGCTCAGCGTGGTCATGGCCTTCGTGGTCGTCATGACCGTGTTCCGCATGGTCATGGCCTTCATGGTCGTCATGATCGCCTTCTAAGGTGTTTGCCACTGACTTGAACTTCAGAGTACAACTCGCATTGTTAAAACTAAACAGCTCTTCTGGCTTGTTTAATTGTGCGATAGCCTGCTCAAACACTTTCTTCTGTTCTGCAGTTTCTGGAGCATGTTCAAACCCAACCACATCCGCGCCTGGAGCTGTTACTTCAACAAGCAGTTCTTGCCCATCTTGCGCGATGTTTACTTCAACTTGACCATGTACGTGTGCATCATGAGAGCGGAATTCTTCGTTAGCTAGAACATTTGTAGAGACAGTCATGCCGATAACAACGGCTAAAATAGTAGGTTTCATGTTTTTTTCCTGAATAAAGGTTAATTAAAAAGTAGTGGTAATTAAGCGATATTTACAGGGGGTGAGCGTGCCAAATAAGCGAAATATAACCGCTGTAGTGAAGTTACTGACTCTGTGATAGCGACAGTAAATTCTGAATGGAACTCTGGAATCTGTGGTAGTGAGTGCGCTGTGATGAACTGATTAAGCGAAAACAGCTCACAATGGTGTGAGGTGTGGTGCTCTGGTGCGATATCCACGATGTGTGTTGCGGCTAACACGCTTAACATGAGCATAAGCCCAAGCAAGAAGCCTGTTTTGCGTTTCACATTGTTGGGTGTGTTTTGCCACATCAGGATGATTAACCACAGAATTAAAAAAGGATACTGTTATAATATAACAATATCCTTTGGTTAGGTCTCGAAAAAGACGCGAATATCTTATTAAAGACTCGCTTTAATCAACTCAATGACTTGAGTGACTTCTGATTCGTTTAATGCACCTTCTTTTACAAACAAGATTTTACCTTGCTTGTCTTGAACGATAATCGCTGAGCTTTCTTCTTTTAGAGCCCATGATGACGCAACGGCGCCGTCTTCATCTAGGACCATAGAAGACCATGGAAATTCTTCTTTGCTGCTTTCTGCTGACGATTTAACAAAAGAACCCGTACCCCAGATAGCATCATCTTGGTTGATGATGGTCGTGGTTTGGTAGCTGTCTTCTGAGAACTTCGATGCAGTGATGGCTGCCATCAATGGTGCGTTGAGCTCTTTAGAGCTGCTACGACCAGCGATAGCTTGAACGACGCGAACTTTACCTAGGAGATTGCTGGTTGCCCATGCTTGATATCCGGTATTACCGTCGTTTAGAACGATTTCACCATAGTTGCTAACATCGACAGCAGGCAGAGTTGAGCCTACAGATAGATTGTGAGCATTGGCGAAGAGTGGAGAGGCTGCGGCTAGAAAAGCCAGTAGAGTTTTGTTTTTCATTATATTTTTGTTCCGCTTATTGGTTTGCACTGGAAGTATAATATGAAATTTGAAAAATGCCTCTTTAACTTTTTTATCGTACGATGTAGAAATAAGTTGCGAGCTTGTTATCAAAAGGTATAATGCATCAATATCAAGATGAACAATAGATTATCTTGCTGTTTGCTAAAGGAATTAGCGATTAAATGTGCTTTGAATACGGTGGTGTTCAGGTGCGTGACTGTAGTACTCAAATGGAATTGAGGTTGTATTATGTTAAGAAAATTTTCTACTTACCGCCCACATCAGGTGGCGCGTTTCGTTAAAGTCCTGTTCAAGGGCCAGTTTGCTATCGAAGGTGTTGGAGAGTTTCGCTTCGACCACGGCAAGGTGCTTCTTCCTGAAGTGTCTGACAAACAAAAGCTTACTATTTTTAAAGAAGTGAACGGCACGATTGCTGCTCTGCCGATGTAACTGAGCTTTATTGATTGGTCTTGCTTCAAATAGATTAACAACGAAAAGGGCTTCCTAATGGAAGCCCTTTTTTAATGGATATCGTTTGAGATAGGGTGCCTAAATGCCCTCTATTGTGGCGGGAAGCAAACCCCTGTTCCACCTAGTCCGCAGTAACCGTTAGGGTTTTTAGCTAAATATTGCTGGTGGTAGGTTTCAGCAAAAAAATATTTTCCCGCAGGTAGAACTTCCGTTGTGATCTCGTTGCCTAAAGATTCAGTCATTGCTCTTTGATAGTCTTGTTTAGAGCGCTCGGCGATAGACTGTTGCTCTTCACTGAAAGTGTAGATAGCGGAGCGGTATTGAGTTCCTAAATCGTTGCCTTGGCGCATTCCCTGAGTTGGGTCATGACGCTCCCAAAAGGTCTCAAGTATTCGAGCTAGAGAGGTTTGTTCACTATCAAATATGACACGAACGACTTCGGTATGGCCGGTTTGCCCAGTACATACTTGTTCATAAGTGGGATTAACTGTGTATCCGCCAGCGTAACCAACGGATGTTGAAATAACGCCATCCAATTGCCAAAACAAACGCTCAGCTCCCCAGAAGCATCCCATACCAAACAGGACTTCTTGTTGAGAGTCCGTAGGCGCATCGAGCAGGTCGGTTTGATTGACGAAATGGCGCTCAGTGATTCGAATTGGGTCAGCATTTCCCGGTAGTGCGGTTGCTGCAGAAACCAGTTGTTGTTTGTTTAGCATGTTATATTCCTTTTCGCATACGTTTACCGCGCTGGCTTTTATTTAACGTGGGTTCATATTAACTGTTGGTCAATATTGAATAAGTCTTTAAATTAGACCGTGTTATTCCAGGATTTATTACAGACTCAATGCCTATTTAGCGGTATTATTTCTTTTCACTTATTAACGTATTGATAACTTCTTCACCAATTAAACATGATAAGAAAAACTTTACCAGTTCTGATTGGCACTCTATTGTCATCGACGCTCGCTTTCGCTGACGTTTCCCTTGAAATCAAAGGGCTAGATGGAGCGCTTGAGGATAATGTTGATGCTTATCTGAGTGCGATCCCTGAAGAAGAGTATTCGGTTTCACTAAGATTCCAATCCCGCTTGGAATCTATGATTAAAGAAGCCCTGAATGCGTTAGGCTACTACCACCCTAAAATCACATTTACTCACTCCGAAGATGATACCGAAATGACCGTTACGGTTGAGCCGGGAGAGCCTGTTGTTATTTATACTTCAGATATCGTTCTGACGGGTGAAGCCAAAGATGACCCAGACTTTTTAGCCTTGATAGCGAAGAGTAACTTGTCTAAAGGTTCGACTCTGAACCATGGTAATTATGACTCTTTGAAATCGTCGATCCGCAACCTTGGCTTAGCGAAAGGCTACTTCGATGGTGCTTATGATCTTAGTAAGCTAGAAGTCGCTCCTGAATTGAATCGCGCTTATGTTCGTCTTCATTATAACAGTGGTATCCGCTATCACTTTGGTACTACTCAGGTTACTGGTAGCCAGATAGAAGAAGATAAGGTGCAGTCACTTAAACCATTTGAGGATGGCGAACCTTACTCAATAACCAAAGTTGGTGAGTACAACCAAAACCTGTCTAATACGGATTGGTTCTCCTCGGTATTTGTTGAACCAGATTTAAGCCAGTTAGGCGAAGGCCGAGAAATCCCGATGAAGGTTAGCCTTGCTCCGCAAGCTCGTAACCAAATCGAAACGGGTATCGGTGTCTCAACCGACCTTGGTGTGAAAGGCACTCTCAAATGGAAAAAACCTTGGGTTAATGATCGAGGCCATAGCTTTAATAGTAGCTTGTCGATCTCGAAGCCTGAGCAGACGATCACGGCTGCTTATAAAATCCCATTGGATGACGTACTTAATGACTACTACCAAGTTAAGTATGGTATGAAGAATTTGGATAATCGTGATACCAAGAGTTTGGAATCAAACTTAGCGCTAGAAAGATATTGGCGTCTGGATAATGGCTGGCAACGCACGGTGTTCATTCGATACTTGGTCGAAAACTATGAGCAAGGTTTGCAGGATGACTTGGCGCAATTTGTGCTGCCGGGTATTGCTTTCTCACGCACTCGAACACGAGGTGGTTCGATGCCGATGTGGGGCGACAAACAAACCATTATGTTTGAAGCTGCTGATGATACCTTGTTATCTGCAACTAAGGTTGTCCGTTTTCAAGGTCAAACCGCTTGGATTCGAAGCATTGGCGACAATCACCGAGGCTTAACTCGACTTCAATTTGGCGGCAACTTTGCTGACGAGTTTGATAAGCTATCTCCCTCCCTAAGATTCTTTGCTGGTGGTGACAATAGCATTCGTGGTTATGGTTATGAGTCGATCTCTCCTCGAGATGAAAGTGGTGCACTAACGGGTGCAAAATTCATGGCAACCAGTTCGTTTGAATACCAATACCGCTTGGTTGGAAACTGGTGGGGAGCGGCATTCTACGACATTGGTGATGCATTTAATGATAAACCTGAATGGAAACACGGCACTGGTGTCGGTGTTCGTTGGGCGTCACCTGTTGGTCCAGTGAGTTTAGATTTTGCTTGGGGTCTAGATGCAGCAAAAGGTGATGAGTTCCAGTTACACTTTAGTTTAGGGCCAGAATTATGATCAAAGTGATGGGCAAATTCATTAAGTGGACGTCGATCTCATTGACGTCTATTTTGCTGTTGTTGGTAGCCCTGCTAGGTTTTGTTTTGTTCACCAACCCAGGGTTGAACACTGTGCTGTGGGGTGCTGAAAAAGCATTGCCACAACTTAAAGTGGAAAGCACCAAAGGGGCACTTTTTCCAAGTTTTACGCTTAATAATGTCCAGTTCAAAGATGATAGCCTTCATATCGACACCAAGGTTAAAAAGCTGAACTTGGCTATTAATCCTCGCTGTCTGCTCGACCCTAAGCTGTGTGTCGATCGTTTAGCGATTCAAGGGTTGGACTTCGCATTTACTGAGCTGCCTCCTGCCTCTACAGAAGAAACAGAACCGACTCCGCCCGTAACATCGGTAAAAACACCGCTGCCAATCGTAATCAACCGTATCGCTTTATCTGATATCAAGTTGAATATCTTAGGGCATGAAATTGAATGGAGCCTGTTCTCTACGGCTTTGAGCATGCAGGGCGAGAAGCTAACGGTATCGCCAACATTATTCAATGATCTTAAGGTTAAACTCGCGGAGTCGACAGAAGAACCGCAAGCAGAAAAGGTTGAGCCAGAAGCTACCGAGAAAACGGCTATTGAATTGCCGGAAGTCTGGATTCCTTTACAGGTTGTGTTGGAGCGTTTTGATCTTAACCGTTTCACCTTAGAACAAGAAACACCAATCGTTGTGAACCACCTTGGGCTAGAAGCTCGCGCGGGCAAACACACGGTTGATGTTTCAACTCTCGAACTCGATATGCCACAAGCCAGTGCAAACCTAACGACTAAGGTTGAGCTCAAGAGCGGTTATCCGTTAGAGCTTTCTTTGGATGCGTTAGTGAAAGAAACCGACCTTGCTGGTCAGAAGTTGTCTCTGAAAGCACAAGGCAGCGTGGCTAAGCTAAACCTAGATTCCCAATTTTCTGAGCTGATTGAGGCAAAGTTGTCTGGGGATATCGAACCCTTAGAGCCGACTTTACCATTTGACCTTCTTTTAGAGGGCGGGCAAGCGCAATGGCCCCTTACCGGAAAAAGCGATTACCAAGCGACAATTGAGCAATTCAAAGCTGATGGCTCACTAGATGGTTTCAATGTTCTTCTTAAAGGTGAAGCCGATGGTAAGGAAATCCCTGAATTAGCCATCGATCTACAGGGTAAAGGCACGACGGAACAAATTGAGCTCGAGCGTCTAAATCTCAACACGCTAGGCGGTGAGCTTAACGGCGTCGTTAAAGCGAATTGGAAGAGTCTCGTTAACTGGCAAGCTGACGTGACACTCAAAGACATTCAGCCGGGCCTGCAATGGCCAGAAGCCGAGGGTAACATTAGTGGAAGCATCGTCACCTCTGGTGAGTTGACGGAAGCGGGCGGCTGGGCGATTGAACTGCCTAAATTGGATATTGAAGGGATCTTGCGAGAATACCCTCTGGATATCGAAGGTCAGTTGTCAGCGTCGGATCGCAGCGCGAGCGGTGAACCAAAACTGAAAACCAGTGGTTTGAGCTTAGCTCACGGTGTTAACTCGATTAAGGCTCAGGGTGAGCTTGATAAGAAATGGGATATGGGCGTTGAGATTGATTTCCCTGAGCTTGTAAAAAGCGTCCCTGATTTGAAAGGTAAAGTGATTGGTAACATCCAGCTCAGTGGTCCAACGAAAGAGCCTGAAGTCGATCTCGCTCTAAATGTGGATAAGGTAGATTGGAATAACGAAGCAACACTAGAATCCTTGTCGCTTAATGGTTCTGTGGTTCCTCTGCCATTGCCTGAAGCTCAAGCTGATCTTGAATTAAAAGCTAACAACCTAACCTATCAAGATCAGAGCGTAGAAAGCATTGATCTCACGGTGAGTGGTGGTGAGAAGAAACACACAGTGACACTTGATGTGATATCCGACATCGTGTCTACAAGCTTAGCTATTTCCGGAGAGTTGATTCAAAAGCCTTCTCTTATTTGGGATGGGTCGTTAGATAGAGTCAAAATCACCACTCAGCAAGGCCCTTGGGTATTAGACCAACCTGTCGCGATAAAGGCGGATGTTGATAAACAGTTTGCCGATGTTCAAGCGCACTGTTGGAAACAATCGGGTTCGAGCGTGTGTTTGGCTGAAGACGTTCGTGTCGGAAAATCGGGTGAGGCCAAGGTAGCCATCAATCAATTCGATTTCGATCAGATTAAAGCCTTTGTGCCTAAAGAGACGCAATTACAGGGCTTAGTCAATGCGACCGCTCATGCTAAGTGGTCTGAACAAGGTGAGCCTGAGGTTACGGTAAGCGTTGATATGCCGAAAGGTCAGGTTGTTCAACAAGTGGGTGAGCCAATTACACTGGGTTGGGAAAGCATTGCATTGAATGCCCAACTGAAAGACAACAAACTGGATGCCGACTTTAAGTTGGATGTTTCCGACAATGGTGACCTGTCTGGCACGGTGTCGTTACCGAATATTCTTGCCGAAGACAAAATGGTCGATGCTGCAATTAAGCTGACCACGTTCCATCTTGATTTCTTACAACCCATTCTAGGTGAATACAGCTTATTGAAAGCTGACCTTGAGAGTGATCTTCAAGTTAAAGGCTCTCTGATGCACCCTCAAGTATTCGGCCAATTCTCTGTTGATGGTATTCAAGTGAAAGGCGACGTCACGCCTGTTGATGTGAAAGATGGCCGCATCGACCTCGACTTTGATGGTTATAGTGCAAAACTGGATGCGAATGTGGAAACGCCTGATGGTCACCTTGATATTGAGGGAACCGGAGATTGGCAAGATCTTACAGCATGGCACTCTAACGTTAGAGTTTTCGCTGATGAGTTGATGGTTGATATCCCACCTATGGTTAAAGTGAAGGTCGTGCCTGATATGACTATTGATGTCACACCAGAACTGGCGAAAATCACCGGTGATATTGCATTACCATGGGGACGAATTGTTGTTGAAGATTTACCACCGTCAGCGGTTGGCGTCTCTTCTGATCAGGTTATTCTGAATAAAGATCTAGAGCCAGAAAACGAAGATACGATCCCATTCAACGTGATGACGAATATTAATATCTCCATTGGTGATGACTTTAAATTGTCTGCTTTCGGTCTTGAGGGTGATTTGGTCGGTAAGCTCAACGTGGCTCAAAAAGACCAAGGTCCATTTATTACAGGTGAAGTGAACATCGTCGATGGTACTTACCAATCATTCGGGCAAGACCTCTTAATCGAAGAGGGTAAGATTCTAATGAATGGTCCACCGGATCAGCCATACGTAGCCATCAATGCGATTCGTAATCCTGATAATACTCAGGATGACGTGACCGCAGGTATTCGAGTGACAGGCCCTGCGACAGAGCCGACCATCGAGATTTACTCTGATCCAGCGATGCCACAAGCGAACGCGCTGTCTTATATTTTGCGTGGCCAAGATATCGACGGTGAGTCGAGCGGTTCGATGACAACGACCTTAATCGGTTTGAGTTTAGCGAAGAGTGGTAAGGTTGTTGGCGAAATCGGTGAAGCCTTTGGTGTACAGGACTTGCAACTGGATACCGCAGGCTCTGGTGATGACTCTCAAGTGACGGTAAGTGGTTACATCCTGCCAGGCTTACAGGTGAAGTATGGTGTGGGTATCTTCAACTCGCTCGGTGAGTTTACCGTTCGTTATCGATTGATGCAGGATCTCTATGTTGAAGCTGTGTCAGGTCTCGACAGTGCCGTAGACCTTCTCTATCAATTTGAATTCGAGTAAAGCAGTTTGAGATCGAGTCGCTCTGGTTTTATCCATTGGTTGGAATGCAAGTAGAAAGGCTCATGGAGGGCGTATGCAGCATCTTGTTTTTGTTTATGGAACCTTGAGACAAGGTCAGTCCAATCACCACTATTTGAAGGGCTGCGATTTATTAGGGCAGTTTGATACACATAAGGAATACGCACTTTTTGATTTAGGTGCCTATCCGGCGATGATTTTGGGAAAGAAAAGTGTCGCTGGTGAGGTCTATATCATTAACGACGAAATTTTAGAGTCGCTCGATCGGCTAGAAGATGTTCCTGTTGAGTATCGTCGCGAGCAAATAGAGACTATATTTGGATTAGCATGGGTATATTTGTATCAGCTTGATCTAACAGCTAATAAAGAAATACTTTCGGGTAACTGGTGTAAGCGGAACAACGCTTAGTCGCTATATATTCTGAGTTATCAAACAAAAAGCCAGCATGTGAATGCTGGCTTTTTAATGACGCTATTTTGAGAAATGAATGAGAGGTTTAGTCTCGGTTCAGTTCAAGAAACTCTTCTACTTTGCGAACCATGTCTGTTGAACCAACAAAGAAAGGTACACGTTGGTGCAGCTCAGTTGGTTTGATATCCATGATACGTTGAGCACCGTCTGAAGCGATGCCGCCCGCTTGTTCCATAAGGAAAGCGATTGGGTTGCACTCGTAAAGCAGGCGCAGTTTACCTTGAGGGTGACTTTGCGTGCTTGGGTACAAGTAGATGCCGCCTTTCAGCAGGTTACGGTGGAAATCTGAAACTAGAGAACCGATGTAACGTGATGTGTAAGGGCGGTTGTCACTTGGCTCATTCTCTTGGCAATACTTGATGTACTTCTTAACACCCGTAGGGAAGCGGATGTAGTTACCTTCGTTGATTGAGTAAATCTTACCTTCGTCTGGAATCATCATGTTTTCATGAGATAGGCAGAAGGTACCCAGTGATGGGTCGTAGGTGAAGCCATTTACGCCAGCACCTGTTGTGTATACAAGCATGGTTGAAGAACCGTAAATCACGTAACCCGCGGCTACTTGCTTGTGTCCTGGCTGTAGGAAATCTTCTTGTGTTGGTGGCGTACCGATCGGTGATACTCGACGGTAGATAGAGAAAATTGTACCAACCGAGACATTCACATCGATGTTTGAAGAGCCATCAAGTGGATCCATCAGTACAACGTATTTTGCGTTTTTGTTGAGCTCTTTATTGAAGGCGACAGCTTCGTCTTCTTCTTCACTTGCAACACCACAAACTTGGTCACGAGCTTCTAGAGCCGCTTTAAATTTGTCGTTCGCGTAAAGGTCTAGCTTTTGTTGCTCTTCACCTTGCACGTTGTCTGTACCAACAGCGCCAGTGATGTCGACTAGGCCAGCCTTGTTGATCTCACGGTTAACAATTTTTGCAGCAAGTCGAATAGACGACAAAAGGGATGATAGATCACCGCTTGCATGGGGGAAGTCACTCTGTTTCTCAACAATGAACTCACCAAGGGTGCGCATCTCAGACATGTTATTTCCTTAAACTTCTCTCAATATTAGGGGGGATTTGAGCACTGTAGATTCGGCCTCTTAAGTGGGCTTTATTCATCTAGACGCTTACCTAAATTCTAAAGGTTAGATCTTTTTAATGGTAATGAACTAAGCGACACAGATCTCACTTACTATGTCGACTCAATTTGTTTTGCATTGCCGCTCGCTTTTAATCGCCATTTAATGATAATGAGTGCAAGCCGTTTTAATTAGGCATCGTTTATTTAGCCAAGCGTTTGGAAGCAATTTATGCATATTCATATCTTAGGAATTTGTGGCACCTTCATGGGTGGTGCTGCAGTATTGGCTCGTCAATTAGGTCACAAGGTTACGGGTAGTGACGCGAATGTTTACCCACCAATGAGCACCTTGTTGGAATCGCAAGGGATTGAAATTATTGAAGGGTTCGACCCTAGCCAATTAGAACCAAGGCCAGATCTCGTGGTTATCGGTAACGCAATGAGCCGCGGTAATCCGTGTGTTGAGTATGTGTTGGATAACAACCTTAGATACACCTCTGGTCCTCAGTGGTTACAAGAGTTCCTGCTGCATGACCGTTGGGTGTTAGCGGTATCGGGAACGCATGGTAAGACCACGACATCAAGCATGTTGGCTTGGATCTTGGAAGACTGTGGCTATGCACCGGGCTTCTTAGTTGGCGGTGTGTTGGGTAACTTTGGTATCTCTGCTCGCCTTGGTGAAAGTATGTTCTTCGTGGTAGAAGCCGACGAATACGACAGTGCTTTTTTCGATAAACGATCTAAGTTCGTTCATTACCACCCAAGAACCTTGGTGATGAATAACCTAGAGTTCGATCATGCGGACATCTTTGACGATCTTGAAGCGATTAAGCGACAATTCCATCATTTGGTGCGTACTGTGCCGAGCAATGGCCGTATATTTTCACCTAAGCAAGACAGCGCTATTGAAGATGTTCTAGCTCGCGGTTGTTGGAGTGAAACTGAATCGAGTGGCGAGCAAGGCGACTGGGATGCCAAGAAACTGGTCAAAGATGGCTCTCAATTTGAGGTTTACTTCCAAAATGAATGTGTTGGAACGGTAAACTGGGATTTAGTGGGCGACCATAACGTAAATAATGCTTTGATGGCGATAGCAGCTGCACGTCATGTGGGCGTGACACCTGACCTTGCTTGTGAATCGCTAGCTACCTTTATTAATACTAAGCGTCGTTTGGAGTTTAAAGGAGAGGTGGCAGGTGTGTCTGTTTATGACGATTTTGCTCATCATCCAACGGCGATTGAACTTACACTCGGCGGGTTACGTAATAACGTCGACACTAAGAAAATCATTGCCGTTTTAGAACCTCGTTCTGCCACCATGAAACGTGGTGTGCACAAAGAAATACTGGCTGATTCGTTGAAGCAGGCGGATTCTACCTACTTATTCCAACCGGATAACATTGATTGGTCAGTTCAAGATGTTGCAGACGCTTGTCACCAACCTGCACACGTGAGTGATGACATGGATGCATTCGTTGCTAAAATTGTCTCAGAGGCACAAGCTGGCGACCAAATCTTGGTAATGAGTAATGGTGGCTTTGGTGGCATTCACCAAAAACTGTTGGATGGATTGGCACTCAAAGGCTAACGGCATCCACGACCTTATAATTTGAAGTAATTGAGAACATGACAAAACACGATAAAGCGATAACTCTTGCTTTCACTGGCGCATCTGGTGCGCCTTATGGCCTGCGTTTACTTGAATGCCTTTTGGCGGCTGATTATCAGGTCTACTTGCTGATTTCATCGGCAGCGCGAGTGGTATTGGCGACCGAGCATGAACTTAAGTTACCTGCTGGGCCAGATGCGGCAAAGCAAGCTTTGGTTAAACACCTTGGCTGCGACCCTGAAAAGCTGGTGGTGTGTGGCAAAGATGATTGGTTCTCGCCAGTTGCCTCTGGTTCAGCTGCACCGAGGCAGATGGTAGTGTGCCCATGTTCCGCGGGAAGTTTGGCTTCGATTGCACATGGCTTGTCGGATAACCTGATTGAGCGAGCAGCAGATGTGGTCATGAAAGAGCGAGGCCAATTGTTGTTGGTGGTTCGTGAGACGCCATTTTCGACGCTTCATCTCGAGAACATGCACAAGCTTTCGACCATGGGCGTGACGATCATGCCTGCAGCCCCGGGTTTTTATCATCAACCTAAGTCAATTGAAGATCTGGTCGACTTTATGGTGGCGCGTATTCTCGACCACCTTGGTATCGAACAAGGTTTAGTGCCACGTTGGGGCTACGATCAACGTAATTGATCCAAACTTGATAGCTTATTGTTAAAAATCAAATTACAATTCTGAACACTCATCGGGGAGCGAACCATTCAAATAATGAATGCGAGCTGAGATCAAGCAGATGCTTGGGACCCGTAAACCTGAACCAGATAATGCTGGCGTAGGAATTGAGTTAGGAACAACCTCTACCGTTCTCCTCCCTCAAACCTGTGCCGCTCAGACCATGGAGAGCGTCCAGTGAAATTCACATTAACTACCCTTGCTGTTACTACAGCTATTTCTTTTTCTGCCTTTGCTGCAGACAACACTTTGACTGTATACACCTATGACTCTTTTGCTGCGGACTGGGGCCCTCGTCCTGCCGTTGAAAAAGCATTCGAAGAGAAGTGTGGTTGTGATGTGAATTTTGTCGCTCTAGAAGATGGCGTGTCTATCCTGAACCGTTTACGTCTTGAGGGCGGCAACAGCAAAGCCGATATCTTGCTAGGTCTCGACAACAACCTGATGGCTGAAGCGAAAGCGACGGGCTTATTGGCTGAGCATAATGTTGATACTTCATCAGTAACACTTCCTAATGGTTGGAACGACAGCACTTTTGTACCCTATGACTTTGGCTACTTTGCTTTTGTTTACAACAAAGAGAAGTTGGCAAACCCACCGAAGAGCTTGAAAGAACTGGTTGAGCAGCGTGATGATCTTAAGGTTATCTACCAAGACCCACGTACATCAACACCAGGCCAAGGCATGATGCTTTGGATGAAATCAGTATACGGTGATGAAGCGACAGCAGCATGGAAGAAGCTTGCTCAGAAAACAGTGACTGTAACCAAAGGCTGGTCTGAAGCTTACTCAATGTTCCTAGAAGGTGAGTCAGATTTAGTGTTGTCTTACACAACGTCTCCTGCTTACCACATTATTGCTGAGAGCGATTCTAAGTACGCAGCAGCAAGCTTTGAAGAAGGGCATTACACTCAAGTGGAAGTGGCCGCTAAGGTTAAAGGCAGCAAGAACGAAAAACTTGCTGATGAGTTTATGGCGTTTATCCTAAGTGATGAATTCCAATCGGCGATGCCAACAGGTAACTGGATGTACCCAGTGACGGATGTTGAGTTACCAAAAGGGTTTGAGCAACTTACGGTTCCTCAGAAAGCGCTGAGCTTTAGCTCAGAAGAGATCGCCGAGAAGCGTAAGCCTTGGATTCGTGAATGGCAGAGTGCACTTACTTTTTAATTTGCTTTTAAAAAATTAGCGTTCTAACTTTCTGTATTTAAAGGTTTGTTCGAGATTAACTGAGCGAACCATTTACGGTAAAAAATCAATCTATGATAAAGAAAACACCTAAGGTTGGGATTTGGGTAGCGATACTCATTACCGTCTTCGTGGTTTCAGCGGTTGGGGCATTGCTTAGCAATGCCCCTTCTCTTGATATCAGCCAAGTATGGTCAGATCCCTACTATTGGCATGTAACGAAATTCAGTTTTTATCAGGCGACACTCTCAACGGTGCTGAGTGTTGGCTTTGCTATACCTATTGCTCATGCGCTGTGTCGTAGACAATTTTTGGGACGCGCTTTGTTGTTAAGGCTGTTCGCGTCGACCTTAGTCCTGCCGGTGTTAGTCGGTGTATTTGGCTTACTTGCGATCTATGGTAATAGCGGTTGGTTAGCTAAGTTTTTGGCGAACTTCGATATTGAATTACCATTCTCCATATACGGATTGAATGGTATTTTGCTGGCGCACGTTTTCTTTAACTTGCCTTATGCCAGTCGCTTACTTCTGCAAGCGTTAGATACCGTGCCTGCCGAGCAACACAAGCTTTGTGCTCACTTGGGTATGAGTCATTGGAACAAATTCAGATGGGTTGAATGGCCTCGCTTAAGACAGCAATTGCCACATGTGTGTGGCTTAGTCTTCATGTTGTGTTTTACCAGCTTTGCTACCGTGATGGCGCTAGGCGGTGGACCAAAATCAACCACTATCGAGCTCGCTATTTATCAGGCGATTAAATTCGACTTTGACCTTCAAGCTGGTGCTTTGCTCGCGATATGGCAAATGCTGCTGTGTGGTGTGCTAGCGGTGAGCATTCAACGGCTATCGAAACCTATTTCAGTGACGGCCAGTCAGCTGTCGGAAGAGAAATATTTGGTTAAGGACAGCTGGTGGTCAAAAGCCTGGGATAGCTTTTGGATCATCATAGTCTCAATGCTGGTATTGCCGCCATTAGCTATGGTTATCGTCAGTGGAATTAACTCGCAGGCATTAACCGTACTCAGCAGCGAGCCGTTTTGGGCGGCGTTAATGACCTCGGTTAAAGTTGCGTCATTAGCAAGTGTTATCGCAGTTGGCATTGGTATCGCCATACTGCTGACTAGCCGAGCATGGCGTTTACAGAACTATAATTTTCGAGCCGATAAAATCGAGCTGATTGGCACTATTATCTTAGTGACTCCGGGGCTGGTGATCAGTACGGGTATCTTCTTATTACTGCGTTCATTCACCGATGTATTCAGTTTAGCTTTCTTTATCGTGATTGCCGTCAACAGTTTAATGGCGCTGCCTTACGTAATTAAAACCTTGGCTCAACCTATGCTGCACCTGTCTCAGCAGTATCAGTATGTGTGTGCGAGTTTAGGGATGACTGGCTTCACCCGATTCAGGCTCGTGGAATGGCGCGCATTGCGTAAGCCGATGGCGCAAGCCTTCTCGATCAGCTTTATGTTGGCGATGGGTGACTTAAGCGCGATTGCCTTGTTTGGTAGCCAAGATTTTAGAACTCTGCCTTTGTACCTATTCCAATTGTTAGGCAGTTATCAAATGGAAGCTGCGGCGGTAGTTTCTGTGAGCTTACTGTTATTGAGTGTCGGCAGCTTTAGCTTAATAGAATTCTTATTTACTCGAAGATCTAAGCTCGATGCTAAAGAATTAAGGAACCGATGATGTTAGTGATGAAAGATGTGGATTACCACTATCACAGAGAGTTGTTTAGCTTTGATTTTCAAGCTGAGCAGGGCGATATTGTTGCGCTTATGGGGCCGAGTGGTGCGGGTAAATCTACACTGTTGGCGCTAGTTGCTGGTTTCATCGAGCCTACATCGGGTGAGATCTCAGTGGCTGGGCAATCGCTTATTGGTAAAGAAGCACATCAGCGCCCATTGGCGATGTTGTTTCAAGAGCACAACCTGTTTGCTCACCTTACGGTGCGAGAGAATATTGGTTTAGGTCTGCACCCAGGTTTAAAGCTTACCGCAACCCAAAAGCAAGCTGTGGAGCAAGCCGCAGCACAAGTTGGCGTCTCTGAGTATTTGGATAGATTGCCTGAGCACTTATCCGGCGGTCAACGCCAGCGTGTCGCACTAGCGCGTTGTTTTGTTCAGCCACATGACATTTGGCTGCTTGATGAACCTTTCTCTGCGCTTGACCCTTTGTTGCGTGAAGAGATGCTTAGCTTAGTGAAGCGATTAGCGGCAGAGCGAAATATTACGGTCTTGATGGTGACTCACCATTTAGGTGACGCACGCAGTATCGCGAATAAGTTTGTATTTGTGACGCTAGGTAAGGTGTTGGTTGAAGACTCGATAGAGGCACTGACGGCGGATCATCCACAGGCAGAGTTAAGCTCATTTGTTAAAGCGGGTGAGTGACGACTCATCACTCCTGTTTAATCTCTCTGATATTGAGTACGTAGAAAACAAAAAGACCTAGCATGTGCTAGGTCTTTTATTCACTCTATGAGTAAAGCGAGATAACGATTAGTCTTCTAGCTTTAGCTCTTTTAAGATTTGGAAGATCTCACGAGAAGACTTCGCAGGCTTGTTCGCTGATTTCTCTTTGTTAGCTTGGCGAGCTAGCTGACGAAGACGCTGACGGTCTGCTTCAGGGTACATTTCCATTACTTCTGAAATAGCCGCATCACCTTCAGCAACAACACGATCACGCAGTTGCTCAAGCTTATGTAGTTCAGCTGTTGCTTGTGAGTGTTTGTTACGTACTTTATCCAAAGCCGCTTGAATTGGCTCAGGATCGACATTACGCATCACTTTACCAATGTATTGAAGTTGACGACGCTTCGCTTCATTTTTAAAGCGTTGTGCATCTTTAATCGCTTGTGCCAAATCTTCAGACAGCGGAAATTTGTCTAATACAGAAGGCTTTAGACCAACAAGCTCTTCTCCCAGCTTTTGCAGGGCATCCATGTCCGTTTTCATTTCTGTCTTACTTACCCAGATGATTTCTTCTTCTGGTTCCCATGGGGCTTTTTGGTTTTTGCGAGCCATCTTTTCTGCCTATGTCACTATCTCAAACGAATATATTGCCTATTTTAGCAAGAATCTTGGGGAGAAAGCGAAATTCTTGTTATCCTACGTAATATTGACCTAAAAAATTAGAATAGATATGGATGTAAAACAGCAAGTCGCCCAGCAAAGAGTTGAGCTAGAAGCCGCAGTAGCTAAAGCGTTGGATATGGCATCAGTGAGTGCAGACGCAGCTGAGGTTGCTATTACTAAGTCAACGGGTTTAAGTGTTTCAACACGTATGTGTGAAGTGGAAAACGTTGAATTTAATAGCGATGGTGCGCTAGGTATTACTGTTTATCGCGGCCAGAAAAAAGGCAGCGCATCTACATCTGATCTGAGTGAAAAGGCTATTGCTCAAACAGTCGCGGCTGCGCTTGATATCGCTCAGTACACGTCTGAAGACCCATTTGCCGGTCCTGCAGCAAAAGAATACATGGTAAAAGAAATTCCAGACTTGGATCTTTTCCACCCGGATGAACCAAACCCTGACTATGCCGCTGAGATTGCGATTGCTGCTGAGAAGCAAGCGTTAGCTTATAGCGACAAGATCAAACAGAGTGATGGCGCAAGCTACGACAGCCACTATGGCGTTAAGGTTTATGGTAACAGCCATGGCTTACTAGCAAGCTACGCTTCAAGCCGTCATAGCACGAGCTGCTGTGTGATTGGACAAGGCGCTAACGGTGAGATGGAGCGTGACTATAGCTATACCGTTGCACGTCACCGTGATGAGCTATGGACGCCTGAGCGCGTAGGTCAAGAAGCAGCAGAAAAGACCATTAGCCGTTTGGATGCGAAAAAGCTACCAACAGGCCAATACCCAATTATGTTCGCTAACGATGTTGCTACTGGCTTGATTGGTCACCTTGTGATGGCAATCAGTGGCGGTAATCTTTACCGTAAATCATCGTTCTTATTGGATCATCTAGGTCAGAAAATCTTACCTGACTGGTTTAACATTTCTGAGCGACCACATATCCTGCGTGGTTTGGCTTCAAGCCCATTCGATAGCGAAGGTGTGTTCACTCAAGATCGTGAAATCATCACTGATGGTGTTCTGGCGACTTATCTACTGACGAGTTACGCAGCACGTAAAATGGACATGACACCAACCGGCCATGCGGGTGGTATTCATAATTGGTTCGTTAAATCGACCGGCCAAAACTTTGAGCAGATGTTAAAAGAGTTGGGTACGGGTTTCCTAGTGACTGAAGTGATGGGCCAAGGCGTTAATACCGTAACGGGTGATTACTCTCGTGGCGCTGCGGGTTTCTGGGTTGAGAACGGAGAGATCCAATACCCAGTCTCAGAAGTCACAATCGCAGGTAACCTAAAAGACATGTTTACTCAGATTGTTGCTGTGGGTAACGACGTAGAAACACGTTCGCAAATTCAAACGGGTTCTATCCTGCTTGAGTCGATGAAAGTCGCGGGTGAGTAATTTTGCCTAATTTGCTTCAGTTTAAACATGAGGTTTAAATATGAGGTTTAGACCTGAAGCTAAAATCTGATGCACTAAAAAAGGGAGCCAATGGCTCCCTTTTTGTATTTACCGAGTCGGTAATCAAGCTAGATAAGTATGGTTGCTAAGCCTAAGAACACCGATAGGCCAATAACATCGGTTACTGTGGTCAGTGCCATACCGCCAGCAAGGGCTGGATCGATATTCATCTTCTTCAACATCACTGGGATGGTTACCCCGGCAATACCTGCAACAATCAAGTTGGTCATCATCGCCGCTGAGATGATGCCTCCCAGTATCCAGTTACCTTTCCAAGCTACCACAATACCACCAATGATAACGGCCCATAGAACGCCATTTAGGAAGCCGATGGCCGCCTCTTTAAGTAGTAGTTCGCGTTTGTTACTGTCACCGATATGACCGAGTGCCAAACCACGAATTACTAGAGCAACGGTTTGGTTACCGGCAACACCACCCATCGAAGGTACAATCGTCATCAGTACTGCAATCGCTGCCATTTGGTCGAGCGTTGCTTCAAACATATTCGATACTGATGCTGCCGCCAGCGCAGCAAGAACATTAGCACCAAGCCATACACTACGACGACGAGCAGATTTTACGACTGGTGCGAAGGTATCTTCGTCATCGTCCATACCCGCCATACTCATCATTGAGTGCTCGGCATCTTCACGGATAACATCAACCACGTCATCGATGGTGATACGACCAACAAGATGTTGATTGCTATCGACTACTGGCGCTGAAACCCAGTTACGACGTTCGAACAGGCTCGCAATATCGGAAGCGCTGGTTTCAACCGCGATCGCTTCGTCGGCATCTTCCATCACCTCGGAAACTGCGACATCAGGCTGAGTCGTTACCAGTGTAGTAAGTGATAGGTTACCGATAAGACGTTCTTCTTCATCAATAACATACAGAGCGTCAGTTGCATCAGGCAGTTCGCCACGCATACGCATGTAGCGCAATACAACGTCGACATCGACATCACCACGAATCGTGATTACGTCGGTATTCATGATCGCACCCGCTGAATCTTCAGGGTACGACAGGGCAGTTTCAACTAATGCACGATCGACGGAGTCCATTTGAGAAAGGACTTCGCGAGAAACATCGTCGGGTAGGCTTCGAAGTACGTACGCGACGTCATCGGTTTCCATACCTTCGGTTGCTTCTGCCAAGGTCTCAGGTGCCATTTTCGACACAAGAGCATCTTTGACGTCTTCGTTTAGTTCATCAAGAATTTCACCGTAGTCTTCAGGATCGGTGAGTTGCCAGAGTACGTCACGACTTTTGCGAGGGGAGGCTTCTAAAAGGTGTGCAATATCTTCAGGCTCCATGTCCTGAAGTTGTCGGCGTACGTGAACAAATCGGCCGTTTTCTAGGGCTTCGCTGACTTCTTGGAGGGTTTGGTGAGCTTGGTCGAATTCTAATTGCTCTGCCATATTTTCCTCCTATCTCATTATTCTAACAATGGTTGGAATAGTAACTTAATTCTGGGGCTTATTTAAATCATAAACTTAGATAGAACTAAGATTTAATATTGGTTGGTTCGTTGTTTGAGTCTTAGGCGTTGCGAGTGAAGCGTTTTCGCTACTCACCCTCATCAAACTTGTCTTCAATGAGATGACAGACGGCATCCAGTGCTTGCTGTGAATCGGTGCCTGCTGCTTGAATAGTAATATGTTGCCCTTGCGCTGATTCCAGCATAAGTAACCCCATTACGCTGTCTGCTGTCGCTGTTTTATCTTCTTCGCTATGGATCGTGATGGTTGCATCAAAGCTTTGTGCAAGCTCAACCAACTTTACGGCTGCTCTAGCGTGAAGACCCAAGCGGTTTTGGATCAGTACAGTTCGAGTTAATTCCATGGTTAGCCCTGTTGGTGCTTCTCTAGGGAGGCGTGTCTGATTTGAACTTGATGGCCAAGTTGCTCGAAGTACTCACCAATTTTCTGAGTTAGATAAACCGAGCGGTGTTTGCCGCCAGTACAGCCAATCGCTACCGTTAGGTAACTGCGATTGTTCTTCTCTAACATTGGTAACCACTGTTCAACAAAGCCTTGGATCTGTTGCTTGAGCTCTAGAACTTCTGAGTGTTCTTCAAGAAAAGAGTGAATGGGAGCATCTAGACCGGTTAGTGGTCGTAGTGCGGGTTCCCAGTGAGGGTTCGGCAAAAAGCGAACATCAAACACGTAGTCGGCATCACTTGGCAGGCCATACTTAAAACCGAAAGATTGAAAGACAATAATCAGCTCTTGCTTCTCTTTGCCTTCAACTTTAAAACGAACCTTTTCACTCAATTCGTAGAGGTTGCAGTCACTACTGTCAATCACAATGCTGGCGTGCTCAGCG
Organism: Vibrio sp. 1CM24A; assembly: GCF_023161725.1. Taxonomy (NCBI): domain Bacteria; kingdom Pseudomonadati; phylum Pseudomonadota; class Gammaproteobacteria; order Vibrionales; family Vibrionaceae; genus Vibrio; species Vibrio sp. 1CM24A. The sequence continues at coordinate 211,452 of NZ_JALNTS010000009.1, forward strand.
AGAGGTGTCAGGAGTGTCTTTTCTAAATCAATCGCTTGCTCAAGAGAGAGCTTTTCTTGGCCGATCGATAAAGGGTGAATTCTGCGTGTTTCGCTGTAGCGCTTGAGTAACGTCTGCTTGCTCGCATCTAGGAATAAGACGTTCACATCGATATTAGTGGCAGAGTCTAGCTGTTCTAGCATCTCTGTGACTAACTGAGGCTCTTTCGGTAGGTTACGGATATCAATGCTAACGGCGACGTTTTGATTGATCTCACGTACTGATTCGACGAAGTCGTTGAGCAGGTTTACTGGAAGGTTATCGACACAGTAATACCCCAAGTCTTCAAGGACTCGCAGCGCAACACTTTTACCGGCCCCCGATTGGCCACTAACAACGATTAATCGCATGTTATTACTCGCAAGTTGGCACTTGAATCATTATGTCGTAAAGCTCTTGATCGCTTTGAGCATTACGCAGCTGTTTAAGCGTCTGCTTGTCGTTGAGTCGCTCTGCCATACAAGAGAGGGTTTTTAGATGCTCCTTGCACTGTTCACTTGGAACAAGCAGGGCAAATAGTAGGTCGACAGGACGATTATCAATCGCATCAAATTCGATGGGATCTTGGCATTGCAGTAATACAGCAATCGCTTTATCACTGACATTCATACGAGCGTGAGGAATAGCGATGCCATTACCAATACCTGTACTGCCCATTTTTTCACGGCTCAACATGCACTCAAACAGTTCTGTTGAATCTTGACCACAGCTTTCTGCTGCGATCTGACTGATGAGTTCAAGGGCTCTTTTTTTGCTTGTGCATTGGACTGCACTTTTGGTGCAGTCCAATGAAAGTACTTCGCTTAATTGCATGTTAGTGACTACTTAGCTTTTCTTTGTGCTTGTTGAGTTGGCGGACGAGTTTATCAACCAATGAATCAATCGCGGCATACATGCTTTCATCTGTTGCTGTCGCATGGATTTCCCCCTGATTTATATGCAGGGTAGCTTCTGCGATTTGATTGATTTTCTCAACTTTTAAAACAACCTGAACGCTATTGATATGATCAAAGAAGCGCTCAAGTTTGTCGAATTTGGTGTGAACATAGTCTTGCATTGAATCGGTAAGATCAACGTGATGGCCTTGAATATTGATTTGCATAGACTTTCCTTTTCAGTTGGTTGCCTGATTATAGTTGCTAAGTAACTAGCGACTAAATGAGCTTATAGCAGGCGTTTACGCTGACTCGATGGGGCAATGCCCAGAGACTCACGGTATTTCGCTATAGTACGTCTAGCTACCTGAATTCCTTGGTCAGCCAGTAAAGCAGCAATCTTACTATCACTTAGAGGCTTCGCGGTATTTTCCGCTGCGACAAGCTTCTTAATGAGTGCGCGAATTGCTGTAGATGAACATTCACCGCCATTGTCAGTGCTGACATGGCTTGAGAAAAAGTATTTGAGTTCGAAGATGCCACGTGGCGTATGCATGAATTTTTGAGTCGTTACACGAGAGATCGTGGATTCGTGCATATCAACAGCTAACGCAACATCATTAAGAACCATTGGCTTCATCGCTTCTTCGCCATGTTCGAAGAAATCACGCTGATGTTCAACAATGCATCGCGCAACTTTGAGTAGCGTCTCATTTCGGCTCTCTAGGCTTTTAATTAACCACTTTGCTTCTTGCAAATTTGAGCGGATGTATTGATTGTCGGCGCTGTTGCCTTTACTACCCAGATCAGCGTACTGCTGATTCACTTTCAGCTTAGGCACGCTATCAGGGTTAATGGTCACTAGCCATTTGCCAAGGTCTTTGAAGACAGATACATCCGGAACCACATACTCAGTTTCATCCGGGGTAATCTTACTGCCAGGGCGAGGATCCAGTTGTTGAATAAGCTGCAAAACTTCACGTAGTTCTGCTTCTTTCAACTTGGTCTCTTTGATAACCAGTTTGTAATCGCGATTGCCGAGTTGGTCGATATGGCTAGTAAGTACTAACTTAGCTTCGTTGAGCCAAGGCGTATCTTGGGGAAAGGTTGCCAGTTGCAGTAACAAGCAATCTTGCAGGTTGACTGAACCGACACCTAGCGGGTCAAACTGCTGAATTCGTTTACGTACGGCTTCAATTTCATCAAGCTCGATCTCTTCATTGTCGAAGTTTTCAAGGATGTCTTCACAAGTTACAGTGAGGTAGCCATAGTCATCGATGGCATCGATTAGTGCAAAAGCGATGCTTCGGTCGGTGTCAGTGAATGGTGTTAAGTCGAGTTGCCAAAGTAGATAATCGTGCAGGCTTTGAGTAGTTTCGCCTTGATAAACCGGCATGTCGTCATCAATCGCAATACCCGTATTACCGGTGTTTGCGCTGTAGACGTCTTCCCACGTTGTGTCGATTTCTAGTTCGTTGCCAATCTCTGATTTTTCGATTAAGTCTGAGCTATCAGGTAAGTCTTGCTCTGTGGCTTCAACTGTTTCTTTTTCGTCACTGCTAGGTTTTTCTTCCGATGTTGGCGTATCTTCATTGCCTTCTTCGACATCGAGTAGTGGGTTAGATTCAAGTGCTTCTTGGATCTCTTGTTGCAAATCTAAAGTAGACAATTGCAACAAACGAATCGCTTGCTGCAATTGAGGAGTCATTGCTAACTGTTGGCCTAGCTTAAGTTGTAATGAGGGTTTCATTCAGTGTGACTTACCTAGTTATTATTCTTAGAACTCTCGATACTCTCTATATAATCATAGACGGAATTGTTCGCCTAGATAAACTTGTTTAACTTGTTCGTTATTGAGAACATCTTCAGGAGTCCCCTCAGCGATCAGGTGTCCTTGGCTTACGATGTAAGCTTTTTCACACACGTCTAATGTTTCACGAACGTTGTGGTCGGTAATCAAAACGCCCAAGCCGCGATCACGCAGGTGAACAATGATTTTTTTGATATCGATTACTGAGATCGGGTCAACACCGGCGAATGGTTCATCCAATAGAATGAACTGCGGGTTTGCTGCGAGTGCACGAGCAATCTCTACACGACGACGCTCACCACCTGACAGAGCCATACCATTGCTGGTGCGGATATGTTGGATGTGGAACTCTTCTAGCAGGTCTTCCAGCTTATCTTGGCGTTGTTCGTTGGTCATTTCATCACGGGTTTGTAAAACCGCCATGATGTTGTTCTCTACAGACAACTTACGGAAAATCGATGCTTCTTGAGGCAGGTAACCGATACCAAGACGAGAACGGCTGTGCATTGGCAAGATACTGATGTCTCGGTCATCAATGCTGATGGTACCTTCATCACGCGCCACCAAACCAACAATCATATAGAAAGACGTGGTTTTACCCGCACCGTTAGGTCCAAGCAGACCGACGATCTGGCCAGACTCTACCTGTAAGCTTACATCGGTCACAACCTTACGTTTACTGTAGGTTTTCGCTAGGTTTTTTGCTTTAAGAACAGCCATCGTTACTTATTCACTTCCGTTGGTTGTAAAACCGTTGACACTCGTTTGTTTTCACCACTGTCAGCGACTAATTTCTGAGAACCGATCTGGTAAGTGATCTTAGAGCCGCGAATGATGCTGCCATCTTGAGATAGCATCGCATTTTTGGTCATGATCAGTCGGTCAGCAATAAGCTGGTAATGCAGGTCATCAGCTTCACCGTAGAGTGTCTTACCGTCGTCAGTAAGCTGAGAGAAGGTTGCTGGCTTACCGAAGCCTTGAATTTCTTCAATCTCACCATTTACGGCGTTACGAGTAACAATAACCTTATCGGCATTGATATTGATGCTGCCTTGTTTAAGGTTCACATCACCAAGGAAAGTCACTTGGTTACTTTTCATATCCAATTGCTGGCTGTCTGAGTCAATGTAGACAGGTTGCTCGCTATCCGAAGACAGAGCATAGACATTAGGTGCCGCAAGGGTCAAAGCGAATAAACTAAGGTGTAAGAGTTTCATATCTACCTTGAACAGAATTAAAGAGGGTCGCATTGTTGGTACCGAAGTTACCTTTCATTGCTTGTCCCTCAGTTTCAAAAAATGTACCGATCATATGGACCGGAGTATCTGAATAAAAATCTCGGCTAGGCAGCTCAACAACCATTTTATCAGTGGTCATTGTATCGAAGCTGGCTTCTGGTAACAGGTTCTTTGCCACAACGTTGTCATAAAAAGTGACAACTTGATTCTTATCCATAATCGCGCGATCAGCGGTGACTTGCCATTCAATCGTGTGCCCTTCACGGAATACCGAAAGAACTGGGTTTTGAAAGTGCGTATCGCCAACCACTGAGTAGTGTTCTAAATACGTCGATTCAACCTGATAGCTGCGAATACCGCTTTCGTCGTAGCTAATGTTGTTCAGGCTTTTGCCACTAAACGCGGGCAGCTCCAAATTGGGAGCCACTTGTATCGTTGATGTTTGCTCTTTGTCGTACAGGTAATAGGTCGACCAAGAGGCAATAAATATGAGTATTAAATAGATAATACGAGTAAAACTCATATGCTTAAACCTTTATGCACGTCGAGTTCATTTCTTGCTTGTAAAATCAGGTCGCAGACTTCGCGTACTGCGCCATGACCACCTTTAATGGTTGTCACGTAGTTTGCACGCTTTGCAAGTAGCGGGTGACCATCTGCCACACAGACCTTCAAGCCAACTTTTTCCATTACAGGCCAGTCAATCAGATCGTCTCCGATGTAACCTGTATTTTCAGGATTTACAGAAAGCTTATCGCAAATATCTTGGTATGCCTTAACCTTATCGTCTTGACCTTGATAAATCAGCTTAATGCCTAGAGCGGTCATACGATTCTCAACAATTTGAGATTTGCGACCCGTGATGATCGCGATTTCAATACCAGCGTTCATCAGTGATTTTATGCCGTAACCGTCACGAGTGTGGAAGGTTTTCAGCTCTTCACCGTTGTTGCCCATGTAGATGCGACCATCAGAGAAGACACCATCGACATCGCAAATCAGCAATTTGATCTCTTTTGCGATTGCAAATACATCTGAGTTAACAGTGCCGTATAGAGTTTCGACTGTCTGTGTCATTACATTACTCCTGCTTTCAGTAAGTCATGCATGTTTAACGCTCCGACTAATTTACCTTCTTGGCATAACATCAGGCCATTGATGCTCTTCGCTTGCATCAAGTTTAAGCCCTCAACTGCGAGCATGTTTGGCTCGGCTACCGTCGGGTTTAGCGTCATTACATCACCGATCTGCGTGTTATGGATATCAACGCGTTTGTCTAAGATACGGCGTAAATCACCATCGGTAAAAATACCGGCCATTTGGCCATCTTCACCAACGATTGCTGTCATGCCTAAGCCTTTCTGAGAGATCTCTAATAGAGCGTCTCGAACTAGCGCATCCGGTGCCACAACAGGGAGTGCGTCACCTGTGTGCATGATGTCGTCCAGTTTTAACAGCAGTTGACGACCTAAAGCACCACCTGGATGAGACAGTGCAAAGTCTTGAGCGGTGAAGCCTCGAGCCTGTAAAAGTGCAACGGCTAATGCATCACCCATGACCAAAGTCGCTGTGGTGCTGGTTGTTGGTGCTAAGCCCAGAGGACAAGCCTCTTCCGGTACTGAAATTTGTAAATGGATATCAGACAAGGTCGCCATGTTCGATGCTGGCTTACCTGTCATGCTGATGATCTTGATGTTCAAACGCTTTAATACCGGGAACAGGCTGAGGATTTCTCCCGATTCGCCTGAGTTGGATATTGCAATCACAATATCGCCAGGTTCGATCATGCCTAAGTCGCCATGCGCTGCTTCACCTGGGTGAACAAAGAAAGCCGATGTGCCGGTACTTGCCAATGTGGCTGCGATTTTGTTGCCAATGTGGCCTGATTTACCCATGCCCATCACAACGACTTTGCCTTTGTTGTTCAGGATAAGGTCGCAAGCTTTACAAAAATCATCATTAAAATATTGGTCTAATTGAGTGAGACCTGCAACTTCGGTTTCCAAAACTTGTTTTGCAACGCTGCGGTAATCAAATGGCTGAGACATCAAATACTCCAAGTACGGGAAGTTAAATCAACAATTAAGCCGACATGTTCATTAGTAGGTAAGCTTGGTAGGCCACGAACGTCACAATTAACACGCCGCCTTCAATACGATTCACACTACGAGATTTTCCTAGTGCCATCACAACAAGCAGTAGCGATACGCCTAGCATTACCCAGAAGTCACGACCCATAGCGAACTCGCTCAAGATAGAAGGGTTCAGGATGCCCGGGATACCCATAACAGCAAGGATGTTGAATACGTTTGAACCAATGATATTACCTACAGCCATATCATCTTCACCCTTCATAACGCCGGCAAGTGATGCCGCAAGCTCTGGCAAGCTAGTGCCTACGGCTATGATAGTTAGACCAATGACAAGATCGCTCATGCCGAAGTATTTAGCGATGATTACAGCGTTATCTACCAGCATATCAGCAGCCAAAGGCAGGATGATCAGGCCAATCACGACCCACATTGCGGCTTTAGGGTTACTTACGCCCTCTGGGATTTCTGATTCTTGCTCGTCAAGGAAGGCATCACCGTTCTTTTTCTCACTACGGCTGATTTGCAGCATGGCAAATAAGAAAGCGGCGAAAAGAACAAACAACAACACACCTTCATAGAAACCTAAATGGTTATCCCAAAGCAGTGCGCCAGCTAATAAAGTGACACCAATCATTAATGGTAGTTCACGGCGAATCACGCCAGAGCTAATCGATAGCGGCTTGATTAGGGCAGTAATACCTAAAATAAGCGCAATGTTGGCGATGTTTGAACCTAATACGTTACCTACAGCGGTATCTGTTTTGCCATCAAGGGCCGCTGTCGCAGAAACCATCATTTCAGGAGCCGAAGATCCCATTGCTAAGATCGTCATACCGATAACTAGTGGTGAGATACCGAAGTTGCGAGCAAGAGCAGCGGCGCCGTAAACCAGCTTATCTGCACTCCACACCAAAAAACCTAGACCGATAATAAGAAACGCAATCGCTTCAAGCATGATGATTCCTAAAAAATTAATAAAAAACGGAGAATTAACCGCTAATTTTGACCTGTTGCTAGATAAAAGGGAAGTCACTCGGCAAATTAATTACCAGTTAGCAGGCAAGAAAGAGAGCTCAATAGATAATTTTCTAATGCTTTCAAATCCCTGCATCGATTCCTGTTTAATATGAATTAATTGAACAGTGCTTTTAATTCTAAAGTAGACTCATTATTATTGCAGCCATAATTGGCGTTTTTTAAAGCAAGGAAACAACAAAAATATGTTGAACACTGAGCTTGTGAAAGTTAAGAACCTCAGCTTCTCACGCGGTGAGCGCGTTATCTTTGATGACATCAGTTTAGAGGTGCCTCAAGGCAAGATAACCGCAATCATGGGGCCGTCTGGGATCGGCAAAACGACTTTACTGCGTTTGATCGGTGGGCAACTGCCGCCAGATGAAGGCGAAATTTGGTTTGATGGCGACAACATCCCTGCATTATCACGTCGAAAGCTGTATCAAGCACGTAAGAAAATGAGCATGCTATTCCAATCGGGTGCGCTTTTTACGGATCTCAATGTCTTTGATAATGTGGCTTTTCCGCTGCGAGAGCACACGGAACTTAATGAAAAATTCATTCGTACCATCGTATTACTTAAGCTTGAAGCGGTAGGATTACGAGGGGCAGCGCAATTAATGCCGAGTGAGTTGTCTGGCGGTATGGCGAGGAGAGCAGCGTTGGCTCGTGCGATCGCGTTGGATCCAGAACTTATCATGTACGATGAGCCGTTTGTTGGCCAAGACCCCATCACCATGGGCGTATTGGTTGAATTGATACGAAATCTCAATCAAGCCCTAGGTTTAACCTCTATTGTCGTTTCTCACGATGTGCCTGAGGTGATGAGTATTGCTGATTGGGTTTACCTCATGGCGGATAGCAAGATCATTGCGTCTGGGTCACCTGATGAGTTGTACAACAATAGCGATCCGAGAGTGCAGCAATTTTTGCAAGGTGAAGCCGATGGCCCAGTACCATTTAGATTCCCTGCGAAGAGCTTAGAAAAGGATTTGTTTTAATATGATTGCTAAAACTATTGCGGGTGTCGGTAAGCGTACACTTGCGATCTGTGAGTCATTTGGTCGAGCAAGCCTGATGTTATTTGGAGCTTTGTTTGGCATCCCGCGACTAAAAAACTTCCCTTTATTAGTAAAACAACTTTATAGCGTTGGCGTTCAGTCATTGGCTATTATTTTAGTTTCGGGTTTGTTCATCGGCATGGTGCTGAGTCTACAGGGCTATGTCGTGTTAATTGACTACGGCGCTGAGGGAAACCTTGGCCAAATGGTCGCGCTTTCACTGTTACGTGAGTTGGGGCCTGTGGTGACTGCGTTATTATTTGCAGGTCGAGCCGGTTCAGCACTCACGGCAGAGATTGGTTTAATGAAAGCAACAGAGCAGATCTCAAGCCTTGAGATGATGGCCGTTGACCCTCTTAAACGCATTATTGCACCACGTCTTTGGGCCGGGCTTATCTCAATGCCATTGCTTGCTATGATCTTTATGGCGGTAGGTATTTGGGGCGGTCAACTAGTTGGTGTTGATTGGAAAGGTATTGATCACGGTAGTTTCTGGTCTGCGATGCAGTCTTCAGTAGAACTTGGCCGAGATATTGGTAACAGCATGATCAAATGTATGGTCTTCGCTATCACCGTAACTTGGATCGCACTTTTCAATGGTTATGACGCAGTACCGACTTCAGAAGGTATCAGTCAGGCAACCACACGCACTGTAGTGCACTCTTCTCTAGCGGTACTAGGGCTAGATTTTGTTCTTACCGCATTGATGTTTGGGAATTAATCATGCAACAAACTCGAAAATTAGAATTATGGGTCGGCACCTTTGTTATTGCCGGAATTTGCGCAATCTTAATCATGATCTTTCAAGTCGCTGACGTAAAAGGCATAGGTTCGAACCATACTTACAATCTAAAAGCGACCTTTGACAACATTGGCAGCCTAAAAGTTCGTTCTCCAGTGAAGGTGGGTGGCGTCGTTGTTGGACGAGTTAAAAGCATTGAGCTTGATACCGAGAGCTACCTTCCTGTCGTTGAACTGTCTATTGACGGGAAATACTCACAATTTCCAGATACCTCTAGTGCTCAAATTTTAACATCTGGCTTAATTGGTGAGCAGTACATTAGTCTGGTTCCAGGCTTCATTTTTGATGATGAAGAGATGTTGGTCGATGGTGATTCAATTGAAGACACCAAGTCAGCATTAGTACTAGAAGATTTGATTGGCCAAGTGCTGTATAGCGTTGGTGGTTCTAATGACAGCGAAGCTAAGGAATAAGATGATGTTGAAAACTATTAGTTATTTAAAAGATATTAGTCATTTAAAAGCTATTGGTTACTTGAAATCAATGTTTATGGCGGCAATGGCATTGCTTATCTCTACCCAAGCCTTTGCTGCAGAATCGATTGACCGTACTCAGCCTTACCAGATGATGACTCAAGTTGCCGAAGTGGCATTTGAGCGTTTGAAGAGTGAACAAGACAACATCCACCAAGATCCTGAATTATTGAAGGTCATCGTGGAAGAAGAGTTGATGCCTTATGTGAATGCACAATATGCAGCTCTTAAGTTACTTGGACCAAACTTGAAAGGCGCGGATAGAAAAGACGTGGGCGTGTTTATCGATGCGTTCCGTAAATACCTGGTTTCTTCTTATGCCCAAGTGCTGACTCAATACACGGATCAGACGATTGAATTTGGTCCAGAACCAAAAATCAAAGCGGATAGCCGCATTACCAGTATCAAGGTCGACATCATCGATACACCGCGACCAAACATTAAGCTTGAATTTAAGCTTCGCAAAGACAAGAAATCTGGCGAGTGGAAAGCATTTGATATGGTTGCCGAAGGTATTAGCTTGTTGTCGAGCAAGCAATCGGAGTGGAATACTAAGATTCGTCAAGAAGGCATCTTACAAGTTGCTGACGAACTAGAGAAATTAGCCGCACAACCAATTCGTTTTGAGAGTAACAAATAATGAGCCATTCTCAATGGCAAGCACTAAGCTCTAAAGAGTATCAGCTGCTTGGTGATTTAGACCGAGACAGTGTCCCTGCAATCTGGCGTATATTGGAAAAGTGGCAAACGACGGAATCGAGCGTTGAAATTGACCTTAGCCATATAAATCGAGTCGATTCAGCAGGAATGGTGATGCTAATTCACTTATTAGAGCATGCAAAAAATCAAAACTGTCATATAATGCTCAGTTTCGTGCCAGAACAATTACGAACGTTGTTCCAATTGAGCAATATCCAGCCAATGATGGCAGAACACATAAAAAATTAGGCAGGAGCTATTTGTGGACAGCACAAAAGTACAAGAATTATTAGCAGAAGCACTGAACCTTCAGGAAATTTTCGTGAAAGGTGAAGGCAGTCATTACGAAGTTGTTGCGGTTGATCCATGTTTTGACGGCATGAATCGAGTTAAGAAGCAGCAACTAATCTACGGCCCACTAATGGAATACATTCAACGCAATGACATCCATGCTCTTTCTATTAAGGCTTTCACGCCGGAAGAGTGGGAACGTGATAAGAAACTGATGTCACTTTAAGGTTTATGATGGAAAAGTTTCGAGTTATTGGATCGGATAAGCCGCTAAGCGGTGAAGTGACGATCTCAGGCGCAAAAAATGCAGCGCTACCTATCTTATTTGCTTCAATTCTTGCTGAAGAGCCAGTAGAAGTAAGTAACGTTCCTCACCTACGCGACATCGATACTACGATGGAACTGCTTAAGCGTTTAGGCGCAAAAGTATCACGTAATGGTAGTGTTCATGTTGATGGCAGCGAAATTAATGAATTTTGTGCGCCTTACGATTTAGTGAAAACAATGCGTGCTTCTATTTGGGCTTTAGGTCCTCTAGTCGCTCGTTTTGGTGAAGGCCAAGTGTCACTTCCAGGCGGTTGTGCAATTGGTGCTCGACCTGTTGATCTGCATATCCACGGCCTAGAGCAACTAGGTGCGACCATTAAGTTGGAAGATGGTTATGTGAAAGCAAGTGTTGATGGCCGTCTGAAAGGCGCGCACATCGTGATGGATAAAGTAAGTGTGGGTGCCACCATTACTATCATGTGTGCAGCAACGCTAGCGGAAGGAACAACAGTACTCGATAACTCAGCGCGTGAGCCTGAGATTGTTGATACGGCTGACTTCCTAAACAAACTGGGTGCTAAAATTTCTGGCGCAGGTACAGATACGATTACTATCGAAGGCGTTGAACGTCTTGGTGGTGGCCAACACTCTGTGGTTGCTGACCGTATTGAAACAGGTACTTTCCTGGTTGCTGCTGCTGTTTCTGGCGGTAAAGTGGTTTGTCACAACACCAACGCTCATCTTCTTGAAGCTGCCTTAGCGAAGCTTGAAGAAGCGGGTGCGAAGGTTGAAACGGGCGAAGACTGGATCAGCCTTGATATGACGGGTCGTGAACTGAAAGCGGTGAAAATCGTAACAGCACCCCACCCTGGCTTCCCAACCGACATGCAAGCACAGTTTACTCTGCTTAACATGATGGCGAAGGGCAGTGGTGTTATCACTGAGACTATCTTTGAAAACCGCTTTATGCACATTCCTGAGTTACAGCGAATGGGTGCAAAAGCCGAAATCGAAGGCAACACGGCTATCTGTGGTGAAACGGAAAAACTGAGCGGCGCTCAAGTAATGGCAACGGACCTTCGCGCATCTGCGAGCCTTGTGATTGCTGGCTGTATCGCTCAAGGCGAAACCATCGTTGACCGTATTTATCACATCGATCGTGGCTACGATAAGATTGAAGATAAATTGTCAGCCTTAGGCGCAAACATTACACGATTTCGTGAGTCGAGCTAACCTAGGTTAGTGGGTTCATGAATCAGTAAGATGAAAACATAAAAGTCGGAACCTTGGTTTCGGCTTTTTTATAGTTGTATTTACCGCAAGTAAATCTATTGCTCATTTTTGCGCGAATAGATGAATCAACTTGGCGGTCGGTGAGGAACAAAATGATAGCAATATTACGTATTTTCGCAGTGGCGATATTTGCGATTCTTATGTTTGTATTTGGTTGTGGTTACTGCCTATTAAGTCCACGCAATCCAAAACACGTATTTACTTTTGGCCGTTATTTCGGTCGAATGTCGAAGATCTTCGGCATGAAGTTAGAGCTTCGCATCCCAGAAGATGCCTACTCTCGCGGCCAACATGTTTATGTAGCGAATCACCAAAACAGCTGGGATCTATTCACGATTTCATCTGCGGTAACGCCAAAAGTGGTGACGGTTGGTAAGAAAAGCCTAGTGTGGATGCCGTTATTTGGTCAGCTTTACTGGTTGACGGGTAACATCCTAATTGACCGTGCTAACCGCAGCAAAGCGGTAGGTACGATTGATCAGGTCGTGACGAGTTTAAAAGAGAGCGATGTTTCAGTTTGGATGTTCCCTGAGGGCACTCGTTCTCGTGGCCGTGGTCTGCTGCCATTCAAAACAGGTGCATTCCATGCTGCGATTGGTGCTGGCTTGCCTATCATCCCTATCGTGTGTAGCTCAACCGGTGGCGTGAAGCTAAACCGTTGGAACAATGGTCATGTGATTGTTGAAATGTTGCCACCAATCAGCACTGAAGGTTACGACAAGTCTAATGTTCGTGAACTGGCTAACCTAGCTCGTGAGCAGATGGCTGCTAAGCTTGAAGAGTTAGACAAAGAAGTGGTTGAGCTTAATAAAAAGTAATTATCTAAGCGAAACGATGAACAATAAAAAAGGTTGCCAACAGGGCAACCTTTTTTTGTATCTGATAAACGCTCAGCATTATGCCTTATTCGTTTACTAGAAACCGTTTATTGTAGATATTAAAACCTATTTGCGAACCGCAATAGCTTCGATCTCGATACCAACATCTTTTGGTAGACGAGCTACTTCAACACATGAACGTGCAGGGTAGTTTGCAACGCCGTGCTCATCGAAGAATTTGCCGTACACCTCGTTTACTGTGCCGAAGTCGTTTAGGTCTTTAACGAATACCGTTAGTTTTACGATGTCTTTTACAGTCAGGCCTGAAGCTTCAACAACCGCTTGAACGTTGTCTAGAGATTGGCGAGCTTGCTCTGCGATATCAGCAGATACTTCACCAGTTGCTGGGTTTACTGGGATTTGACCAGAAGTCAGTACCATGTTGCCAAGGTCAACGCCTTGTACGTATGGGCCGATTGCAGCTGGAGCAGATTCTGTGTGAAGTACTTTAGTCATTGGTTTATTCCATCAGTTATTAGATAAAAATCAATTTTCAGTGTGCCTTCAAACTTTGGATAGGTAAAGCGCAAAATACCCCGCACAGGCGAGGTATTTGATAGTTTTTACATTCGGTCTTCTTTGCCGTATGACGTTATCTTTCTGTCACGATCTCGCGAGAGAAGACTTTTTCGCAATACTTACACTTCAATCGAATATCTTCTTTCTTTTCAAAGATCTTAAAGCTGCTTTCAACCGGTTCATTGTGAGTAATGCAGTTGGTATTTGGACACTCGAACACATCGTTGATTTGCTCAGGAAGTTCTAGTGGTAGCTTCTTAACCACTTCGTAATCTTCGATTTGATTCACGGTTGCGTGAGGCGCATAAAGTGCCAGCTTGCTCGCCTGTTCTTCTGTGATAAACACATTCTCAATCTTGAGCAGATCTTTTCCGCCTAGTGCAGAAGACGGCAGATTTAGGCCAATCGTCACGCGCTGATGAGAGTTGTGCATGTCGAACAGTTTTAGCACCTTGATCCCGATATTGGCTGGGATATGGTCGATAACAGTACCGTTTCTGATTGCTTCAACTTTTAATTGAGTCTCTTTAGACATGATATCTCTCCTCTACAGCGTTTCGTTAAGAACAAGGGCTAGCAGTGCTTCACGGGCGTAAACACCATTCTCTGCTTGCTGGAAGTAGTAAGCGTAAGGTGTTTTATCGACATCAACAGTAATTTCATCAACGCGAGGAAGAGGGTGCAGAACCTTCAAGTTATCGCGTGCATTTTCCAGCATCGAAGCGGTCAGGATGTATGCGGATTTGATGTGCGCGTATTCTGACTCATCGAAGCGCTCTTTTTGAACTCGAGTCATGTACAAGACATCTAGCTCAGGAATCACATCTTCCATGTCCGTCAATAGTTGGTACTTGATGCCCGCTTCATCAAGCTCTTCGCAAATGTAGTCAGGCATCGCTAGAGCTTCTGGAGCCACGAAGTAGAAACAGATGTTGTCGAATTTCGCTAGTGCTTGCGTCAACGAGTGAACCGTACGGCCGTACTTAAGGTCACCAACGAATGCAACGTTTAGGTTGTCGAGGCGGCCTTGTGTCTCAGCTATAGAGAATAGGTCTAATAACGTTTGTGTTGGGTGTTGGTTTGCGCCGTCACCTGCGTTAATAACAGGTACACCATTTGAGAACTCAGAAGCCAGACGCGCTGCGCCTTCTTGAGGGTGACGCATCACGTAAGCGTCAACGTATGAAGAGATAACCTGTACCGAGTCCGCTAGCGTTTCGCCTTTCTTTGCCAAAGAAGTGTTACCACCACTGTCGAAACCAATCACATCACCACCGATGCGTTGAATCGCAGTTTCAAAAGAGAGACGAGTTCGCGTAGAAGGTTCGAAGAAGCAGCTGGCAACAACTTTGTTCTTGATGAGTTCTGGGTTTGGTTCAGCCTTTAGCTGACCTGCCGTTTGAACAATTAATTCTAGCTCTTCACGAGAAAGCTCTGGAATTGAGATGATGTGCTTTTGATAGAGCGAATTCGCCATGATCTTCTTCCCCACAATAATGTATTGGCCATAAAAAAGCCCCCCATAATGGGAGGCTTTAAAAAAGTGCTGAAAAGCAGAATAGACGGCCTGGTAAGCATCTTAGCTTACGAGCAATATTTGGTGTTTTCACAATTTTATTATGTGTTATCACAATATCATTATGTTTTATCACAACATTGCTTGGCGTCATTTTCACTACTCTCAGACAAATTGCCGAGAATTATACGCTTTCAATTTGTGAGCGCAAGCGATTACATCAAGCTTTTGTTTACTTTCAGTATTCGCTATTGACCCAGTGTCGCAACCATTACCGCTTTGATGGTATGCATGCGATTTTCAGCTTCATCAAACACAATTGAGTAATCCGATTCAAAGACTTCGTCAGTGACTTCTAAACCGTTCATTCCATACTTGTCTGCGACTTGCTGGCCGATTACGGTTTCATTGTTGTGGAAAGCAGGTAAGCAGTGCATGAATTTCACTTGAGGGTTACCAGTGAGCTTAATAACTTCCATATTCACTTGGTATGGTTTCATTACCGCTACACGTTCGTCCCAAGCTTCAGGGGCTTCACCCATTGAAACCCAAACATCGGTGTATAGGAAATCACAACCTTTCACGCCTTCAGCAACGTCTTCTGTTAGAGTGATTTTGGCACCTGTGCTTTGCGCGATAGCTTGGCACTCTTCGACAAGCTGCTCTTCTGGCCAGAACGCTTTAGGCGCGACAAGGCGAATATCCATGCCCATCTTCGCGGCACCGACTAACAGAGAGTTACCCATGTTATTGCGTGCATCGCCTAGGTAAGCAAAGCTGATTTGGTGCAGATGTTTTCCGCGACCATGCTCAAGCATAGTGAGGAAATCAGCCAAGATCTGAGTAGGGTGGAACTCATCGGTTAAGCCGTTCCAAACCGGCACGCCCGCATAAGCGCCTAAGTCTTCAACGATACTTTGGCCAAAACCACGATATTCGATGCCATCGTACATACGCCCTAATACACGCGCCGTATCTTTCATTGATTCTTTTTGACCAATCTGAGAACCAGAGGGGCCAAGGTAAGAGACTTGAGCACCTTGATCAAAGGCGGCCACTTCAAACGCACATCGTGTTCGAGTTGATGCTTTCTCGAAGATCAAAGCAATGTTTTTGCCGTTGAGTTTCTTCTGTTCCGTACCTGCATACTTAGCTTTTTTTAGGTCAGCAGACAGGTCGAGTAAAAACTGAATCTCTTTAGGAGTAAAGTCGAGAAGTTTTAGAAAGTTACGATTGCGAAGATTAAAGGCCATCTCTCGCTCCTTGCGTATATAGAATCAATGAAGAACTTAGTTAAACATAAAAATGCTATATTTGTGAATATTTATTTTATTGATTTGATAAAAAAGGCCAGTAAATGAATACTGGCCTAGATAAGATTATTGAGTCTGTTTAACTGAGCTCTTTGACTTAGATACCATCTCTTTCGATAGGGCAACTCATACAGCGCGCGCCGCCACGACCACGGCCTAGCTCGTTGCCAGGAATCGTTAGAACTTCGATACCCGCTTTGTCGTATTTCTCATTGGTGTAAACATTACGTTCATAACCAATCACGGTACCTGGTTTCACTGTCAGTACGTTGTTTGCGTCATTCCACTGTTCACGCTCAGCTTCGTAGTTATCACCGCCGGTTGTGATGATCTTCAGTTGATCAAGGCCTAGCGCGCCTTCAATCGCTGACAGGTAGTTTTCAGCTTTCTCGACACGCATTTCGCCATTTTCTTTTGGCGTTAAGCGCCAAGTGTCTAGGTCTTTACGCACGATCTCTGGATAGACAGAGAACGTGTCGATATCCATGTGTGTCATCACCGTATCAAGGTGCATACAAGAGCGGTGTTTTGGTAGATCGATCGCAATCACTTCGGTAGCTTGGCCTGATCTAAATAAGCTAGCCGCTAGGTTTTCGACACCTTGTGGTTTAGTACGCTCTGAAATACCAACCAGTACCGCACCTTTACCGATAACCAGTACGTCACCGCCTTCAATGTTAGCGTTGTCGTAGTGAAGGTCTTCATCACCAAAGTACTTAATGAAATCTTGACCGGCGAACACTGGGTGCCAGCGGTAGATAGCACGCAGGTGGTTCGTTTCACGTTGACGTGCAGGCTTCATCATCGGGTTAAGCGATACACCACCATAAACCCAGCAAGAGGTATCTCGCGTAAATAGGTGGTTAGGCAGTGGCTCGATAACGAAATCGAGTGGTCGATGCATTTTAGGCAGCATCGATGATGATTTGATAGGAAGCTCAGAGTAAGCCAGACCACCGAGTAAGATCGTTGCTAGATGCTCATTATCCATTTGAGCAAGGTAGTTTCTTAAGTCACGGGCGAAAGTCGGGCCATAACGGAAATCTGAGATTTGAGTATTCAGCAACCACTCACGAGCCTGAGATACGGCAAGCGTTTCTACTAGCAGGTCATGCAGCAATAGCACTTCTACGTCTTGGCTGCGCAGCGTTTCTGCAAAGGCATCATGTTCTTCACCAGCGGCTTCAACGGCAAGTACATCATCAAATAGAAGATCATGACAGTTTGAAGGGGTGAGGTGGGTGAGTGCTCTTTCTGGTCTATTTAGGAGAACTCGTCTCAATTGACCGACTTCGGAGCCAACGTACAGCTTACTCATTTTGCATCCTTACTATTAATCCAGCGTCTATTTATGACAAGCTTGTCCGTAATATGCAAGTTTTGTAGATTGAGTTAATACAAGGTATTTGGCTAATAATTGGTCATAAAACCTGCAATTTTTAAGTTTATACAGATTAAATTCCAACTAACTGGCTATCGAACGGAACAACGTTTTTGAGGATCTATGCTCAATTTGTGGCTTGTTAGAATTGAATTTTGCTTATTAATCGTGATTTTTTATTCACTATTATGCACTTTTTGATAACAAGCTGAGGATTTATGCACCCCAAAAGCGGTTTAGCGTATGCACCTAACGTGACTAATCACGCAAGTTTTATTCAATAAGCTCTAAAGTGGCCACAAAAACGAAATGCTAAAATACGAGCCAGTTAATAAAATGTTGAAAATTTGTTTCTGTGATTTTGATTTCACTTTTGAATTGATATTGGCTCTGCGATCTCGCGATAAACTTACCTTTCTAGGCCTGATCTGGGTGGCTTTTCTGGACGATCCGTGCCATATTTCGTGGCAATCAAATTTGATCTTTTCATAGTCAACACTCTGGAGCAGACACATGTCTCACGAAGATGAATATCTATCAGTAGCGGAATTAATTGAATTTCAAAAGGAAGAGACTCGCGACATCATTACAGCATTAATTGAAGATGGTAGCGATCCTGAAGCTCTATACGATATCGAGCATCACCTATTTGCTGAAGATTTCGATGTGCTTGAGAAAGCGGTTGTTGAAGCATTCAAAATGGGCTTTGAAGTGCTTGAAGCTGAAGAGACAGAAGACGAAGATGGCAATAAGCTACTTTGTTGTGATGCAACGATGCAATGTACTCTGAATGCAGAAGCGATTGATGAGCAAGTTGAGAAGCTTGTAAACCTTGCAGAGAAGTTTGACATTATCTACGACGGTTGGGGCACTTACTACGAAGGTGAAGATGCTATCTACCCAGACGAAGATGATGAAGGCGAAGAGTAATTCTTTCCCAATTTTAAAAAATGCCAGCCTCGAGCTGGCATTTTTTTACCCTCAGAAAAATAAATGTCTTTATATGCATTCATTCATTATAATGCGGTCAAAATTGATCTAGCTCAAGGAATGATATGCGGTTGCTTCTCGATGGTCTTTGGCAAATTTCGCCACTGACGGATCTCTCTATCCCACAAGATGACATCACCTTTCCGGCTCCGTTAAGCTCAAAGCTCCCTGATAGCTTGAGTGAAAATGAAATTGCAGAGCAAGAGTGGCACCTGATGCATGACATCGAAGTGGATGACGCTATGTTGGCGTGTCCATTTGTTGAGTTGGTGATGGCCGGGGTCGATTACTTTGCTGAAGTTCGACTTAATGGTGTGGCTGTGTTTGATTGTGATGGTAGCCAAGCTGAATACCGTAAAGATATCCGTCCTTATATGCAGTCCGGCCGAAACCGTTTCGAAATCCTTTTCCTTGAAGAAGAGGAGAGCTTATTGCTTGAAGAGGATATGGATCCGTCTATCTCTTCACAGGCTATCGCTAAATCTGATTCACGCATTGGGATTTGGCAAGTGCCATACCTGCAGTTCGTTCGAAACGTCAAGCTAGAGCAAGTTGTCACAGAGCAGATCTGGCACCACGGTGGTGGCTGTGAGTTTAAAGTGGATGTTATCTATCAAACGCTAAAGGCGGGGTTAGTATCGGCATCCATCAAGTTTAATGGTATGACTCTCGTAATGCCGATCGATGTGCGCGCTGAACATACTGGTGTTGTGTTCCAGGTTGAGGCGCCTATCATTTTTGATATTGAGAATCCTAACCCTAAGCATCTATACCCATTAGAAGTGGTACTTGATGGGCAAGAAGAGAGTTCTTTTGTTGCCTTGAACCCAACCTCTTGCGTCAGTAACTTTCTACGTTAACTCCGTATATTTTAGCGCTATCTTCTTTCGCTATAGCGGCGCATTCTGCTTATAACGACTTGGCCATGACAACCTCACAAGCGTCGTGGCCTGTTTCTCCCCAAGCTGACTCAAGATGCTCAAACCCAAGCTTCTCATAGAGTTTGACCGCAGCACCTAAGCATTCCGTCGTTTCTAAATACATGTGTTGATACCCAAGTTGCTTGGCTTGCTTTAAGCTCAAAGCAACAATTCGCTTGGCTAGGCCATGCCCTCGAGTTTGCGGTAAGAAGTACATCTTTTGTAGCTCACACACATCGGGTTTACCTGCTAGAGGGGCAAAGCCACCGCCTCCGACGATCTTTCCGTTGTGTTCGATAACCCAGTACATTGCATTCGCTTGGCTATAGACAGAATACATATCATCGAGTGTTGGGTCAGCCACGCCATAACCCTTATCTTCTGTAAGCCCATGCTCAGCCGAAACTTGGCGAATGACTTCTGCCAATTGTTGGTTATCTGATTCTGTGAGTGGGCGTAATACAAACTCATCGGCTTGACATGCTTTCGTTAACCCTTTTAAGTAACTCTCAAGTCCTTGTTTAAGCAGTTGTTGTTCGTTGTCATTGAGTGCCGAAAGTACTTTTTCAAAGAAGATGCTTTGCTGCTGGTCGAGTTGAGATAACGCATCAACACCTTGAGTGGTCAGGGCGACTAATTGGCTACGCTTGTCTGTTGGGTTCTCTAGGCTCTCAACTAAACCAAGCTTGATCAGACCCGTGACAGTGCGGCTAGCATTGGATTTATCTACGTTGAGTTGCTGCGCCAATTGGTTGATGGTGATTGGCTGCAACTGGATTTCACCAAGAGTATGAGCCTGGACTGGAGTGAGGTCGACATCGCCACACTGCTTATCAAGCATGCCAAGTAAACGAACCGTTTGACGAGAATAGTCTCTTAACTGTTGAGAATTCATAACTACCTACCTTTGAACTAAGAAATAAAGTTGCGCACCGCAATTAATTTAATTGCGGTGCGCAACTTTGTCAATGGTAAGCTGAATTTTGTTATTCGAAACGGGTTGCTTCAATCGTTCAGTGAGCTTTAAATTAAGCGTGTTGATGTAAGCAAAACTGAGCTTGTAGTGTTTGGCTTTCAGCTTTTCGTAACCAGACTTTCTCGTGGAAGTAGTAAGCAACGGTATTTAAAGTTGGCTCTAGCAAGGCCATCACACCGCCGATGAAAGCATCTCCAGTCAACAAGTAGACCACGGTAAAGGCAACACTAAAGTGGATGGTAGCAAAGCTTGCTGTTTTTAATTTGGTCATCCACTGACGAGCTTTAAGAGCAGGAACTTGAGCCCACGCCTTTTCATGAAAATAGAAGGCAACAGTATTCACAGAGGGCTCAATCATAGCGATTAAGCTACCAATTAAGATGTCGCCTGTTAGTACGTAAGCGACACTAAATGCGATAGTAAAATGTAATGCAGCAAAGGTTAGTGTCTTTTTCATGATAATTACTCAATCGTTGTGTTGTTTCGATAGGTCTATTATTGAGAATTATTATCATTAAGTATAATGGGAAGTAGAGATTAATTTGATAGATGAAACCTATCAATCAGTGAGGCTAGAGTGAGAAGCATTGGAATATTGGAATCAGAGGTATAAAAAAGGCTGGTCACCAAGACCAACCTTTCTATTTAGAGCGAGAAGTTCGAAGCCTTCTCGTTCACTCGGTTTTAAAGCGCAGCGATTGTCGCTTTTTGCTCTTCAAGCTTAACAAGAGTTTCCTTGTAGCCTTCAAGCTTTTCACGCTCTTTCGCGATAACTGCTTCTGGTGCTTTAGCAACGAAACCTTCGTTACCTAGCTTACCTTCGATACGCTTAATCTCGCCGTGAGTCTTAGCGACTTCTTTATCTAGACGAGCAAGCTCAGCATCTTTGTCGATAAGACCCGCCATTGGGATCATTAGCTCAGATTTGCCAACCAGTTTAGTTGCACAAGCTGGAGTCTCTTCGCCGTCCGCAAGAACTTTAATATCGTCTAGCTTAGCTAGAGAAGTCAGGACGATCTTGTTTGCTTCGATACGAGCTGCATCTTTCTCATCCGCTACTTTAATCATTACTTCTAAGCCTTGGCTTGGTGCAATGTCGTATTCCGCACGTAGGTTACGGATAGCGGTGATGAAAGTCTTAACCCATTCGATGTCGTCAACAATCTCAGCATTGAAGTTAGCTTCATTAAACTGAGGAAGCGCTTGAGTCATGATCGTCTCGCCTTCAACACCATCTACTAGCGGCTTAACGCTCTGCCAGATAGATTCCGTGATGTAAGGAAGAACAGGGTGAGCAAGACGCAGAGTCTTCTCAAGAACCGTGATAAGCGTGTAACGAGTCGCTTGTTGTTGAGCTTCAGTACCCTTCCAAAGAACAGGTTTAGTTAGCTCTAAGTACCAGTCACAGAATTGGTTCCAGATGAATTCGTAAAGCGTGTTTGCTGCCATGTCTAGACGGTAGTTGTCTAGATGAGCGTTAAACTCTTTCGCTGCAACTTCAAACTGAGATTCAATCCACTTGTCTGCTAGAGAGAATTCCATGTTTGCACGGTCTTCTACAGACAGTGTCATGCCACAGTCGTGTTCTTCTGTGTTCATTAGTACGTAACGGCTTGCGTTCCATAGCTTGTTACAGAAGTTACGGTAACCTTCAAGACGCTTCATGTCCCAGTTGATGTCACGGCCCGTTGAAGCCATAGCAGCAAGAGTGAAACGTAGCGCATCAGTACCGTATGGTTCGATACCGTTTTCGAAAGTCTTACGTGTCGCTTTTTCGATCTTAGCAGCCAGTTTAGGTTGCATCATGTTGCCACAACGCTTCTCTACTAGCTCTTCAAGGCCGATGCCGTCAATCATGTCGATTGGGTCAAGTACGTTACCTTTCGACTTAGACATCTTGTCGCCGTTTTCATCACGGATAAGACCCGTCATGTAAACAGTTTTGAAAGGTACTTGAGCTTTGCCATCTTCGTCTTTCACAAAGTGCATGGTCATCATGATCATACGAGCAACCCAGAAGAAGATAATATCAAAACCAGATACTAGTACTTCAGATGGGTGGAATGTTTTCAGTGCTTCAGTATCTTCAGGCCAGCCTTGTGTGCCGAACGTCCAAAGTGCAGAAGAGAACCAAGTATCCAGTACGTCGTCGTCTTGCTTAAGCACAACAACAGGCGCTAGGTTGTTCTTTTCACGAACTTCTTCTTCAGTGCGACCTACGTAAACTTTACCATCGTTGTCGTACCATGCTGGGATACGGTGGCCCCACCAAAGTTGACGAGAGATACACCAGTCTTGCACGTCACGCATCCACGCGAAGTACATGTTTTCGTACTGTTTAGGTACGAATTGGATTTGGCCATCTTCAACGGCTTTAACTGCAGGCTCTGCAAGAGGTGCTGTGCGCACGTACCATTGGTCAGTCAGCATTGGTTCGATAACCACGCCACCACGGTCGCCGTAAGGGACAGTTAGGTCGTGATCTTTGATCTCTTCAAGAAGCCCAAGCTCATCGAATTCAGCAACGATAGCTTTACGTGCAGCAAAACGCTCCATGCCTTGGTACTTAGCAGGGATGTCCGTTGAGTAAACATCGCTTTCTTCGCCGTTCGTTGTGAAGACTTCAGCCGCATCTCGGATATCAGCATTGAACGTTAGGATGTTGATCATCGGTAGGTTGTTGCGCTTACCCACTTCGTAATCGTTAAAGTCATGAGCTGGAGTAATCTTCACACAACCCGTGCCTTTTTCCATGTCTGCGTGCTCATCGCCTACGATAGGGATAAGACGGTTTACAACAGGAAGTAGGATTTCTTTGCCGATAAGATCTTTGTAACGAGGATCTTCTGGGTTAACAGCAACACCAGTATCGCCAAGCATGGTTTCTGGACGAGTAGTCGCAACAACGATGTAGTCTTTACCATCAGCCGTTTTAACGCCGTTCGCTAACGGGTAGCGGAAGTGCCACATGAAACCTTTTTTGTCTTTGTTTTCAACTTCAAGATCCGAGATTGCAGTGTGCAGTTTAGGATCCCAGTTTACTAGACGCTTACCACGGTAGATTAGGTCTTCTTCGTATAGACGAACAAACACTTCTTGAGTCGCAGCCGATAGGCCGTCATCCATAGTGAATCGTTCACGATCCCAATCTACAGATGCACCAAGACGACGAAGTTGTTGAGTGATCGTGCCACCTGATTCGCCTTTCCATTCCCAGATCTTGTCGATGAAAGCTTCACGGCCGTAGTCGTGTTTTGTTTTGCCTTCTTCAGCAGCAATCTTACGCTCAACAACCATTTGAGTTGCGATACCAGCGTGGTCAGTACCCACTTGCCAAAGCGTGTTTTTGCCTTTCATACGTTGAGCACGGATAAGCGTATCCATGATCGTATCTTGGAACGCGTGACCCATGTGTAGGCTGCCAGTGACGTTCGGTGGCGGGATCATGATGCTGTAAGCTTCTTTTGATGTGTCACCGTGTGGCTTAAAGTAGCCTTTCTCTTCCCAAGTCTTATACAGAGCTTGTTCGATTGATGTTGGGTTGTATGTCTTTTCCATAGTGCTCTTAAACGGATACTGTGAATGGTTAATCGTGGTCAAACTTCATAAGTGAAGCTTCTTGAATCTAAATCCAAAGATAGCTTTAACTATGAGGTTTGACTATGGATGTTGAATCTCGATAGTTTGTAGCTGATATCCAGCCTGACGGTAAATTTTATACCTTTCTCGAGCGAGTTGCTTAGCTTTTTCTTCGCAAGGGACGAAGTCTATCACCTGAGCAAAGGCGTTCGCAAAGGTTGTATGATTATCGGCCAGATTAATTACTAGCTGACGATTCCAATTATGTTTTACGCCTTGATAGCCAATTTCGATGTTGGTTGAATACTTCGGGCCTTCGCCAACCAAGTTGTGCGCAATAAAATCACAGGGTTCGACTTGCCAGAAAACTTCAGCAATACGCTCGGCATGCTCTTTGTCATTACAGTTGAGATAAAGTTTAGCGCCTTGTTTTGCAAAGTGCTGAGCAAGAAACAGCACATAGTGAGCAAAACCATCTTCGCTGGCTTGCCGGCTGTCTGAAGGCACAATGTAAAATGTAGCAGTCTGCATACTTAATACTCGAACTTAAAATCGTGGATATCAATGTTACTTGGTTAACAGGGTCTAACAAATAGCGCTTATTAAAAAAGGGCCCGTAGGCCCTTCTTATTATTTTGAAGATTGCTCTTCAGTCTCTTGGCCGCTGCGGTTCAATAAGAATTGGACTAGCATTGAGACAGGACGACCTGTCGAGCCTTTCGCTGCGCCTGACTTCCAAGCTGTACCAGCACTGTCGATGTGTGCCCAGTGGTACTTCTTAGTGAATTTAGACAGGAAGCAACCAGCAGTAATTGTGCCGCCAGGACGGCCACCGATGTTCGCCATATCAGCGAATGGGCTGTTTAGTTGCTCATGGTACTCGTCTGCCATAGGTAGACGCCATGCACGGTCACTTGCTTGCTCAGAAGCATTAACAAGTTCGTGAGAAAGTGGGTTGTGGTTCGATAGAACGCCACTGATGTGGTGACCTAGAGCGATAACACATGCGCCAGTTAGCGTAGCAACATCGACAACACAGTCAGGTTCAAAACGCTCAACGTAAGTTAGAGCATCACATAGAACCAAGCGACCTTCAGCATCAGTGTTGAGTACTTCAACCGTTTGGCCTGACATTGTCGTTAGGATATCACCTGGACGGTAAGCATTGCTGCCCGGCATGTTTTCACAACCTGCTAGGATACCAACCACGTTAATAGGCAGGTTAAGCTTAGCCAGTGCTTTCATTGTACCGAATACAGACGCCGCACCACACATGTCGTACTTCATCTCATCCATGCCTTCACCAGGCTTAAGCGAGATGCCGCCTGAATCGAAAGTCAGACCTTTACCTACTAATACAATCGGCTTCGCATCTGGATCCGGAGCGCCTTTGTATTCCATGATAGACATCATAGATTCATTTTTAGAGCCACGGCCAACGGCTAGGTATGATGTCATACCCAGTTTTTCCATCTCTTCTTCGCCAATGATCTTAGTCTTCACTGTCTCGTAATCGTCGGCTAAACGACGAGCTTGAGAAGCAAGGTAAGCAGGGTTTGCGATGTTTGGTGGCATGTTGCCTAGATCTTTAGACGCTTTTACACCTGAAGCAATAGCAAGGCCGTGAGAGATTGCTTTCTCACCCAGGCTCAATTCGCGACGGGTTGGTACGTTGAATACCAATTTACGTAGTGGGCGACGAGTCTCTGGTTTGTTGCTCTTGAATTGGTCAAATGTGTAAAGACCATCTTTAGTCGCTTCTACTGCTTGGCGAACTTTCCAATAAGTGTCGCGACCTTTAACGTGAAGTTCTGTAAGGAAACATACTGCTTCCATAGAACCTGTTTCGTTTAGTGTGCTGATGGTTTTTTGGATAATTTCTTTGTATTGACGTTCGCCTAGCTCACGTTCTTTACCACAGCCTACCAGTAGAACACGTTCTGAAAGTACACCAGGTACTTGATGCAGTAGTAGCATCTGGCCAGGTTTACCCTCTAGATCACCGCGACGAAGCAGTGAACTAATGTAGCCATCGCTAATCTTATCTAATTGCTCGGCTACTGGAGAAAGGCGGCGCGGTTCGAATACACCGACAACGATACATGCGCTGCGCTGTTTCTCTGGGCTGCCACTTTTTACACTGAACTCCATGCGTACTCCTACATCCTGAAGACAAATCGAACTAAATGTTAGATAATGGGTTCTTACTTGTTGGATCCTATAATGGAACTAACCTTAAAGAAGAACGCTAACACTTAGCTAAAAATTTAAAAAAATAAAAGGTTCAACGGGAAATTATAGTGATTCAATCAAAAAAACAAGTTTTGTATAGGTAATTTGAGCGTGATTATTGTTAGATATTTGATCCGCGAGACAATCAAGAGCCAATTTGCGATCTTTTTTGTTCTCTTTCTCGTGTTTCTCAGCCAAAAATTCATCAGTGTTTTAGCGGACGCCTCTGATGGTGATATCCCTGCGAGTCTTATATTGTCGATTGTTGGCTTAAATATGCCAGCGATGGGCCTATTGATGCTTCCACTCAGTATCTATATTGGTATTTTGCTTACTTTTGGCCGCCTTTACGCTGAAAGTGAAATAGTGGTCATGAACGCCACCGGTATCGGTAATAAATTCCTGATCCAATCTGCGCTTTACCTCGCTTTGATTACGGCATCTGTTGCAGCCTTTAACTCATTTTGGTTATCTCCTTGGTCGCAGGACAAAGTTGAACAAATGTATGAAGAAGTAGCTGCAGAGAACAGCGTTGATTTGCTACCAAAAGGTAAATTTGAAGGTACGCCGGATGGCTCTTCTGTTGTGTTTATCGATGATATCGACGGTAATAAGTTAGAAAACGTGTTCGTAGCTCAAATGCGTCCGCGTGATTCTGTACTGCCAAGTGTGATGTTCTCGAAGTCGGGCGATGTAAAAGAGCTCAGTGATGGTCGCCAAGTGATCGTAATGTACGATGGTACTCGTCATGAAGGCATTCCGACTCGTCTTGACTACAGGGTGACGCACTTTGAAGAATACGAAGGCCTGATTGGTCAGCGTGAAGTTGAGAAGAAAGGTCGAGACTGGGAAGCGATCCCTACGCTTGAACTGATTGGTAACTCAAACAACAGTGCGAAAGCAGAGTTGCAGTGGCGTATTTCTTTGGTACTTTGTATTCCATTGTTGACCATGCTTGTCGTGCCACTGTCTGCGGTAAACCCTCGACAAGGTCGTTTTGCGAAAATTGGCCCTGCAATACTGATTTATCTCACCTATTTCTTAGCAATCAGTGCAACTAAGTCTTCAATTGAAGAGGGGAGCATTCCTGCGGTAATCGGCATGTGGCCAATCAATGCGTTATTGTTATTTGTCGCGATTGGTGCAAACTTTATGGATAGCGTGCCAGTAAGGCGTTTGAAAGAAAAATTCAAGAATAAGAGGTTGGCTTAAGCCGTGTTTAAGATTCTCGATTTATATATAGGCAGAACTATCATCGCAACGACGTCACTGGTATTGGTGACGTTTGTTGGTCTCTCTGGGATCATCAAATATGTAGAACAGCTAAGAAAAGTTGGCCGTGGTACATACGATCTATTACAAGCGCTGTACTTTGTTTTACTGAGTATCCCTCGTGATATCGAAATGTTCTTTCCAATGGCAGCATTGCTTGGCGCGTTGATTGGACTTGGTATGCTTGCTGCAAGTTCCGAACTTGTAGTTATGCAGGCAGCTGGTTTCTCTAAGTTGGATATCGGCCTATCGGTACTTAAAACGGCTATTCCACTGATGATCGTGGTGACATTGCTTGGTCAGTGGGGTGCACCGCAAGCGCAGAAAATGGCTCGTGATTTAAGAACCATCTCGATTGCTGGTGGTAATATTATTTCGACGCAAAGTGGTGTTTGGGCTCGTGATGCCAATGACTTCATTTTTATTGTCAAAATCGATGACCAGAAGCTATATGGCATGAACATGTGGCGCTTTGATGAAAACAAGGCACTTAAGACCGCTATTTATTCTGACGAAGTTGATTACGTTGGAGACAACGTGTGGACGATGAAGGATGTAGAGATCACGTCTTTTGAAAATGAGCTTCAAATTACCAAAGAAAGCCTACCGACTTACTCTTGGGAAACATCATTAGCTCCAGACAAGTTGGCGATAGTAACGGTTAAACCAGAAGAGCTATCGTTAAGTGGGTTGTATGATTATGTTTCTTACCTGAAGGCGTCAGAGCAAGACGCATCACGCTATGAATTGGCGCTGTGGAGAAAGATAACTCAGCCAATTTCGATCGCGGTTATGATGTTGATGGCACTGTCGTTTATCTTTGGTCCTTTGCGTAGTGTGACCATGGGTGCGAGGATTCTGTCAGGTGTTATTGCCGGCTTTACCTTCTATATATCCA
The DNA here is from genome assembly GCF_023161725.1 of Vibrio sp. 1CM24A. NCBI lineage: Bacteria > Pseudomonadati > Pseudomonadota > Gammaproteobacteria > Vibrionales > Vibrionaceae > Vibrio > Vibrio sp. 1CM24A. The sequence goes on from NZ_JALNTS010000009.1 coordinate 239,881, forward strand.
GTGAGTTCTTTGGCCCGGTGAGTTTGGTTTATCAAATACCGCCCGCCTTTGGCGCAATAGCCCCGAGCGTCGTGTTCCTCGGAATTGCCATCATGCTCTTGAGGCGGAAATTGTAAATATAAAAAAGGAAGGCATAACGCCTTCCTTTTTTGATCTTGATTGGAGCTAACTTAAATCACGCTATCGTGCTTGTGGTAACACAACGACTTCGGTCTTTGCCCAGATATCGTGAAAGCCACGTTTTTCAGGATCGAATGGAACACATAGGTTTGCCAGTCCAAAACCTGAAGTACCTAAACGAATTAGCGCCTGAGTTACTGTGATAGCCGAGCCATCTTTGTTTTGAACGCGCAGCTTCCAAGCTCTCATACCGAGAGTTTGACCAGCTCGAGTCCAGAAAAACACGAAGAAATATACCCAAACGGCCACTAAGTAAAAGGTATATGCAGGGCTCCAAATCGGATGGTTGGTTAAGAAGTCACTAACATCGGCATATCCGCTGTGGTTAAAAATGCCGAGAGCCATGAGTGCGTGCAGTAGAGCGACAATGACGCCAGCCGCCAACATTTCAATAGCGATTACGATCAGAGCGTCGTAGAACAAGGCACCAAATCGGCGCATGACTCCTGCTGGTGGCAGAGTGTTTGTTGATGTCATGTGTTATTACTTCTTTAAAAATTGAGGCGTCAGAATATAGTTTAAGGCTTAGCCTGAAAAGAGACATGACGCACAGCTTATGACTTAGTGGCGAAATTATCGGCAAACACACATGAATTCAAGTTTTTATACTTGCCACATCAGTTCGCATACGTATAATGCCAAACATCGAAAGGGCAATGCCCCAAGATAATGCCGGTATGGTGAAATTGGTATACACGACGGATTCAAAATCCGTTGCCTTCGGGCGTGGCGGTTCAAGTCCGCCTACCGGTACCATATTTAAATGACAAAGCCTCGACGAAAGTCGGGGCTTTGTTGTATCTGGGATATAGGAAGCGTTGCCTTCTCGGTGGCGGCAGGAATGCCTGTCCAATCAGTCCGCCTACCGGTACCATATATAGAAAGGTCGCTTTTATAGCGACCTTTCGTCGTTTTGGTCGTTTGTGAATTTTAAATCCAGCGTCTCGGCTTGGATGCAAGCCCAGTCAAGTCGCCTACCGGTACCATATTTAGATAAAGCCCTGATCAGAAATGGTCGGGGCTTTGTTGTATTTGGGATATAGGAAGCTTTGCCTTCGCGGTGGCGGCAGGAATGCCTGTCCAATCAGACAGATCTTGATGTTTCATTCCTAAATCCCATAATTTCCCTTCGCTATTCGATCTGATATGAATTAATTATCTTAAATCATGATGTTACCTGTCATTCTCTCTTCTATTGTCTATGTTTAAAGGACTAACAGAGGAGAGAGATATGCTGACAGTAACCCCTTACTTATTTTTTGATGGTCGTTGTAGTGAAGCACTGGATTTTTATCATAAGTGTTTTGGTGGTGTGGTTTTATCTAAGCAACTTTTTAGTGATGCACCACAGGTAATAGAGGGAGCTCAACCTGATTGGGTTATGCATGCTGAGTTCGAAGCGTTTGGTATGAAGCTGATGATGTCTGATGGTGTTAAGGCAAAAGAACTCGAAGGCAACAATCTCGCTCTTTCTCTTGTGACTGAAGATACCGCGACTCAAGAACAAATCTTTGAAAAGCTCATGAAGGGAGGGCGGATAATGACTCCACTCGCAGATACTTTTTGGGGGGCTCGATTTGGAAAAGTAGAAGATAAATTCGGTATACGCTGGATGGTGCACTGCGACTCTTTAAGTTGAACCTGTGAAATTGGATAGTGAAATTGCTGCTTGGTTTTATTAGAATTATAAATAGAGATTAATCATCAATATTATATATAAAAATGGGCAGCATAAAGATTACCGTAGATCGCATTCAGCCCGGTCTGCATATACGACTCCCCGTAAAATGGAATGAACACCCATTTTTATTCAACAGCTTTAAAATCAAAGATGACGCTCAAGTAAAAATAATTCGACATCTTGGTATTAAGCACGTCTATATAAACCTGAGTCAAAGTGATACCTCACCTTTACCTGTTAATCACGTAGGTGAACAAGAAATCGATATTGATTCACAGGTAAGCCTTGAAACGGAAAGAATGTGGAAAGATAAGCATGAGCGTATCGAAACCCTTAGCTCTTACCGCCGCAGGGTGAGTCATTGTGAGAGAGAGTTTGAACGCTCGCTTGCTCGAATGCGCTCTGTGATGACCAAGATCCGTAACAGACCTTTAGATGCGGTGGGGGAGGTTAAGGCTCTTGTTGATGATATCGTTGAGACCCTAGTGAGCGATGATAACGTCACCTTGCATCTTATGAATGCTAAAGCGGATTTTGAAGACCTCTACTTTCATACACTGAACGTTTCGGTTGTTGCACTGATGATAGGTAAGGCCAAAGGCTACGATACGCAGCAATTGAAAGCTCTCTCTTTCGCGGCAATGTTCCATGATATAGGCAAGATCAAAATACCAGCTGCGATATTAAGAAAGCAGAGTGCACTAACGGTGCCCGAAGAGAACTACCTGAAGCTTCATACTAAATACGGTGCAGATATTGTATCGGCAATTGATGACTTTCCTGAAAGTGCTAAAAAGGTGATCGCTCAACATCATGAGATGAATGATGGTTCTGGTTACCCCGAGGGCTTAAAAGAACATGAGATTGATGAATTTGCCAAGATAGTCTCTGTGGCTAATGCATTTGATAACCTTTGCCATGGTAAAGCGCAATCTCAACAAATGATCCCGTATTTGGCACTGTCCCACTTATATAAGAGCTGCAAGCATCTATATAGCCAAGGTAACTTGGGGCTGTTGGTTAAGTTCATGGGAGTCTACCCCCCAGGAACCGTAGTACAGCTCTCAAATGATTCGATTGGGATTGTGATATCCGTTAACGCTAAACATATGCTTTATCCAAATGTACTTATCTATGATCCTAGCGTGCCAAGAACCCAAGCCCCGATCATTGACCTCTTTATTAAAGAGATCAAAATCGTTAATGCCGTTCATCCAAGCAAATTACCTGAACAAGTTCGAGAGTATCTAAACCCTAGGGCTCGTTTATCTTACTTTTTTGATAGTGGAGAGTAGTTATCCACAGGTCGTTGTGGGTAATTTGTTCGAAACTTGGGGTGAAAATGGTATAAATAAGCCCTTGGTTGAAATATCTTCGCTTAACCTCTTTTTTCAATAAAAAACGCATTTATTGCTTGCCAATATGAGCGGCATCTCTATAATGCCGCCTCACTGACACGGCAGACGCCACAAGGCTTCAGCGAGGAATGTTAGTAAGGCAACTAGCTTTAAGCGATGATTCGCTTCTACTTTTAGAAAGTAGGAATTAATTCCAAATAAGTGTTTGACACTGAGAATTAAATCGCTAGAATGGCCGCCTCTTCCGAAGTGATGCAAGTCACAACGAAGAGAAGCTCTTTAACAATTTAAACCTATCAATCTGTGTGGGCACTCGTTGATGAATATCAAAACGTTATTACTTAGGTAA